>CAJQNW010000116.1 GCA_905479765.1 uncultured Tepidamorphus sp. | reverse complement strand
GACGGCAGCACGATCTCGTCTTTCGAGCCGTAGCTCAGGAGCACCGGCGCGCTCAGCGCGGTCAGCAGATCGTCGTTGTCGACCGTGCGCGACAGCAGGCCCTTGCGCACATGCGGCGGTACGGAAATGCTGAAGCCCAGAAAGAACGCGGCGTCTTCCCGGCTCGGCTCGACTGACATGAGGAGCCGCCCCGCACGGCTCAGCGCGGCGGTGCTTTCTTCCACGTCGGAGGAGAAGAATCCGGAATTCAGGCCCAGGAACTCTGTCCCGATAAAGGGAACCACCGGCTTGCCGAGCTTGGACAGGGCGCCGACGAGCTGGACGCCGCCGATCCGGTCGGTGCCGTTGAAGCGCAGGTAGTCGCAGATGACGGCGCCGCCATACGACCAGCCCGACAGGATCGGCCGGTCGAGGTCGAGGTCGCCGATCACGGCGGCCACGTCCTCGGCCCACAGCCTGGAGTCGCCATAGGCATCCTTCGGTTTTTCGGACAGGCCGTGGCCCCGCAAATCCATCCGCACCAGCCGGTGCCCGTCGGCGAGGAAGGACTCGAACTGCTTGCGCCAGCACAATCCGCACTGGCTGAAGCCATGGATGAACAGGATGGGCGGCCCGTGGGGGTTGCCGGCCTCTTCCACGTGTAGCCTGACGCCGCCGCCGCCCGTCACCATGTAGCTCTTCATGTCGCCTCCTCCCGCAGGTTTCAGTGTTTCGAATGGCCGCCTTGCCACCTTATGGCGTGCCGGCAAGCCGCCATACCGCGGTCTGTTTGATTTCGGCGTCCTCCAGCGCCCGCGTCGTCGGCACGCCGTAGTCGGTGATCTTCTCCAGCCGGTCCTTCGGCAGATAGCTCCGGCCCGGATCGCCGATCAGCACGGTCGCGCCGGACGCCGAGCAGCGGACGAGAAATCCCAGCACACGCTCGGCAATCGGCTTTTCGTAGAACAGGTCGCCGACCAGGACGGTCTCGAACCCCGCGCCTGATTGATCGAGCAGGTCGTCCGCGACCGCGGTGAGCGAAACGCCGTTCAGCGCCGCGTTGAGACCGATCGCCGCACCCGCCCAGGGATCCGGATCGGCGGCGGTTACGTGCGACGCCCCGGCCATCATCGCGGCGATCGCCACAAGGCCGGAGCCCGCACCCAGATCGAGCACCACCTTGCCGCGAACGGTCTCGCGATGGTCGAGCACGTAGCGCGCCAGCGCCTGTCCCCCGGCCCAGGCGAATGCCCAGAACGGCGGCGGCAGGCCCATCTCGCCGAGATCGTCTTCGGTCTTCTCCCAGAGCGGGAATGCCTCGTCGGCGACGCGGATCGCGATTTCCGGACACAGCGGAACCGGCCGTGTCATGGTATTGTTACGGATGAAGTCGAAGCGCCGGTCCGCCGACGCGATCACGGCCGATTGTGTTTGCATTTTTTTATCGTTCAAACCGGAAGGGGCCTGCCCATGCGTTCGATCCTGCTTGCGGCCGTTGGCGCGATCGTCGGCGCCATGATCGGCACCTCCATTGGCTTTTTCATCGGCGGGTTCGCCTATCAGGCCGCGGCCGGATGCGTCGAGGGTGCGTGCGGCTACGCCGGTACGGTGACGGGCATCGTCGGGCTGTTCGCCGGCGCGGTCATCGGCGCGGTGATCGCGATCAGGCTGTCACGACCCGGCAGCCGGCCGCCTCCCGCCGCCCATCAGCCCTGAAGCCCGCCCATCTTGCGGACCAGCTTCCACTCGTTCGCCGCGACCGGCTGCACCGACAGCCGCGAGTTGTTGACCAGCACCATGTCGGCAAGCTTTGGCTCGGCCTTGATATCGTCGAGCGTGACGGGATTGGGAACCGGCTCGACGGCGGCGATATCGACACACTCCCAGGTTCCCGTTCCATCCTTCGAATCGGGATGGACTGTGGCGATCACCTCGACGATCCCGACGATCCGCTTCTCGTTGACCGAGTGATAGAAGAATCCGAGATCGCCGACTTCCATCGCCCGCATGAAGTTGCGCGCCTGGTAGTTGCGCACCCCGTCCCACTCTTCGCCCTTCTTGCCCTTCTTCACCTGATCCTCCCAGGACCAGGTGTTGGGCTCCGTTTTGAACAGCCAATAGGCCATGCCGCCTCTCCGTTAAATGTGCAGCGCCATCCGCACGGCGCGATTCGCGGCGAACGATAGGGGCGAAAGCCCGGCCCTTCAATTTTCTCGTCAGTCTCAGGCCTATTCGGCCGCTATTGCGCTGTACCGGCTTCGGTTGACGAAGACCCGGCGGATGTGCCCGGCCAGTTCGTCAACGGCCCGGTCGCCGTGATTCTCGCGCATGAACAGGCTGATCGCGAAGTTCGGCAATTCCGGCAGGCCCGCATCGGCGGGCAGGATGTCGAGGTCGGGAGGCACGACGGAGGCCAGCGACGGGGTCACCGCGAGATCGGCCCGCACCGTGGTCATCGTCGCCTCCATGTTGCCGTTCTCGAAGACCACCCGCCAGTCGATACCGGCTTGCTTGAGGGCGGCATGGGCGGCCGGCCGGAAGACGCAGGCCTGGCTGACGATCGACAGCGGCAGCGGCCGCTTTCCGTGGGCCTTGCCGTTCGGCCCGCCGAGCCACAGCAGCCGCTCGACGCAAAGGCATTCGCCCGCCGCCGTATCGGCCGGCTCCTCGATGATCGCGACATCCAGCTGGCCCCGGTCTAGTTGCGCGGCAAGGTCCGTCGAGGCCGCGCAGACAAGATCGATCTCGATATGCGGGTTGGCTTCGGAGAAGCCCGGCAGCAGCATCGGCAGCCATGGCCCCACCAGGTCATAGGGGATTCCGAGCCGGACCCTGCTGCCGACGGCAGGGCCCACCATCTCGGCGATGATCTCGTCGTTGAGCTGCAGAAACCGGTACGACAGGCCGAGCAGCCGCTCGCCCTGCCGGGTCAGCCGGAGCTTCCTTTGTGCGCGGTCGAACAAGGCGGTCTGCAGCATGTCCTCGAGCCGCTTGATCTGCTGGCTGACGGCACCCTGGGTCAGCGCAAGACGATTCGCGGCCATCGTCATGTTGCCGGTGCCGGCAACCGTCACGAAGGCGCGAAGCAGGCTGATGTCGAGATTGCGGATCATTTTACCTATTAGCTTATCTAATTTATTGGATAAATAATATTGCCTTTCATAATACTATATCTTGCCCTTACCGTCGAGGCCTTGCCAACGGGCCCGACATGCCGGACATGGTCTATTCCTTCGCCCTTTTTGCTGCCGTCGCGACGATCACGCCGGGCGGGGCGACCACACTTGCCACCGCATCGGGGAGCCGGTTCGGCTATGCCCGGAGCCTGCCGCTGATCGCCGGCATCGCTTTCGGTCTGGCGGTCCTCGTCGCCGCCGCGGCAACCGGCCTCGGCGCGCTGGTGCAATCCGTGCCCGCGCTGTCCCTCGCCCTGAAGCTTGTCGGCTCGGCCTATCTGCTCTGGCTGGCGGTCCGGATCGCCAGAGCCGGCGCCCCGGGAACCGGCGACACGGGCCGCGCCGTGCCTATCGGCTTTGCCGGCGGAGCGCTTTTGCTGCTGGTCAATCCGAAAGGCTGGACCATGGCGTTGGGGGCTGCAGCGTCGTTCTCCGCCCTCGCCGCAAATCCCTTGAGCCTTGCCGCGATCCTCGGTGGAACATTCGCCGTGGCGGCAGCCGCATCGCTGTCTTTGTGGTGCCTGGGCGGAACTGTGCTGGCGCGGGTGGTGCGGACTCCGCGCCAATGGATGATCCTGAACGGTTCGCTCGGCGCGCTCCTGGCCCTGTCGATCGCGCCGATCTGGCTGACCTGACCGGCACAGTAGCCTATCCCTCCTGTCGGAACGGCCGCGACAGCAGCCCCTCGATCGCCGCGTCGACGCCGACCTTGCCGGCGACCACCGCCGCGACCGCCTGGCAGATCGGCATCTCGATACCGAGCTTGCGGCTGCGGTCGACGACGGCAGGCGCCGTCCACACGCCCTCGGTCACCGGCCGGCCCGGCGCCAGCAGGCTCTTGACGTCTTCGCCGCGCCCGAGCGCCAGGCCGAAGGAGTAGTTGCGCGATTGCGCGCTGGTCGCCGTCAGCACCAGATCGCCGAGCCCTGAGAGACCCGCCAGCGTTTCGGACCGCGCGCCGAGCGCCTGCCCGAACCGCGACATCTCGGCAAATCCGCGCGCCACCAGCGCCGCGTGCGCGCTGGCCCCCAGCGCCTTGCCGATCACCACGCCGCAGGCGATCGCCAGCACGTTCTTCACCGCGCCGCCGACCTGGACGCCGATCAGGTCGCTCGACCGGTAGGGCCTGAAGCCGCTCGACCCGATCGCCGCGACCAGGGCTTCGCAGAGTTCGTCCTGCGCGCAGCCGAGCGTTACCGCGGTCGGCAAACCGTGCCCCACGTCGTCGGCGAAGCTTGGCCCCGACAGGACGGCGGGAATCGCCTGCGGCAGCACCTCGGCGAGCACATCCGACATGAAGGCCTCGCTGCCGCGCTCCAGACCCTTGGCGGAGATGACGACCGGACGGCCTTGAGGCAGAACGCCTGCCATCTCCTGCGCGACCGAGCGTACCGCCTGCGCCGGCACCGCCAGGATCACCGCGTCGGCGTCACACACTTCGGCAAGCGACCGCGTCGCGGATATCGTCTCATCCAGCGCTATGCCGGGAAGCCGCAACCGGTTCTCGTGGTGGCGGTTGATGTCGTCGACGGTCTTGGCATCGCGCGCCCAGACCCGCACCGACCGCCCGGCCCGCGCCGCGACGCCGGCCAGCGCCGTGCCCCAGGCGCCGCCCCCGATGACTCCGATGGTTTCGATTCCGCTCATGCCGCGTGAATCTCCTCAAGCCCCCAGCGCGCCCGCGCCGGCGCGTCCAGCGTATCCGTCAAGCCGCGCGCCAGCCGTTCGCACCCGGCCCAGGCGATCATCGCTGCGTTGTCGCCGCAAAGCTTCAGCGGCGGCGCCACCAGCCGCGCCCCATGCAATGCCGCAAGCCCGTCGAGCCGCGCGCGGACCGCCCTGTTGGCCGCAACCCCTCCGGCCACGACCAGCACGGGAGCCGCCCCGCCGGATTCCTCCTCGAACCGGACCAGGGCGCGCTCTGTCCGCTCGGCAAGGCAATCGACGATCGCCGCCTGGAAGGACGCGCACAGATCGGCCACATCGGTATCCGACAGCGGTGCGATCCGCTGGGCTTCGAGCCGCACCGCGGTCTTCAGGCCGGAAAACGAGAAATCGCAGCCCGCCCGGCCCGTCATCGGCCTTGGAAAGGCAAAGCGCGCCGGATCGCCCTTCTCGGCAAGCCGCTCGACAGCCGGCCCGCCCGGCCAGCCGAGACCGAGCATCTTGGCGACCTTGTCGAAGGCTTCGCCCACCGCATCGTCGAGCGTCGTGCCCCAGCGCCGGTAGCGCCCGACATCCTCGACCTTGACGATCTGGGTATGGCCGCCGGTGACGAGCAGCAAGAGGTAGGGGAAACCGACACCGTCGGTCAGCCGCGCCGTCAGCGCGTGCCCCTCGAGATGGTTCACCGCCACGAACGGCTTGGAGGTCGCCGCCGCGATCGCCTTGCCGGTCATCAGCCCGACCAGAAGCCCGCCGATAAGACCCGGTCCAGCCGTTGCCGCGATCCCGTCGAGATCGTCGAAACCGCAGCCGGCCTCTTCCAGCGCCTGAGCGATCAGCCCGTCCAGCGTCTCGACATGGGCCCGCGCGGCGATCTCCGGCACGACGCCGCCATAGGGCGCATGCTCGTCCAGCTGGCTCAGCACCACGTTCGACACGACATGACCGGCGCCGTCTTCGTCGCGCACGACTATCGCCGCCGCCGTCTCGTCGCAGCTCGTCTCGATGCCCAGCACTCGCAGGCCGGAAATGCCCATGTCGGATTTCGCTTCGCTGGCGGTTTTCAAATTTCGCTGCCCGTCTCTATAGTCGGCGCCGATACCGACTGTCATCCCGAAGAGCCCGACTTGTCCGATACACCGATCCGTATTGCAACGCGGGGTAGCCCGCTCGCCCTCGCCCAGGCAGAGGAGGTCGCAACCCGCCTGCGCGCCGCCCACGGCCTGCCCGACGCGATGACCGAGATCCTCGTCCTGCAGACCAGCGGCGACCGGATCCAGGACCGCGCGCTGTCGGAAGCCGGCGGCAAGGGGCTGTTCACCAAGGAAATCGAGGAAGCGCTGCTCGACGGCCGCGCCGACGTCGCGGTGCATTCGGCAAAGGACATGTCGACCGTGCTGCCCGACGGCCTGGTGCTCACCGCGTTCCTGGAACGCGAGGACGTGCGCGACGTCTTTTTAAGCCGCGTCGCCGGATCGATCGCCGACCTGCCGCATGGCGCCGTCGTCGGCACCGCCTCGCTGCGCCGCCAGGCGCTGGTGCGGCGCGCCCGGCCCGACCTGAAGGTCGTCACATTCCGCGGCAATGTGCAGACACGGCTGCGCAAGCTGGAGGCCGGTGACGTCCACGCGACGTTGCTGGCGCTGGCCGGCCTGAAGCGTCTCGGCAACGCGCACGAGGCAACCGCCATCATTCCGCTCGAGGATTTCCCGCCCGCGATCGGCCAGGGCGCCATCGCGGTGGAAACACGCGCCCGTGACGCCCGCATCAATCCGCTCGTCGCGGCCCTCGACCATCCGCCGACCGCGACCGCGCTTGCCTGCGAGCGCGCCTTTCTCGCGATCCTCGACGGCTCCTGCCGCACGCCGATCGCCGGCCATGCCGTCGTCGAGGGCGACAGGCTGCGCTTCCGCGGCCTCGTTTTGAGCGTCGACGGGGCGGAGGAATTCGAGACGATCCGCGACGGCGCCCTGGAAGACGCTACGGCAATCGGCCTGGACGCCGGCAAGGACATCATCGCACGCGCCGGCCCCGATTTCCTGGCCGCGCTCAGGGCGGCGACGTGACGGTCCTGGTTACCCGGGCGGCACTCGACAGCGAAAGAACAATCGCCCGGCTTGCAGAGCACGGAATTGCGGCAATCGCCGCCCCTGCCATCGAAATCCGCGTCTATGACAACCCGGATCTGCCGGTGACCTGTCGGGCGCTGATCGTCACCAGCACCAATGCGATCCGGGCGATTGCCGGTCGCGCGGAACTCCCGGGCCTTCTGGGCATTCCCCTTTATGCAGTCGGCGACCGCACGGCGGAAGCCGCGCGTGAGGCCGGCTTCACGACAGTTCGCTCCGCCTCGGGCGCGGTCGGAGATCTGGCCGGGCTGCTTCGCAACGAGATCGAACCAGGTGAGGGCTTATTGGTGCATTTGAGTGGCCGTGACGTTGCCGGAGACTTGAGCGTCGAACTCGCCTTGGCCGGCTACGGCGTCGAGCGCCGCATCGTCTACGAATCGCTGTCGGCGGGCCGGCTGCCGGAGGCAGCCGTTGACGCGCTGGAGCACGACGACGTCGACGCGGTGCTGCTCTACTCGCCGAGAAGCGCGGAATGCTTCGGCCGCCTCGCCGCGAATGCCGGCCTCACCGGGCGACTGGCGAAGACAACGGCGATCGTGATGTCGCCAAATGTCGCCGACAAGGCAAGCGCGGCCGGTTTCGGTCATAATGTCGTCGCCAATACACCCGACGAATCCGCGATGATCGAATCGCTTGAGCGTTTCTTAAAAGGTCGTCTGAGACACTGAGACGCTTCGCCTCGCCACACTCGGGGCAAAGCGTGTATAAAATCGGGACGGACCGTGCGTCAGAGGCGGCTCGTAACGACGGGACCGGAAAGCATGAGCAACGGCGACGACAATCAGAACAATTCGGGTCCGAAGAACGCAGGCGGTCGGAAGACCCGCCGCAAGAAGGCCGTTCCGCCGCCCGTCATAGAAGGTGAGGCGGAACTCATCCCCGAGCCCGAAGCGCCCCGCGCGGATGCAACCGACGCGCCCGTGGAAACGACGCAGTATTCGGAGACCGGCGCGGAAACCGCGGACCTGTCGGAAGCGGCGAAAGACGCCGCGCCGGAGGCCGAAGGCGAACCGGCGGCAGTCTCGGAATCCGGCGAACCGGTAACCGCTGAAACCGATGGTGCCGAATCCGGTACCTTGGTAGACGAGACTCCCGGAGACGAAACCGCAGCGGCCGAGGCACGCGAAGCCGAGCCCGCCGAAACAGGGACATCCCAGGCCGAAACGCCCCAGCCTGCCCACCTGCCCACCGCGCGCCGCGCCAGCGTGATCGCCGCCGGTGTCATCGGCGCGGTGCTTGCGCTCGGCGCCTATCTGGCCGCCGACTACATGGGCTATATCCCGAAGACCGGCGCTACGAACACCGAGTTGGCCGACAGCATCCGGGACATCAACCGCCGGGTCGCCGGCGTCGAATCGAGCATCAGCGGCACCAAGCGCGAAGTCCCGAAAGCCGTCACCGACAAGCTTACCGACCTCGAAAAGGCGGTGAAGGATCTCGGTGCGGATCCGCGCAATACGCTGGTCACCCGCGTCGGCGACGTCGAGACCAAGATCGATTCGCTCGCCCAGAGCGTGTCCGAGGCCGGCGGTACGGCCGCCGGCGCCCTGGAAACCCGCCTGTCCGACCTGGAAAATCGGGTCGGTAGCGTCGAGGCGCGCCCCGCCGTCGTCTCGGCGGACGGCAAGCCTGTCGACGATGCGGCGGTGAAGGCGCTGTCGGACCGGATCGACGCGCTCGACGCCCAAATGAAGCAAACCGCCGATACCGTCGCAGCATTGAGCAAGACCGGCGCTGCCGCCGACGCCGACCGCGTGAAGGAACTGGATACGACGCTTGCCGCGATGCGCGCCGACCTCGACAAGGTCTCCGGCGCGGTTGACAGCCTCCCCAGGGAGGTCGACGCCAAGCTTGCCGCGCTGCAGAAGACGGTCGAAGACCGCGGCACCGGCGAAGCAAGCGCGATGGCCCGCGCGACGGCCGGAACCCTCGCTCTGACGGCGCTGCAGCGCAGCGTCGACGCCGGCAAGTCCTATGCCGCCGAAATCGGCGTATTGCGCCCGCTGGTCGGCGACACGGCGGATCTCTCCGTGCTCGAGGCGCACGCCAAATCCGGCGTTCCGGATGTCGCGACCTTGCAGTCCACCTTCGCGGCGGCGGCCAGCGCCATCCTGGCCACCGGCGACGGGCAGCAAAGCGGCATCGTCGGTTCGCTGATGGACAGTGCCCGCTCCCTGGTTCGCGTCCGTCCGACCGGCAATGTCGCGGGAACCGGGCGCGGCGCCATCGTCGCGCGCATCGAGGCCGCGCTGAACGGCGGCGACCTGAAATCCGCCGAAACGGAATGGGACTCCCTCGACGACACCGCCAAGGCAGCCTCGAAAGGCTGGGCCGACAGCCTGAAAGCGCGCATTGCCGTCAACGGCACGCTGGCAGATCTGTCATCGGCGCTGACCGCATCCCTGACCGGCAATGCTGGCACTGCCGGCGCGTCCGGCGATGCCGATGCCGCCGCGCCGGCGAACAACTGATCCGATGAGCGAGGCTTGAAGCACGCATGGTCCGGGTAGCCCTTTATATCCTTCTGGTCGGCGTGATCGCGTTCGGGGCCGCCTGGCTCGCCGATCGCCCCGGCGATCTTGTCCTCCAGTGGCAGGGCTGGCAGATCGAGACGACCGTCATGGTGGCGGCTGTCGGCGTGATCGTCCTCGTTGTGGCCCTGATGATCGTGTGGACGCTGGTCCGCTGGATCCTGCACGGCCCCTCGGCCATGTCCGGGTTTTTCAGGGAACGCCGGCAGACGCGCGGCTACAAGGCGCTGTCGCGCGGCATGGTCGCCGCCGGCGCCGGCGATGCCCGTCTTGCCCGCCATGCCTCAAAGGAAGCCCACAAGCTGCTCCGCAACGAGCCGCTGACGCTGCTGCTCGACGCCCAGGCAGCCCAGCTCAGTGGCGACCGCAAGGCGGCGATCGCCGCATTTGAATCGATGACCGAGCGCTCCGACACCGAGCTGCTCGGCCTGCGCGGCCTGCTCATCGAGGCGCAGCGCGCCGGCGACGAGGAAACCGCGCGCGCCTGCATCGAGCGCGCCGCCGCCCGCGCGCCCGGCCTTGCCTGGGCCGCCAACGCCCTGCTCGACACCCAGACCCGCGAGGGCGACTGGGAAGCAGCGCTGGCGACCGTCGAGCGCAACGCCGAGCACCGCCTGATCGACAAGAAGGCCGCCAGGCGCGCCCGCGCCGTGCTGCTCACCGCCCAGGCGCTGGACCGGGAGGAATCCGTTCCCGAGCGCGCCATGGCGCTGGCGCTGGAAGCCCACAAGCTGGCGCCGGAACTGGTGCCCGCCGCCGCCGTCGCCGCCCGCCAGTCGGCGGCTGTCGGAAACGCCCGCCAGGCCACCCGCGTCATCGAGAAGACCTGGCGGCTGTCGCCGCACCCCGATCTCGCCGAGATCTACGCCCACGCCCGCTCGGGCGATTCCGCCCGCGACCGGCTGAAGCGCGCCAGGGCGCTGCTCGACAAGATGCCCAACAACGTCGAGGGCCGCATCGGCGTCGCGGTCGCGGCAATAGAGGCGCGCGACTGGGCCGAGGCTCGCACCGCCATTGAGCCGCTGACCCGGAGCCAGCCGACCCAGCGCATCTGCATGCTGATGGCCGACATCGCCGAGGGCGAGACGGGCGACGCCGGCAAGGTGCGCGAATGGCTGTCGCGCGCTGTGCGCGCCCCGCGCGATCCCGTCTGGACCGCCGACGGCTACGTCTCGGAGACCTGGGCCCCGGTCTCGCCGATCAGCGGCCATCTCGATGCCTTCGAGTGGAAAGTGCCGGTCGAGGCGCTCAGCCCCCCGGTCGAAGACGAAGAGCCGGAGGCCGCGCCGGCACCGATGATCGAATCGTTCGCAGCACCTGTCGCAGCGGCGGCGGCCGCCGCCGAATCAACCGGGGACACCCAGGTCGAGCCGGAGCCCGAAGCGATCGACGTGACGCCGCCCGAAGCCGCCGCAACGGCCGACGAGCCGGTGCCCGAGCCCGCCCCGGAAACGACGGCGCCCGCGGTGCCGGTTCCGGCCGAGGCCGAAGCGGACGCGACCCCGGACGAAAGGGCCGGCGAGCCGGAAGCCGAATCGAGCGAAGAAGCCGCCGCGGCCGGCACGGGCGACGCCGCGACGCCGCTTCCCGCTGACATGTCCGAATTGGACGAGGAAGCCGCATTGGAGTCCGCCGAAGAGACCATCTCGGAGTTTGTCGACGAAAAGGCCTCGGGCGCCGTCGCCCCGACGGTCGCGCCGATCGTCGAGGGAGCAGGCGCCGAGGGCGTCGGGGAGGACGCCGACGAAGCGCCCGAAAAGGCTCAGCCCTTCCTGATGGGCCATGCCCCGGACGATCCGGGACCGCTGCCGCCCGACGAGGGCGACGACCGGCCGAAGAAGCGCTTCGGCCTGTTCTGACATCGTGACGCTTGAATTCTGCTGCCGGCGCGCTTATTCATGCGCCGCATGGGGCCGCCATAGCTCAGTTGGTAGAGCGGCGCATTCGTAATGCGTAGGTCAGGTGTTCGAGTCACCTAGGCGGCACCATCTCCCCGAACGCTGACGTTCGCTGAAGATTGAAAAACCCAAGAA
>CAJQNW010000115.1 GCA_905479765.1 uncultured Tepidamorphus sp. | reverse complement strand
TGTCGCTCAGTGCCTGATACCGGGTGAGATCGCTTTCGGCGGTCTTGCTGTGGTGACGCGCGACTTCCAGCTCGCTGACCGCCCTCGCGCGTTCAGCGCGCAGCGCTTCGATCTCAGCGGCGACACGGTCTCGGCGCAGGGTGAAGTCGGTGTCGTCGAGCGTGACCAGGGCAGCGCCTGCCGCTATGGTCGTGCCTTCCTGAAGGCTGCTCTCGACCACTCGGCCGCCAACCTCGGCGGACATCCGCACTTCCGTACCCTCGATACGCCCGTTGCCATAGAGCACCTGATCAAGCAGCCGCGGCGGTTGCAGCAGCAGATATAGTGCATACGACCCGCCCGCGATCGCGACCAGTGCAACGGCCGTCCAGAGCCAAGTCTTTCGCATCAGCCTACCGTTTGCATTTCCCCGATAGCGTAAAGTGAGACTTACCGAAAGCGCTCCATATTCTACGCGGCGGGAAGATCGCAAAAACAGGCGACGAGTTCGTCGAGCGAGCATGCAAACGAGCCCAAACGGACATCGATCCCGGCCGTCCGCAACTTCCGCTTCTCGACCTCGCCGACGAAGCCGCAAATCAGCCGACTAGGCCTCGCTTTCATGACGAGTTGACAGAACGATTCCACAGTGTGGCATTCGTTTCGCAGGATTTTTCTCGATCCGGTGTTGCTATCGATCAGCAGCACGCCGTCGCACTTGCCGAAAAACGGACAAAACATCTGCTTCGACCCGTCGTCAATTACCGTGACGGCTGTCCAGGACGAAGCGGGCACCTCGGGAGTTCGTCCAAGCATGGATAACACCAGGATTTTATCGTAACCAAGTAACGATAGTGTGTTTGCCACATGCCGGACTTTAAGCTCGATCAAACAAATTTCCATGCGAGCCGCCACGACCGATAATTTTCGAGAGCGGTCGCATGCCAATAAAATCGTTGGCGAACTTGCTTTCTGTCCGATTCACGAACCATTGACACGGATCAATTGCAAAAAAACTGATTGGCTCTAGTTTTAATTTTAAAAGCGTACCTGCGTGTTGCGAGGCGTAACCTGCTCTGGATGTGAATGTAGATGCTGCGGTTTCTTGCCATACTGGTGCTCATAGGCGTGCTCGTGCCCGGTCCAGGCAGTTACGGTAACCATGCCGGCGCGCCCGATGCGGGCAGCGGATCAGTTCTCACCTCCCTGTACACCCACATAGCAGGGCATGGTTCGGGGGAGACGAAGAGCGGCACGCCTTCACACCATTGCATTCATGCCGCGTGTTCGCAGAACTTGGCGACGTCCGGCATATCTTCAGAATTCTCGATGGAAGGGCGTCATACGCTTTTGCTGCGGGTCGACGATCAAGATCCGCGTTCGATGATTCTCGAACGAGACCCACCGATTCCCCGATTTCTGATCTGAACGACTGACGGAGTGCCGTTCGCCTCGGCGAACGTGGCAACGGACCGCGTGCGGCAACGCCGCTCTTGGTTCGGCCGCGATGCGCGCGGCGTCAGTCCAAGCGAAAGGTCATTCCATGTGAAAATTCGATTCAATGTCAGGAGACGAAGCTATGTCGACCTCCGCCAAGAATTCCGTGAGCACCCCTGTCGACTGCGCAAAGTGCCGAGCCCGCGTCGACGGACTTTGCGCAGCGAGCCATTTGAGCGCAGCGCCCGTTGTCGCCAGGTACAAGTCCCGCGATCGACACGTAAAGGCCGGTCAGGACGTGATTGGCATCGGCGAACCCTGTGATGCAATCTACAATCTCGTTGAGGGTTGGGTCGTCCTCTACAATCTTCTTGCCGATGGACGGCAGCAGATCCTGCACTTCGGCCTGCCCGGAGCCGTCCTCGGCTTCGAGCCGGGCGGCGGAGCGCTCGCGACATTTGGTGTTAAAGCGCTGACGGACGTCGTCTTGTGCGTCGTCCCGCGGGAGAATTTCGGCCGCGCACTAAGGAGCCATCCGGATATCGGAATGCGGCTTGCGTGGCTGATGTCGCGGGACCGCAGCTTGTCGTTTAGCCATCTCACCAGTATCGGACGGCATGGTGCGCGCGAGCGCATCGCGCACCTGCTTCTCGAACTGTTCATCCGGTGTCGTGCGCAATGGCCGGGGCACCGGATCGAGGAGATGCACCTTCCGCTGACGCAGGAACATATCGGCGACGCGACGGGCCTCACCGGTGTCCATGTGAACCGGGTACTCGGCGGCCTCAAACGGAACAGCATCGTCGAATTTCACTACCGGCGGCTCCGGATCCTAGACCCCGACAAGCTGGTGGACGCCGCGGGGATTGATCCGCATCTGCTTCTGCCGTGGACGCAGCGACTGGCGAGCGAGCAAGGCGCCCGCGGGAACGCTTCCGCAGCAGCAATGGCGCATCGCCTTGCAGCTGCATGAGAAAACGCCAGGGATGCGGCCGAGGACCGGGATCAACATTGCTCGAGAGCATCCAACTTTCGGGTGTATGGCTTGCGATCGTGCGGACGGGTCAGCTCCCGCCGCCCGAACGACGTCGAGCGCTCAAGCCGATAGCACATGGTGTCGAGCATCGGTTTCTTAGGCCCAGAAGGTCGATTCCACGGCCGGCGACACGATCGACAGCCGGCCGCAATCGGCCAACATCGGAATCTTTAACGTCCATCATATCCGACCGGCAGCCACTCATGGCTTAGTGGGTACGGGTTGAAACGAAGAACCTGAAGCGCAATTGGTTCTCGACATCCAATCATCACCAAAGGCGCCGGGTCGTGGAGAGATGGTCTCCGGCAGCTCAAGGGAACCGGAATCGGGACAGGAGTATCGAACATGAACAATCTTCGTTTTGTTGTGCCAGCAATGCTGGTTGCAATCGTGGTTTCGTCAAGCGCGTACGCCACCGACGCGGAGAGCCTGCCTACCCAGCAGACGGAAGAGCGACAGGCCGTGGGCCAATGCGCTGAAGAACTTCAAGCGTTCGACCAAATGCTGGCGGACGTCGGGTTTGGCGTTCTTCCGCCCGGCGGCTACGGCATGTCGGCACCATCCGGATACTATGACTATTCCTTCTACGGTGGCAGCGGCGCACCACGTCAAAAGATCTACGCGTTGCGCGACGCCGCCTATATCTATGCGATGGATGGGGACGAAGAGGCCTGCCTGCTTGTTCTGGGCTCGATGCGCAAGACATTCGAGCAACATCAGAAACTTGTGGGTAGCGAACTCGATGATCCGAGCCTGGGGATTGCTTGGCGCCGCGCGCACATCGAGAACGCAAAGCCCGTGACTGGGATGACCGGCCTGATGCGCGCCGATGTCGTGATCGGTGCCGAGATCCGTACGATACAGGACGAGAGAGTGGGCGAAATAGAGGATGTAGTGCTCGATCCTGTCCAACAGAACATTGCCTATGTGCTCGCCTCCCGAGGGGGATTCCTTGGCATAGGAAAAAAGCTGGTGGCGGTGCGGTGGAAGGACCTCCGGGCCACCGAAGACCATGAGCTGTATGTCCTGAACACGACAAAGTCGGCCTTCGATGAGGCGCCGACCGTTGACCGGGCAAACTTCGAGAAGACGACCGACTCCGGCTGGCGGCAGGAGCTAGACCGGTTTTGGGACCAGAGTTTAGAAAAGTAGAGAATCCTCCTCAATATCGATGACACTGAGTGAGAATAATCTGGAGAGTCTGGAGAGTACGTGTTCGGTGCACGACCAGTTGACGCGGATCAACCCACAGAGGGCCGATTGCCTCTATTGTGGGACTTACGACTTGCTCTGAATGGTAGGTTGGATTCTTGGCTCAGACAAGCTGGTGGATGTTGGGGGATCGACTCGCATCTGCGTCTGCCGTGGACGTATCAACTGGCAAGCGGGCAAGGCGCCTGCCGGAACGTTTCCGCGGAAATACTAACGCCGCGCGGCCGCATCAAAGAACACCCGGGATGTGGCCGAGGACGGGTATTACAGGTGATCGAGAGCGTCCAAATTTCAGGCGTCTGGCTCGCGATTGTGCAGACGAGTTAGCTCCCGCCGCCCGGACTCGTTAGCAATTGGTGCTTCGATCGCCGATGTTGTGGTCACGGGCGCTGCAGCGACTCCTTAGCCGATGGGGCGCGAGGCGGCGGCGCTGCTGCCGTTATCCGTCTTCGCGCGGCCGGGATCGCTCCATCTGGAACGAAAACCGGCAACGGAAGAGTCGAGACCGAAGCTATTGATCGGTTCGACACCGAGCGATCGAGCAGATCGTGCATGGTGTCAATAATCGGCTTCTTAGGTCCAGAAGGTCGATTCCACGGCCGGCGAAACGCTCAAC
>CAJQNW010000114.1 GCA_905479765.1 uncultured Tepidamorphus sp. | reverse complement strand
GACGTGGTCCGTGCCGAACTTGTCCATCAGCAGCTTGACGCCGGCGTAGAGCGCCGCCTTGGCGAGCTGGATGGCGCGCACGTCGTTCTGTGTGATGCGGATCTCCTGCTCGCCCTGCCACAGCAGGTAGGAGAAGGTGCGGCCCGTCGCCTCGATGCGCGGTGATCTCGCCGCCAGCGACCCGTCGATGACGCCGTCCTGGGTGATGATGCCGGCCAGGAACATCTCGCCGATGATCTCGATGATGCCCGATCCGCAGATGCCGGTGACACCGATCTGATCCACCTTCTCGGCGAATTCGGCTTCGTCCGACCAGGCGTCGAGACCGATCACCCGGATCTTCGGCTCGAGGGTGTCGGGATCGATGCGCACGCGTTCGATCGCACCGGGTGCGGCGCGCTGTCCGGACGATATCTCCGCGCCCTCGAACGCCGGGCCAGTCGGCGAACTGGCCGCCAGGATGCGGTGCCGGTTGCCCAGCACGATCTCCGCATTGGTGCCGACGTCGACCAGAAGCGTGATTTCATCGCTGTCGCCGGGCCCGTCGGCCAGCGTCGCGCCGGCCGCGTCCGCGCCGACATGGCCGGCGATGCAGGGCAGCATGTAGACGCGCGCACCCTGGTTGATGCCAAGGCCGATATTGCGGGCAGGGAAGGTGAGGGCGCCGGAGACGGCGAGCGCGAACGGCGCGCCGCCGAGTTCGCGCGGATCTATCCCCAGGAACAGGTGATGCATGATCGGATTGCCGACGAAGACGGCGTCCAGAATGTCGTCGCGGGTCGCGCCGGCATCGATGATCACCTTGTCGATCAGCCCCTCGATCGCGCCGCGCACCGCCTTGGTCAGCGCAGGCAAGCCGTCGGGGTTCATCATCAGGTAGGAGACACGCGACATCAGATCCTCGCCGAAGCGGATCTGAGGGTTCGCCGTGCCGGTCGAGGACACTGTGCGCCCGGTCAGCATGTCGGAGAGATGGCAGGCGATCGTGGTCGAGCCGATGTCGACTGCGATACCGTAGAGCGTGTCGTGGAACCCCGGCCAGATCGAGACGATCGTCGGAATGCCCTCGACATGCACGGCGACGGTGGCTTTCCAGTCGCCCTGCCGCAGGATTTCCTGAACGATCGGCATGATCCGGAATTCGCAGCGCGCTCCGGTGAAGCCCCATTGCGCTTCCAGCGCGCGCACCAGCCTGTCGGCGTCGCCAAGCGGCTGCTCCATGTCGGGCTCGTCGACCTCGACATAGCAGAGCTGCATGACCGGATCGCGCTCGATCGGCCGCGCTTCGGCGCGCTTGCGCACCAGCGCCCGGTTGGTCTGCGACTCGACGGGGATGTCGATGACGAGATCGCCCTCGATCAGCGCCGAGCAGGACAGGCGCCGGTCGTCGGGCAGGCCGCGCTTTACCTTGTAGCGCGTCTCGGTGTCGGAAAAGGCGGAGAGATGCGAGGCGGCGCTGGTGATCTTGTGCTTGGCGAAGACGCCCTCGGCGACGCTCACCTGGCAGCGCCCGCAGATGCCGCGTCCGCCGCAGACGGATTCGACATAGACCCCAAGCTGCCGCGCGGCATCGAGGACGGGCGTGCCGAGCGGAAACCGGCCCCGCCGCCCCGACGGCATGAACAGGACCAGTGCGTCAGTCGGTTGTGCGGTATCCCCGCTCATTCCGCTCCCGGCGCTTTCGGCGACAAGCAGCTTATCCATGGCCGCGCGGCCCGAACAAGCGGTTAGGCAGCGCCGCGGCGCGCGTCGCGCCCGCCGCGACGGCGTCCGCCGGACGACGCTGCCGGTGCCTGCTCGGCTGTGCTGCCGGGCGCGGCTGCGGCCGGGGCGTGGTCGCGGTAGCGCATGATCCAGTCGGAGCAGTTGGGGTCGGTCCCGTTCAGCACGTTGGCGGCGTGCACCATTTCCATTTCCTGCGGCCGGCAGGGGTTCATGATCGCGCTTGTCATGCCGGCGCCGATTACCATTGGGATGAAGCCGGCGTTGATGGCATGGCGGTGCGGCAGTCCGAAGGAGACGTTCGACAGGCCGCAGGTGGTGTTCACCTTCAGCTCCTCGCGCAGGCGGCGGACCAGGCGAAACACCTGCTGGCCCGCCGTTCCCATCGCGCCGATCGGCATGACGAGCGGATCCACGACGATGTCCTCAGGCTTGATGCCGTAGTCGGCGGCGTGCTGGACGATCCTCTTGGCGACCTCGAAGCGCACGTCCGGATCCTCGGAGATGCCGGTCTCGTCGTTGGAGATGGCGACGACGGGGACGTCGTACTTCTTGATCAGCGGCAGGATCGCCTCGAGCTTCTCTTCTTCGCCGGTCACCGAATTGACCAGCGGGCGCCCTTTGGCGACCTTGAGGGCCGCCTCGATGGCCGCGCTAACCGAGGAGTCGATCGACAGCGGAACGTCGACCAGTTCCTGGACCATCTCCAGCGTCTTCACCAGCAGCGGCGGCTCGGTCTCGTTCGGATTGACCGCTGTCACGCCGGCATTGACGTCGAGCATGGTGGCGCCGGCGGCGACCTGCGCCAGCGCGTCGGCCGTCACGGTATCGAAGTTGCCCGCGATCATCTCTGCGGCGAGTTTCTTGCGGCCGGTGGGATTGATCCGTTCGCCGATCACGCAAAACGGCTGGTCGAAGCCGATGATGATGGTCTTGGTGGCCGATGCGACGACGGTACGCGACATTACTTGCTCTCCACGACGTAGGCGGTTTCTTCGGCCGGCACAGCACCGAACCAGGATCCGCGCTCGGCGAGCCATTCGGCGGTCTTGCGCAGGCCACCGAACGGGAAGACATGCAACTGGGCGATCGGGCCATCGAGGTCGGCGCCGGCATGCGCCTCGATAGGCGCGACGACGCCTTCCGGACTGAAGCCGGCGGCCAGCGCCATCACCGATGTCGCCCGCTTCTTGAGGAAGTCCAGCGAGGGTCCGACACCGCAAAGCGCGGCGTATTTGACCAGCGTCGTGATCTTGGCAGGGCCCGCGACGCCGATATGGACCGGCAGCCGGTTGCCGGAGGCGGCAAGATGCTGCGCCCAGTCGATGAAGCGCTGCGCGTCGAATCCGAACTGGGTGACGATGCGCATATCGATGCCGTTCGCCAGGGCGAATTCGTTTTTTTCGGCAAGCGCCTGAACGATCGCGTCCGGCGCGATATCCGGGCTGCCTTCCGGATGACCGGCAATGCCGACGGTATTGATGCCGAATTCGGCCAGGATGCCGGTGCGCAAGACGTCCATGCTCGACAGGAGATTGCCGGCGGGCCGGTCGACGCTACCGGCGATGACCAGCACGTCGTTGACTCCCGCCTCACCGGTCAGGGTGCGCAGGCGTTCGCGCAGATCCGCTTCCCCGGCGATGCGCCGCGCGGGAAGGTGCGGCACCGGGGTGTAGCCGGCATCCGCCAGCACCTTCGCGGCGCGGGCGAAATCGGCGATCGGAGCGGTGCCGACGTCGGTCAGGTAGACGCGGGTGGCGCGGGGAAACAGACCGTCGATGCGGTCGCCCTCGAGCACTTGCTTAGGGGTCGCCTCGATGGAAGCGGGTATGCGGAACGTGGTGGACCGGGATACCGGGACTTGCGACATGCGAAAGATCCTCCGCGAAACAAGCGCGATGGCGGTTGCGTTTGGCCGTGTCCGGAAGTCGGGGCCGGCCAGCGCACCATTGCGATATCCGGTGGGTCCTGCTTCTTGCCGAATATGATGTGAGACTCAGGGCCGCGAGGTTGGCTTTCTCACGACAGGGTCCGTCTGTTTTGCGACCTGTTTGCGCAAATCACGCCATCCGGAAAAATCCAGCAGGACCAGTGGGCTAACGCCCATGCCGTTGGGACGAAGTCGTGCCTGTCAGCGTCAGCAATGTCATTGTGTCGGTATTCAAACAAATTCGGTCGTCATTCGCGCCATTTGATCGAGCAGCCGATCGAGGGTTGCTGGCCGGCGGGCACCGCGTTGGTGTCCGCGATCTCGCTCATCGCTTCCAGCAGTTCGCGGCGTGTGTCGGGGCCGGTCGGTCCGCGACCCGACGAGTCGACGCGGCCGCGGTACTTCAGCGTCATGTCCTTGCCGAAGCCGAACACATCCGGCGTGCAGACGGCGCCATAGGCTCGGGCGACGCTCTGGCTCTCGTCGACCAGATAAGGAAAGGCAAAGCCGTGGCTGGCCGCGAAATTCTTCATCTTGTCGGGCGCGTCGGCGGGATAGACAGACCAGTCGTTGGGCATGATAGCCACGACACCGACGCCCTTGGCCTGCAACGTTCTGGCGTCCTCGACGAACCGGTCGATCACGGCGATCACATAGGGGCAATGATTGCAGATGAAGGCGACCACGAGCCCATTTTCGCCCCTGACGTCGTCGAGCGTCCAGGTCTTCCCGTCGGTTCCGGGAAGGCTGAAATCGGGTGCTTCGAAACCGATCTCGCCGGCCGGTGTCGCGGTGCTGACCATGTGTATGCTCCTCGTAACCTCTGGTTCCATTCACCTTAGCAGACCCGTCTGCTAGGAAAACGCGGCGTACGGGCGCGGTTCGAATGACGAACATCAGCCCGCATACCGGTTCCGCCGTGTGTTCCACGGTATATATGGGGCACTCGCGCCGCCGCGATGACCGGGCCGCGATGACCGAACAACACGACCAAGGAGACTTCCGTATGCGTGAAGCATTCATCTGCGAGGGCATTCGCACCCCGATCGGCCGCTATTCCGGGGCCCTGGCACAGGTCCGTCCGGACGATCTCGCCGCTCACGCGATCCGCGAAGTCATGGCCCGTGCCTCCGGTCTGCCGGGCGAGGCAGTCGAGGACGTCATCTTCGGCTGCGCCAATCAGGCCGGGGAGGACAATCGCAACGTCGCCCGCATGGCGGCCCTTCTGGCCGGATTGCCCGATACGGTGCCCGGCGCCACCATCAATCGCCTGTGCGGCTCCGGCCTCGATGCGGTCGGTACCGCCGCGCGCGCCATCAAGGCCGGCGAAGCCGAGGTTATGATCGCCGGCGGCGTCGAATCCATGACTCGCGCGCCTTTCGTCATGGGTAAGGCCGACACGGCGTTTTCGCGTTCCGCAGAGATCTTCGACACGACCATCGGCTGGCGCTTCGTCAACAAGGCGATGAAGGCGCAATACGGTACCGATTCCATGCCGGAGACCGCCGAAAACGTGGCCGAGGACTACCAGATCTCCCGCGCCGACCAGGATGCCTTCGCAATGCGCAGCCAGGCCCGCGTCGCCGCCGCCCAGAAGAACGGCCGTCTCGCCAAGGAAATAACCCCTGTCTCGATCCGGCAGCGCAAGGGCGATGCGATTATCGTCGAGGCCGATGAGCACCCGCGGGAGACCACGCTCGACAAGCTTGCCGCTTTGAGGACGCCGTTCCGGGAGGGCGGAACGGTGACGGCGGGTAACGCCTCGGGCGTCAACGACGGGGCTGCCGCCCTGATCATCGCGTCTGAAGACGCCGTGAAGAAATACGGCCTGACCCCGATCGCCCGCGTCGTCGGCATGGCGACCGCCGGCGTGCCGCCGCGCATCATGGGCATCGGCCCGGCGCCGGCCTCGAAAAAGCTTCTCGAGCGCCTCGGCCTGTCGATCACCGATATTGATGTGATCGAGCTGAACGAGGCCTTCGCCGCTCAGGCGCTCGCCGTCACCCGCCAGTTGGGCCTCGCCGACGATGCCGAGAACGTCAATCCGAACGGCGGCGCCATCGCGCTCGGCCATCCGCTCGGCATGTCGGGTGCGCGTCTGGCACTGACGGCGGCGATCGAGCTCAGGGAGCGGAATGCCAGCAAGGCGCTCTGCACCATGTGCATCGGCGTTGGCCAAGGCATCGCCGCGGTGATCGAGCGGGTTTGATACACTTCCGTAACGCGATGCAGTAATACACTGCGACCGGGTTCCGGAGGTCGGCCGCAGTGAATATCCGAAAAATCCGCATCGTCGAGTGGGAATCGATCACCTCCGATGGAGCGGTGCTGGCGATCGTCATCACGGCGGCGGGCGCGCTTGGCGACTTCGGCGTACAGATCCTTCTCGCTCGCTCGGTCAGCGTCGCCTGGTACGGCGACTATTCCATCGCCTATTCCGTCCTGATTCTCGGCGGCATCGTCGCCATCCTCGGGTCGGACCGCACCTGCATGCGGTTCCTCCCCGGATACATCGGCAAGGGCGATCAGGCCCGGATATCCGGCTTTTGCCTGCTCCATGTCGGCCTGGCGATCGGGGTTTCGCTCCTGATTGTCGCTGTCACCGCGATCGCGCACTACGCACTCGATACCGAGGGCATTTCGTTCTTCGACACCTCCAAGGGGCATCCGGTCCTCTTCGCGGTGTGGCTCATCCCGTTCTATGCCGTTTACAGGCTCGCTCCGGGCGTGCTCAGCGCGGCGGGCAGGGCGATCCATTCGACCGTCAGCACACGGCTGGGCGTGCCGGCCGTCACGGCTGCCGTGATCGTGCTGATCCCGCTGGCTGGATACGCGATCACGCCGGAAGCGATGCTGGGTGGTTTTGCCCTTGCCTACTTTCTTGTCGTCCTGACCGTGATCGCCTTCCTGCCGAAGGACGTTTCGCTGTGGAGTTGGCGGAAGGCCTACGATCCCAGACTTTGGCTCGGGATTTCGATACCGATCATGGTCGGTCAGCTGGTCTGGAAGCTAAACGGTTATTCCGGCACCCTGATGCTCGAGATCATCGGGAAGGACGAAGCCCAGGTCGGCCTGTTCTCGGCCGCCACCAATGCCGGCGCCCTCGTGATGATCCCGATGACGGCACTCGTAGCGACAATCCTGCCGCGTCTCGGCCCGATCGCGCAGGGCGACGAAAACCATGCCGCCCGGCAAAAGCTCTACGGCCAGGCGACCCGCCAGCTGACCTTTTTCACGCTGATTGTCGCCCTGCCTGTCCTGCTGTTCCGCGAGCAGGTCCTCGGGTTGTTTGGCGCGGACTACCAGAGCGCGGGGCTGGTCCTGATGATGATCGCGACGACCTTCCTCGTGACCGGGTCTCTCGGCATTTCGGCGCCTTTCCTGCAGTTTTGCGGATACGAGAAACTCATTTTGTACATCATAGTCGGTTCGACGCTGCTCGATGTCCTGCTGTGTTCGGTTCTCGTTCCGAGTTTCAAGGCCAACGGCGCCGCGCTCTCGTTCCTGATACGCGGCCTCCTGGCCGATGGAATCGCTCTTTACGTGCTGTGGCGTTATCTGGGCTTCGTGCCGTTTTTGACGGAAAGCCGCTCGATATCAGTGCCGGCATCGAAAACCGGCGATACTGACGCGCGGACCTGAGACCCCCCGATAGTGCTGTCAGGCGGTGCGAGTTTCGCCGTCCTGTCCGGCTTCATCGGCGTCGAATTCGAATCCGAGCTGGTTCTCGTCGAATTCGGTATCGAATGGCGTCATGACGGGGCTGGCCGCGAAGATGCCGCCGTCGACGGAGTGTTCGGGGGCATCGCGCCGGGCGACGCGGAAAACGGAGAAAATGCCGAAGGCCAGCAGGGTGAAGCCGAAGAACATGTAGATTCCCTCCGCTCCGTACAGGTCTATCGATATGGATGCGATTGGCCCTGCGGCGGCCGAGCCAATCGAGAAGCTCAGGATCAGCGTCGCGGCGGCGGGGACAATCGAGGTTTCGGGAAGCCTGTCGTTCACATGGGCGATGATGACGGAATAAAGCGGCATCGCCGCGATGCCGCCGACCGCCATTGCCAGCACGACCACCCAGATCGGGTTCCCGACCACCCCCAGCAACAGCGAGACGCAGAGCGCGCCCGAGCCGACCACCACCGACGTGATGGCGACGACGGAACGCCGGTCGAACCGGTCTGAAACCCATCCCAGTGGAAACTGCGCCAGCGCCCCGGCCAGCAAGGCTCCGGTCATGAATATCGGGACGTTCTCGTCGGACAGGCCGATGCGCCCGGCGAAAACCGGTCCCAGCCCAAGGAACGCGCCCTGTATCAGGCCGGTCGTAACGCAGCCGATAAGCCCGAACGGCGTTTCGCGAAACAATCGGCGCAGGTTGTACGGCTCGATCCCGGTGCCTTCGCCGGACACATACGGGGCGCTGAAGCGGGTGAGCGTAACCGGCACCAGCGCCACCGACATCAGGATCGACGCGATGACGAACAGATGCAGGCTGTCGACGGAACCGAGCGAGGCAAACAGCGGCCCGACGGCGTAGCCCAGGATCGCCGCGATGCTGGAGATCGCCAGCAACTGGCCACGTACTTCGCGCGTCGCCTTGGCGTTGAGCCAGCTCTCGACGACGGTGGCGAGGCCCGCGAAACACAGGCCGGTGATGAACCGCAGGCCGATCCAGAAATACGGTTCGACCCAGAGACCATGCGCCAGCACGATGGCTGAGATGATGGAGCTCAGGGCCGCGAAGGCGCGGATGTGTCCGAACCGGTCGACGAAAACCGGCGCCCTGAGCGTCCCCAGTCCGTAGCCCAGGTAATAAGCGGTCGTCATGGCCCCGACCACGGTCAGCGAAAACCCGGCGGATTCCGCACGCAGCGCCAGAATGACGAACTGCAGGCTGTTGCCGGCCAGCAGGATCGCCAGGCTGGTGAGGAGCGACGTCACGGAGAGCAACAAGGGCCGCATGGACGCATCCTCACCGCACCGGTTTCATACGGAAACGGCCCCGGCCCCGCGAACCGAACGCGCGGAAGAGACCGGGGAGCTATTCGTGGAGGCCGGTTATCCGGCCGCGGCCGGCAACTGGTTGTGCATGCGGTGCATAAGGTCCTTGGCTATCTCGACCGTCACTGCCGCATCGCGGCAATAGGCATCCGCCCCGACGGCCTTGCCGAATTCCTCGTTGAGAGGCGCGCCGCCGACCAGCACGATATACTTGTCGCGCAGCCCCTTCTCCTTCAGCGTATCGATGACGACCTTCATGTACGGCATGGTGGTCGTCAGCAGCGCCGACATGCCGAGGATGTCGGGCTGGTGCTCCTCGATCGCCTCGAGATACTTCTCCACCGGATTGTTGATGCCGATGTCGATGACCTCGAAGCCGGCGCCTTCCATCATCATGCCGACGAGGTTCTTGCCGATGTCGTGGATGTCGCCTTTGACGGTGCCGATCACCATCTTGCCGACCTTCGGAGCACCGGTTTCCGCCAAAAGCGGCCGCAGGATGAACATGCCGCCCTTCATGGCGTTGGCCGACAGCAGCACCTCGGGCACGAACAGGATGCCGTCCCGGAAATCCTCGCCGACGATCCGCATGCCTTCGACGAGCGCCTTAGTCAGCACGTCGTAAGGCGTCCAGTCGCGCTCCAGCAGGATTTTCACGCCCTCTTCGATCTCTTCCTTGAGGCCATCATAGAGATCGTCATGCATCTGCTGGACGAGGTCGTCGTCCGACAGGGAGGATAGGTCGATATCGTCGTCAGACATGCGCATGGTCTCCGGCGCGGAACACGCGGCTGGATTAGCCGATTAGGTCGAGTATTCGGCACGTCGTCGCCGATTCATTTCCTGGAACCGACTTCCTGGGTCGTAATTGCGACGGGGTGGCAACTTTGATGGCTCTCACGATGTTCCCACCGCGGCGCGGACATGCCGCTACCGGGATAAAGCCGTGCCGCGTGGCGCGCTAGCATCGGACAAATCAGGTGTTCAGCGGCGTGAGACGCCGAAGGCGCGAGGAACTCATGAGCGACGTCCAGGAAGAAGCGCGTGGCCGCCGGCGCGGTGGCGGTGCGGAGGCGCGGCGCGAACGCCGCCGCGGCGGCGGCCAGCAATCGCTGCGCTATATCACCCGCAAGGTGCCGGACTACGAGGTGCTGAACGAGGAAGGCCTGGCGCTGATCGAGGCCAATGCCGACCGGGTGCTCGAGGAAATCGGCATCGAGTTCCGCGAGGACGAGGAAGCGCTGAAGCTCTGGAAGGACGCGGGCGCCGATGTCCGGGGCGAGCGGGTCCGTTTCCCTAAGGGGCTCTGCCGCGAACTGATCAAGACCGCACCGCAGGTTTTTACCCAGGCCGCACGCAATCCCGAGCGCTCCGTCCAGATCGGCGGCAAGGCGACGGTGTTTGCACCGGTCTACGGCCCGCCCTTCATCCGTAACCTGGACGAGGGCCGCCGCTACGCGACCATCGAGGACTTCCGCAACTTCGTGAAGATGGCCTACGTCGCCCCGGCGATCCATCATTCCGGCGGCACCGTCTGCGAGCCGGTTGATCTGCCCGTCAACAAGCGCCATCTCGACATGGTCTACAGCCATATCCGCTACTCCGACAAACCCTTCATGGGCTCGGTGACGCATCCAGGCCGCGCAGAGGACTCGGTGGCGATGGCCAAGCTCGTCTTCGGCGACGAGTTCGTTGATCAGAATTGCGTGCTGATCAACCTGATCAACGCCAACTCGCCGATGGTCTTCGATTCCACCATGCTGGGCGCGCTCAAGGTCTACGCGCGGGCAGGCCAGGCGACGATCGTTACGCCGTTCATCCTCGCCGGCGCCATGTCGCCGGTGACGGTCGCCGGCACGCTCACTCAGGTGCTTGCCGAAGTTTTGGCCGGCGCAGCCTTCGCCCAGCTTGTCCGTCCCGGCGCGCCGGTCGTATTCGGCTGCTTCGCCTCGTCGATCTCGATGCAGTCCGGTGCGCCTACGTTCGGAACGCCTGAACCGTCGCTCGTTTCTTACGGGGCAGCCCAGCTCGCCCGCCGTCTCGGTCTGCCGTTCCGTACCGGCGGCAGCTTGTGCGGGGCCAAGATCCCCGACGCGCAGGCGGCTTACGAAAGCGCCAATACGCTGAACTCGACCGTTATGTCCGGCACCAACTTCGTGCTGCATTCGGCCGGTTGGCTCGAAGGCGGGCTCGCGGCGGGCTACGAGAAGTTCGTCATGGACTGCGACCAGCTCGCCATGCAGCAGCGCATGTGCGAAGGCGTGGATTTGAGCGAGAACGGCCAGGCGATGGATGCGATCCGGGAAGTCGGTCCCGGCAGCCATTATCTCGGCTGCGCCCATACCCAGGCCAATTTCGAGACCGCCTTCTATCGCTCGACAATCGCCGACAACAATTCCTTCGAGCAATGGCAGGCGGAGGGCGAAAGCCGCACCGACGAGCGCGCCAATACGCTGTGGAAGAAGTGGCTCACCGAATACGAAGCCCCGGCCCTCGATGAGGGCGTAGACGAAGCGCTGCAGGATTTCATGACGCGCAAGAAGGATTCCGAGCCTGACGCGTTTGCGTGAGGGGTGGGCGGCACTTTCGATCGCGGCTCCATTCCTTGCGTCATGCCCGGGCTTGACCCGGGCATCTCGTGCCATCTTCCTGAGATTGCCGGGTCAAGCCCGGCAATGACGTATCAGGAGCAAACGTGAAATCCCTGTACAGCCAACTCTCCGAAACCCTCGCCGCCCACGGTCTCACCTTGCGCGGCGGATTTCATCCGTCACCCGACAACAACGTTCCCGACGCGGGGGAGGGGCAGCCGACGCGCGCCCTGATCCTAGTCGGCAATACCGGCCCGGACCTGTGGCCGCATTTCGCCGCGCATGCGAACGGTAACCGCGACGCACTCGACCGCTGGACCGTCGAAACCATTACGCCGATCGCTGAAGAATTCGGGGCGCGGTGCGTGTTTCCCTTCGACAAGCCGTTCCAGCCGTTCCAGCAATGGGCGATGCGCGCCGAACCGGTGAAACCCTCGCCGCTCGGCGTGCTCATCCATCCCGACCACGGCCTCTGGCACGCCTACCGCGCCGCGCTGCTGTTTGCCGAGACGCTCGAACTGCCGGCAGTCGATAAACGACCGAGCCCCTGCGAAACTTGTGCCGGAAAGCCCTGCTTGTCGGCCTGTCCGGTCGGCGCGTTCTCGGGCGAAGGCTACGATGTGCCCGCCTGCGCGGGATATCTGAGCTCATCCGCCGGGTCGGATTGCATGGAAGGCGGCTGCCGCGCCCGCGACGCCTGTCCGGTCGCCTCCGACCGGCATTGCCCGCCCGCGCAGATCCGCTTCCACATGGCTGCATTCAAGCGGTCGGTCTGCGGAGCGCAAAATGGCTAGGCGCGACAGCGCCTCACCCCCGCATGCGCGCGCCTTCAGGGTCGAACAGCGGCGCGTGCTGTATTGTCGCCGGCCGACGGTCGCCGATGATCTCGATCTCGAACGATCCGCCCCCGCCGTTCGCCAGCTTCGCCGGCACGTAGCCCTGCGCCAGCGAGGCGTCGACGAAGTGGCCATAGCCGCCCGACGTCACCCAGCCGACGACCTCGCCGTCGTGCCAGATCGGTTCGTCGCCGATGACGTCGGCGTCGTCCGCGTCGACGACGAAGGTGACGCGCTTCAGCGTCGGGTCGGATTCTTCCCTGGCGGCGGCCTCTCGGCCGATGAAGTCGTTCTTGGTCAGGTCGACGAAGCGCTCCAGCCCAGCCTCGAACGCCCCGTAGATCGGACGCAACTCGCGGAACCAGGTCGGGAAGTTCTTCTCAAGCCGCATCGACAAGAGCGCCCGCATGCCGAAATTGACGATGCCGATGTCTTTGCCGGCTTCCATGATCTTCTCGTAGAGCCGCCGTTCGTACTCCGGCGCCACCCAGATCTCGTAGCCCAGATCGCCGGTATAGGTGATGCGCCCGACCTTGGCGGGCACCGAGGCAAGGTCCATTTCCCGGAAGGCCATGAACGGGAACGCTTTGGCGGACACGTCCTCGGGCGTCAGCCTGGCGAGAACGTCGCGCGCCTTCGGTCCGGCGATCGACAGGCCGACCAGTCCCATCCCGAGCGCCTCGATCGCGACCGAACCGTCCGCGGGCAGGTGCTGCTCGAACCAACGCATGTGATAAATCTGCGCCTGGCTCGATCCGAACATCATAAAACGCTCGTCGCCGACCTTGGCGATGGTGAAGTCGCCGATCAGCATTCCGGCCTCGTTCAGCATCGGCGTCAGGATGATCCGTCCGGCGCGCGGCATCTTGTTAGTCATCAGCCGCGACAGCCAGGCTTCCGCGCCGGATCCGGTGATCTCGTACTTAGCGAAATTGGCGATCTCGGTAACGCCGACGCCGTTCCGCACGGCCATCACCTCCGCTTTCACGTGTTCGAAATCGTTGGAGCGGCGGAACGACACGATGTCCTTCGGCTCGAGGCCCTCGGGCGCGAACCACAGCGGCGTCTCCAGGCCCCAGGAATCGCCCATCACGGCGCCCTGCGCAACCATCGTGTCGTAGAGCGCGGTGGTCTGGATGGGGCGGGCGGCGGGCAGTTCCTCGTTCGGGAAGCGGATCGAGAAACGCCGCGAATAATTTTCCTGCACCTTGGCGTTGGTGTAGCCGAGCGTTGCCCAGTCGCCGAAGCGGGCGACGTCCATCGCCCAGACATCGAAGCCCGGATCGCCGTGCACCATCCAGTTCGACAGCGCCAGTCCGACGCCGCCGCCCTGGCTGAAGCCGGCCATCACGGCCAGCGCGCACCAGTAGTTCTTCAAGCCCTTGACCGGACCGACCAGCGGGTTGCCGTCTGGCGCGAAGGTGAAGGGGCCGTTGATGATTTGCTTGATACCGGCGTTCTCGAAGGCGGGGAAGTGCGAGAATCCGACTTCCAGCGACGGTGCGATGCGGTCGAGGTCCGGCACCAGCAGTTCCTGGCCGAAGCCCCACGGCGTCTCGCGCGGGGACCATGGCCGGCAGGCCTTCTCGTAGGTGCCCATCAGCATGCCGCCGCGCTCCTGGCGGATGTAGATCTCGCCTTCGAAGTCGATGGCGTGGACGACTTCCTTGCCGGTCTCCTTATTGATCTGCGCGACCTCGGGCATGTCCTCGGTCAGCACATACATGTGCTCCATGGCCAGCACCGGCAGTTCGAGCCCGACCATGCGGCCGATCTCGCGCGCCCAAAGGCCGCCGCAGTTGACCACGTGCTCGGCCTGGATCGTGCCCTTCTCGGTCACCACCTGCCAGCTGCCGTCCGGGTTCTGGGTCAGGTCGGTGACCCGATTGCGCAGCACGAATTCCGCCCCGCCGATCTGGGCGGACTTGGCATAGGCGTGCGTGGTGCCGGAGGGGTCGAGATGGCCTTCGATCGGATCCCAGAGCGCGCCGACGAAGTGCTTGTCGTCGATCAGCGGCAGCAGGTCCTTGGCTTCGCTGGCCGAGATGATGTCGAGATCCATGCCGAGGTAGCGGCCGCGGGCCTTCGCCATCTTCAGCCATTCCATACGCTCGGGCGTCCCGGCGAGCTGCAGCCCGCCGGTCAGGTGCAGGCCGCAGGACTGGCCGGAAATCTTCTCGATTTCGTCATAGAGCCCGATCGTATAGGCCTGCAGCTTGGCGACGTTCGGGTCGCCGTTCAGCGTGTGGAAGCCACCGGCCGCGTGCCAGGTCGAGCCCGACGTCAGTTCCGAGCGCTCGATCAGCACGACGTCTTTCCACCCGGCCTTGGTGAGGTGGTACAAAACGCTGCACCCGACGACTCCGCCGCCGATCACGACGGCCTGCGCGTGGCTTTTCATGGGCTCTTGTTCCTTCCAGGTCTCAGTAGTCTGATTGTTGTGTCTCTGACGTCAGATTGGCACGCGACGGAGGTTGGCCCTCATGTCAACGGCACCATGTCCATCGGAAAGCGGTCGAGGGTCTCGACGCCGGTTTCCGTGATCAGGGCCTGCCGTTCGAGTTTCAGCCCCTCGTGGCCGCCGAACGCGCCGACATAGCTTTCGAAGCACACGCACATGCCAGGCTCGAATACGCCGTCATATCCACCGAGTTTGTTGTCTTGCGGATAGGCGATACTCGGATATTCGTCGCACAGGCCGACGCCGTGGACGATGCAGCTGTAGCGGTTCGGCATGTAGTCGTCGGTGAGCCGGTAGCTTTTTAAGGCGAACTCCTTGAAGCCCATACCGGGCTTCAACAGGTCGATGTTGAAGGCGATCTGCTCCATCGCCGTGGCGTGCAGCGCGGCTTGCGCGTTTGAGGGGCGTTCGACGCCGGCCACCCAGGCACGTGAGATATCGGCGCAGTATCCATAGGGGCCGATCAGGTCGGTATCGAAGGACACGATGTCGCCGGCTTCGATGGGGCGGTCGGAGCACTCCTGGAACCAGGGATTGGTGCGCGTTCCGCTGGACAGAAGGCGCGTCTCGATCCACTCGCCGCCGCGCGCGATATTCTCCCGGTGCAGGATTGACCACAGCTGGTTTTCGGTGATGCCCGGCTCGAGCGCCTTCCACATCTCGCTCATTCCCGCCTCGCAGGCGTGGATCGCCCGGCGCATCGCCTTGATTTCTTCCGCGTGCTTGATCTTGCGGGCCTCTTCTGTGAAGGCCTGACTCGTGTGCGGCTCGAGCCCCTCTGCTCTGAGGGCTTCGATGCCCAGCTGATCGCAACGGTCGAGCGCGATCCGTCTGTTGCCGCCGCCATGGGCGCGCATCAGGTCGGCGATTTCCGCGGCCCAGTTGACGGCGCGGGCGCGCTCCTCAGGTCCTGCGCCCATGTAATACCAGGAGATCGCCGGCCGGGTCTCTGTGACGGTCGAAAAGCCGTACGACAGGTGGCCGCAGCCGTGGAAATCGAACAGGACGGTTGGGCCTTCGGTCGCCATGAACAGGTACCGCACGGCGTTGTGCATGCACCAGATCTGCATGTTCGAGGTATCGCTGGCGTAACGGATGTTGAGAGGGTCATAGAGAACGGCGCCGCCGAAGTCCCGCCTGGCGAGTTCCGATCGCAGCCGCGCCAGCCGATAGTGCCGCATCGCCTCCAGATCGGGCTCGTCCAGACCGTAGCGGGCCCATTCGCGAAGCGCAGGATTTCCCGGACGGTCGACATCCATCGTTTCGATGATCGCGTCTGGCCGGCGTTCGGGATGGATCTTAGGTTCGTGACGGTTTTCGGTCATCGGACGTTTCCGGGAACTCGGGTTGACTAAAAGTCCGTCGGCGCCCCGCCTTCTGCAATGCGCCGGTCGACGAAGGCATCGAGTTCCTCCTTGACGGCCGGATCCATCGCCGGCTGCTCATAAAGGGCGAGCGCTTCCTTCCATAGCCGGTTGGCTTTTTCGTATGCGGTCGGGCTGCCGGCCTCGGCCCAGGTCTCGAAATTGCGCCAGTCCGACAACAGCGGCGCATAGAACGCGTCGCGGTAGCGCGCCTGCGTATGCGGAGTACCGAAGTAGTGTCCACCGGGCCCGACGTCGCGGACGGCTTCGAGCGCCAGCGTGTCGTCGTCGACGACCAGCGGTTCGAGGAATTCCGCAACCATCTGGAGGAGATCCACGTCGAGAATGAATTTCTCGAAGGAAAACGTCAGCCCACCTTCCATCCAGCCGGCGGAGTGCTTGATGAAATTGCCGCCGCCCATGATTGCCCCCCACAGCGAGAACACGGATTCATACGCCGCCTGTGCGTCGACGGTGTTGGCCGCGCAGGTGTTGGAGGTGCGGTAAGGCAGGTTGTAGCGCCGCGCCAGTTGCCCGCCGGCCATCGCCGCCTTCATGTATTCCGGCGTTCCGAACGCGGGTGAGCCGGACTTCATGTCGACGTTGGAGGTAAAGCCGCCATAAACGACCGGCGATCCGGGGCGCACGAGCTGCGTGAAGGCGATTCCGGCCAGAGCCTCCGCGTTCTGTTGCGCCAGCGCCCCGGCGATCGTCACCGGGGCCATGGCGCCGGCCAGCGTGAACGGTGTCACCACGATCACCTGGTTGCGGCTCGACATCTCGATGATGCCCTGCAGCATGGGTGTATCGAGCCTGAGCGGCGACGACGTGTTGATGATCGACAGCACCGAGGGTTCCTGGTCGAACTGATCCTGCGAGATGCCGCGCGCGATACGGGCGATCTCCATGCCGTCGAGATTACGCTCCTTGCCAAGCGAATAGACGTGGAAGGCCTTGTCGGTCAGCGTCGCGAAATCGCGCAGGCATTCCAGATGCCGGATTGAAGCGTGCAGATCGACCGGCTCGACAGGGTAGCCGCCGGTCAGGTGGATGATGTTGTAGCTCTGGCCAAGCCTGACGAGATTGCGGAAGTCTTCCTGGTTGCCCGCACGCCGGCCCTTGTCCATGTCGGAGCAATTCGGCGCGCTCGCCATCTGGGCGAAGGAGACCCAATTGCCGCCGAACCGCACGTTGTGATCGGGGTTGCGCGCGTGAAGCGTGAATTCCGGCGGGCAGGTGCGGATCGTCTCTTCGATCAGTGCGCGCTCGAACCGCACCCGGTTGGAGCCGGGATCGACGTCGGCTCCGGCCGTCTTAAGGATCGCCTTGGCGTCCTCGTGCAGGAAATCGATACCGACCTCCTCGAGGATCGTCAGCGACGCGTCGTGGATGGACTCGAGTGCATCGGCGCTGACCACGTCCACCGGACGATAGGTCATGCGCGGTTGCCGGAACGGTTTTTGATCCGGTTCGGGGACCCGGCGCGCACGACCGGAACGGCCGGCGCGGCGTGGACCGGCTTCTGTCTCGGAAACCATTGCTTTTGCGTCCATGACTGCATGCTCCGTCGCGGAACCGTCCCGCGCGCGGTCTTAACGCTGCAGTGATTTTCCTGCATAGCCAAGTGCTTCCGGGGATTACGGTAACGCGGAGTCGCGGAACCGTCCGGACAGGTCGCAATCGAAGCATTTATTGTCTCCGCGGTATTGCGGAGTGTCTGGGGCTGCATGTTAGTGTGTCGCAGCCTCGTTCGAGGGAAATCCATTCTCGGCCGCGGAATCGAGCCGATTGCCAGCCGCCACATCTAAGAAGTAACGCGGCGGCAGGAGGCATCGGAGCCATGGATCGGCCGCAACGGGAGGTTTTGTTATATGACGAACAGCGACAAACCGGGTCGCCTGCACCCGAAGGTGCAAGTGGCACGGGATCTGATGGAAGGCGGTCGGATGGATCGCCGCGAATTTGTACGTTTCGCCGCTCTGCTCGGCGTATCCGCCACCACGGCCTACGCGATGGCAGGCGTTACACCCTCGATTGCGCAGCAGGCCGACCTGCCTTTCCCGCAGGACGACAGCATGGCCAAGGAAGGCGGCATCCTCCGCGTCGGCATGCAGGTGCAGAAGATGGAAGACCCCGCTACCTATTCGTGGGTCGAGATGTCCAACCAGACGCGCCACATACTCGAGCATCTGACCTTCACGACGCCCGACAACGTCACGCAGCCGATGCTGGCCGAGAGCTGGGAGGCGTCCGACGATCTCAAGACATGGACGTTCAAGCTGCGCAAGGGCATCATGTGGCACAACGGCGACGAACTGAACGCCGATGACATCATCTTCAACATGACCCGCTGGATGGATCCGGCGGTAGCGTCCTCCAATATCGGCTTGTCCACCTTTGCCTCGATGGTCGAGGAAGTCGATTCCGGCGAGAAGAACGACGACGGCACGCCGAAAAAGATCAAGAAGATGATCCCCGGCGCGCTGAAGAAGGTCGACGATTATACCGTTCAGTTGAACCTTTCGAAGCCGGTTCTGTCGGTGGCCGAGGATCTCTACAATTATCCGACCGCCATCGTGCATCGCAGCTTCAAGCCACCGTTGTCCGACAACCCGATCGGAACCGGCGCCTTTACGCTGACCAATCTGAAGGTCGGAGAACGCTGCGAGCTTAAGCGGGTCAAGGAAGCCGGCGGCAAGCCGTTCGAGTATTGGGGCGGCAAGGTCTACGTCGACGAGATCCACTACTACAACTTCGACGAGGACAACCAGCTGACCGCGTTCGCCTCAGGCGATGTCGATGCCATCTACGAGTTCGGCATTGAGCAGTTTGAG
>CAJQNW010000113.1 GCA_905479765.1 uncultured Tepidamorphus sp. | reverse complement strand
GCAAAAGGCGCAGAAGGCGGCCGAGGCGGCCGCGGCCCACGCCGAGCTGGTGGCCGATACCTTCGGCGGAACCGCGGGGGCTGCGGCGCACGCGGCCAGCGGCGGGGCGATCGATCCTTTCGTGTTCCAGCTGTCGATCTTCGTGCTCGCCTGCTTCGTCGGATACTACGTGGTGTGGTCGGTGACGCCGGCCCTGCACACGCCGCTGATGTCGGTGACCAACGCGATTTCCTCGGTGATCGTGGTCGGCGCGCTGCTGGCCGTCGGGGTCGAGGGCATGGCGGTCGCAAGCGGGGCGGGCACCATGGGCACCGCCACCGGCGGCGCGCTGAGCGGCGGCGCGGGCTGGGCGCGCGGCTTCGGCTTCGTTGCCCTGGTGCTGGCCTCGGTCAACATCTTCGGCGGCTTCCTCGTCACCCAGCGCATGCTCGCCATGTACAAGAAGAAGACCTGAGGCCGGACCGATGAGCGCAGATATCACAGCCCTTCTCTACCTCGTCTCCGGCGTCCTGTTCATCCTGGCGCTGCGCGGCCTGTCCAGTCCCGCGACATCGCGGCAGGGCAACTTCTTCGGCATCGCCGGCATGACCATCGCCGTGCTGACGACGCTGGCGCTGGCCGCTCCCTCCAGCTTCTCCGCCTGGGCGCTGATCATCATCGGCATCGCGGTGGGCGGCGCCCTCGGCGCGGTGATCGCCAAGCGCATCCCGATGACGGCGATGCCGCAGCTGGTCGCAGCCTTCCATTCGCTGGTCGGGCTTGCCGCCGTGCTGGTGGCGGCCGCAGCCCTCTATGCGCCGCAGGCCTTCGGCATCGGCGCGCCCGGCGACATCCACGGGGCGAGCCTGGTCGAGATGTCGATCGGCGTGGTGATCGGTGCGATCACCTTCACCGGCTCGATCATCGCCTTCCTCAAGCTCGACGGGCGGATGAGCGGCGCGCCGATCATGCTGCCGGCCCGGCACCTGATCAACATCGCCATCGCGGCGCTGGTGGTGGTGCTGGTCGCCATGTTCGTGATGGGCGAGAGCCACACGCTGTTCTGGACGATCACGGCGCTGGCCCTGCTGTTCGGCGTGCTGATCATCATCCCGATCGGCGGTGCCGACATGCCCGTCGTCATCTCGATGCTGAACTCCTACTCCGGTTGGGCAGCGGCGGGCATCGGCTTCACGCTCGGCAACACCGCGCTGATTATCACCGGCGCGCTGGTCGGGTCGTCCGGCGCGATCCTCTCCTACATCATGTGCAAGGGCATGAACCGCTCGTTCATCTCCGTCATCCTCGGCGGCTTCGGCGGCGAGACGGCGGGCCCGGCGGGCGGCGACGGCGACCAGAAGCCGGCCAAGCTCGGCTCGGCGGAGGACGCCGCCTTCATCATGAAGAACGCCTCGAAGGTCATCATCGTGCCGGGCTACGGCATGGCGGTGGCCCAGGCGCAGCACGCGCTCAGGGAACTGGCGGACGAACTGAAGCGGGAGGGCGTCGAGGTGAAATACGCCATCCACCCGGTCGCCGGCCGCATGCCCGGCCACATGAACGTGCTGCTGGCCGAGGCCAACGTGCCCTACGACGAGGTGTTCGAGCTCGAGGACATCAACTCGGAGTTCGCCCAGACCGACGTCGTCTACGTGATCGGCGCCAACGACGTCACCAACCCTTCGGCGGAAGACGATCCGTCCTCGCCGATCTACGGCATGCCGGTGCTGCAGGTGTGGAAGGCGGGCACGGTGATGTTCGTCAAGCGCTCGCTCGCCTCGGGTTATGCCGGCATCGACAACCCGCTGTTTTACCGCGACAACACGATGATGCTGCTGGGCGACGCCAAGAAGATGACCGAGGGCATCGTCAAGGCGATGTGACCGCCTTGGGCGGGCGGCGCCTGTCGGCCGGCGGTCAGGACGGCCACCAGCCAGGGCAAATGAAAAAGGCCGCGCAGGATCTGCGCGGCCTTTGTTGTTGTGCGGATGATTATTCCGTTCGGCAGGCGCCTCAGCGCTTGAGCTTGATGCTCAGCCCTTCGAGGTTGAGCGAAAAGTCGACACCCATCTGGGTGCCCGCGACCTCGATCGTGACGCCCTTGCCGTTGACCATCACAGCAGCCTTGCCACCGGCTGCCACCGCCAGACCGGCTCCGGCCGCCGAATAGACACCTTCGATGTCCTGAGGGCTGTTGATGTTCTGAACGCTTCCCGTCAGCGTCGCCTTCGACAGGGCGATCTGCCAGCCGGCGCTGAGCCCGCCGAGCGACAGCGGGTATGATACGCCTTCGTAGGTCAACGTACCCTTGCCGCCGGACGCCCCGACGATGAGGGCGGCCTTCACGATCTCCATTTGGATTGTGCCGGATCCGGCCTTCGCCTGGGGACTTCCGGCCAGCAGTCCGGCCAGCAGGATCGCCAGTGCACCGGCCATTTTGATGAAACGCAACTTTGCCATTCTATTCCTCCCTGGCAACGGACAGCAGCTATTCGATTAAATCACGGTCCGGAAAATCCATTTCGATGAAAGCGTTTCCGTCACGCCGGATGCCCGCCGCAAATCAGGCCGGCATTTCCGCCGTCCGATCCGCAACAGTTTGTAGCGATCAAGAGGCCACTGACCTCCGACTCACTGAACCGTGCAGGCAGACTACAACGATTAGTCGGTGTGCAGGAGGAAGATTGCAGTCCGTGCACGGAGCACGGTCCCGGTTTCTTCAAATCCGAACGGACCTGTCTTGCAGTCGTTAATGATTTGCCTCTAGGGAAGGTCCGCAACGGTTGGTTGATTCGAGGCAACATCAGGATATGGCATTGCTACAATGCCCGGTGTCCGGGTCCGGACGGGTCCCTTCGGGGCCGGTCTTGCGCGGGAAGCGCGCCCCTGGACCTGTGTATCCATCGCTGGCCGTAGTCATCTTAAAATGAGGAAACCCTATGCTCAGCTTTAAAACCACCGCCAGGACGGCGATTTTCGGAGCCATGGTCGCCGCGGGCGCTTTCGGTCTCGGCAGTCTCGGCGCGCCCGCGCCGGCGGCAGCCGACGTCAGCGCCGTCGCGGTGCCCACCATCCCGTTCCAACTGAAGAACAAGTCCCAGGTCAAGAAAGACCTGTACGTCTATATCGTCGGCATGGAGGGTGCGAATTGGGTGCACGTAACCGACACGGCCGGCACCTATCAGACGTTCACCGAGCAGACCACGCCGGTGCCGTTCGGCATCAATGTCGGCAAGGGCAAGAAGGTCGACTTGGTGCTGCCGCAGCTGCAGGCGATGCGCATCTATTTCTCGTTCGGCAAGCCGCTGATGCTCACCGTATCGTCCGCCAACGTTCCCGGCGTGCCGGCGGGCTGGTCGGACGGCGACCCGAACTACAAGACGCTGTTCGACTGGACCGAGTTCACCTGGGTGCAGGACGGCGGGCACTCGACGCTGGGCGGCAACGCCACGCAGGTCGACATGTTCGGCTTCGCCACGAAAATCAGGCTGAGCGGCAAGGAAGGCGACTTCACGACTCCGGTCGTCAAGAAGAGCGGTTTCAAGAAGAACAATTCGCGCAAGAAGATCATTGCCGCTCTGAAAGACGCCGACGATCCCTGGGACAAGCTGCTGGTCGGCAAGAAGAGAAATCCGACGCGTGCCATCGCGCCCTATCACGGCATGAATTCCGGCGTGTTCCCGAAAAACCAGCTGAACAAGTACATCAACAAGGTCTGGAAGACGTACGAGACCGAAACGATGTCGGCATCGCCCCAGAACGTGGCCTATACGGGCCAGGTCAAGGGCGGCAAGCTGGTCTTCACGAAGAAGGGTGACCCGTCCACCAGCTTCTCGTTCCCCAAGCCGTCCACCAAGGCGGTCTACGAGGGCGCTATCCTGCCCGATCCAATCCCCGGCAATATGCTGGTCGAGCAGCAGGCGCGTGCCATCGGCGCGCTGCTGCAGGGCGCCTTCATGCGCTCGGTGCTGCTGGAAGAGGGCGACCTGGACGCCTGCAAGACGAAGACCTTCTACATGGAAGATCCGGTCAACGAATACGCCAGCGCGATCCACAAGCCGGCTATCGACAATCTGGCCTATGCCTTCGGCTTCGACGATACGTGCGAGCAGTCGAGCTATATCGGCGTGCACGATCCGAACTGGCTGAAGATCCAGATCCTGCGAATCAAGTAACGGCCTCAAACCGGTCAAACTGAAAGGGCGCCCCCGTGGGCGCCCTTTTTATGTGTGCTTCGCGCATCGCCGGCGCCGCGGTGACGCGAAAGGCATTGTTAATGCAGAAAACGGTTAACCGAGGCGCATTTACCAATTCTTGCGCGGCCCGCTTCTAGTGTCCGGGCGCCTACGAGGAGCGTGGGTGTTCCAGACGTCCGATCCAGGACAGATACGGGGAGTTGGGGTTCATGATAGTCGATTACTTGCGTGGCGGAACCGCCACGCGCGCCGCGGCGATCGCGGCTGTGGTGGCGGCTCTGACGTCGGGCGGGGCCGCGCACGCCGACAACAACAAGGGCATGGAAACCGTGCCCCTGACCATCACCAACAAATCCGGGCTGCCGGGCGCCTGGTACGTGTTCGTGACCGGATCCGATGCCAACGGAACCTACTGGTACGTGACGGATGCCTCGGGCGACGTGTCGGCCTTTCCGGGCGGAACGGCTCCCTACAAGCAGTACGGGATGGCATTCACCAAGGCGCAGTCGACGACGCTGAACGTGCCGAAGCTGTCCAATACGCGCATCTACGTCTCCTATGACCGCAAGATGTGGATGCAACCGTCGGCGGGCGTTCCGAGCACCCCGGCTGGTTGGGAATCGACGGACAAGAACTATGCGACGCTTTTCGACTGGGCGGAATACACGTGGACCGATGTCGCCCAGCCCTCCAACTTCCAGACGGCGCTGAACGGCAACCTGACGCAGGTCGACATGCTCGGCCTGCCGATGCTCCTGGAGTTTGCGGGGCAGAATGCCAATCAGAAAAACGTCGTTACCGCGGCGGGGTTTTCCAACCCCAAGTCGCGCACCCAGATCTTCGCCGCCCTCGCCGCCGCCGGCACGCCCTGGTCGCGTCTGGCCATCATTCCCGGCCGCGGCGGACTGCCGCTGCGGGCGATCGCGCCGTATCACGGCATGGCGGTCGGCGTCTTCCCGAAGAACCAGCTGGCCGGATACATCAACCAAGTGTTCTCCAACTACGCCTCCAAGACGATGGTGGCGAATACCAATGCCGACGGCGTCAACGCGACGTTCAACGCCAAGGTTGCCGGCAACAAGCTGACATTCACGCAGAAGGGCGCCAGCGCCAACGCCTTCACCTTCGCCAAGCCGACCTCGAACCAGGCCTATTCCGGCTATCCGCCGACCTATCCGGCCGGGGCGAGCGGGACGCTGCAGGCCCAGGGCGCCCAGGTGGGGACCATGGTGCAGGCCGCGTTCATGCGCGGCACCATGATCACCGAACCGACCATCAGCGATTGCCCGGGAACGTCCGCCTACTACGTGAACGACCCGATCAACATGTATTCGAAGATCATGCACCTGTATGCCTACCAGCATAAGGCGTACGGCTTCGGCTACGACGACGTTTGCAACCAGTCGAGCGATTTCACGGTGTTCGATCCGACCGGAATCGAGTTGACGATCCAGCCGGTCAGCAGCCCGAAGGTCAAGCCGACGCACAAGCACAAGAAGAAGCATTGGAAGAAAAAGCACCGTAACCGCCACGGGAAGCGGCACGGAAAGCGGCACGGAAAGCGGCATCACCGCCGGTAAGACTGCGGCCGGTCCTTCGGAAGACGCTTCGGCCGCGGCGCTGAGGGTCTCCGGCCAGGACCCCGTAACCTAACCTTCAGGAAAGGGCGCTCTCTCGGGCGCCCTTTTCTTTTGCGCTTTGCGCGATGCCGGCGACGCGGCGCCGTGAAAGGCATTGTTAATGCAGAAAGCCGGTAGCCGGGGCGCGTTTACCAGATCTTGCGCGGCCTGCTCCTATCGTGCGGGCGCCCACTAGGACCGTGGGAGTTCGAGACGTCCGATCCAGGACAGATACGGGAGTTGGGAAACATGACTTTCAGATTTCGACGCGGCGGCCTCGCCGCGGCACTTTCGCTGGGGGTGATTTCGGCGGCGGCGATCGCAACGGCCGTGCCGGCACATGCCGCGGCAGCGAGCTTCGATACGGTACCGCTGACCATCGTCGACAAGTCCGGCCTGAAGGGCGACTGGTTCGTCTTCGTGACGGGACAGACCCCCGACGGTACCTACTATTACGTGACGAACACGGCGGGTGGCGTTTCGACCTTCCCGAAAACGAAGCCTGGCGTGGTCGCGCCCTACCTTCCCTACGGCCTGCCGTTCGGTCGCGGGACGACGATGAAGCTGAACGTGCCGATGCTGTCGAGCACGCGGATCTACGTGTCCTACGGACGCAAGATGTATTTCCAGTCGAATCCCACGGGTGCCCCGAGCACGCCGTCGGTCTGGAAGACAACCGACAAGAACTACAGGACACTCTACGACTGGGCCGAGTACACCTGGACCAGTAAAGGCACCATGCCGCCCAACCTGTCCTCGGTCTTGAACGGCAACCTGACCCAGGTCGACATGCTCGGCGTGCCGATGCTGATGAAGTTCTTCGGACGCGACGGCAACGACAAAGCGGTTGTGAAAGCCGCCGGCTTTGCGCGGCCGAACGCCCGCAAGCAGATCCTGAAGGCGTTCAAGAAGGCCGGCTCGCCGTGGAACAAACTGGTCATCGGGGCCAAGAAGAAGTACCCGCTGCGGGTCATCGCTCCCGACCACGGCATGACGGCTGTCGTCAACAAGCGCACGCGCTTCCCGGCGAACCAGCTCGACGACTACATCGACGACGTGTTCGCCACCTATGAGACGAAGACCATGACCGCGCACGCCAACTCGGGCGGGGATGCGACCTTCAACGGTCAGGTGTCCGGGGGCACTCTCGTCTTCACCCAGGAGGGCACGCCTGGAAACACGGTCACCTTCGCCAAGCCGACCAGCGAAGAGGCCTATCTGGGTTACGCGGGGACGCCGTCCAATACCAACGGGAATCTGCCGGGCCAAGCCACGCAGCTCGAGGAAATGCTGCAGGCCGGTTTCATGCGCAGCACGCTGCTGACCATGCCGACGATCAGCGCCTGCCCCAATCCCAAAAGTACCTACTACAAGAACGATCCGGTCAACATGTACTCCAAGACCATGCACCGGTTCGGATTCGAGAACCTGGCGTATGGGTTCAGCTATGACGACTGGTGCAGCCAGTCGAGCGATATCACGGTGTTCGATCCGACCGGCATGTTGCTGACGATCCAGAAGGTCCCGCCGATGAAAGGCAAACGGCGGCACCACCACCGCAGGCGCTGAAGCCCTGACCGAGACGAGGGGCGGCCCGGGTTCCTCGCGGATCCGGGCCGTTTCGCTTTTTGGCCGTTCCGCATCCGGGGCGTCGCGGCGGGGCGAGGCGAAAGACTTCATTCAGCAAGAATACCGCCGCGTCAGGCGTGTTCACCAAATCTTGCGGGCCATCCCTCATTGTCCGGGCACCCACCAGGAGCGTGGGAGGTCGAGACGACCGATCCAGAACAGATACGGGGAGCTGGGAATGATGACTGTTTTTCAACGCCTGCAAAGGCTGGTCGCTGTCGCCGCCATCGTTGCCGCGGCACTGACGGCGACGGAGTCGTTTGCCGGCGAGGCCGCCGAAGGCGCAAAATTCGACACCATGCCGATGACGATCGTGAACAATTCCGGCTATCGCGGAAAGATGTTCGTCTTCATTTACGGCATGGACGAGGAGCTTAACTGGTACCGCGTGATCAACAAAGCGGGCGACGTGGCGCCATTCCCGGATACGAGCGCTCACACGGCCTACGGGATCAAATTCAAAAACAAGAAGAAAGCCAGGATCCGGCTGCCGGAACTGATATCTGCCCGCGTTTATATCTCGTACGGCAAGAAGTTGAAATTCAGCAGCCCGGGCGCCGAACCGAGCCCGCCCGAGGGCTGGAGCGCCAGCGACAAAAACTACAAGACCCTGTTCGACCGGTTCGAATACGACTGGATTCCAGAAAGCAGTTTTTTTGACTGGGGGATTTCCCCAAGTCCGAAGTTGCCGGCCAACAGCACATATCTGATCGGCAGGCTGACCCAGGTCGACATGATCGGCATTCCGATGCTGTACACGGTCAAGGGGGTCAACGTGAACAACAAGCCCACCAAAATCAGGGTGGGATTCGACAAGCCCGGCGCGCGTGACAAAATCCTGACCCGCATGCGCGACGCCGGGCATCCCTGGAAAGGGCTGTTGATCGCGGATGGCCGCAACGGCCCGCTGCGCGCGATTTCGCCCTACGACGGCATTGGCGCGAAGATTTTCCCGGCAAACCAGCTCGACAGTTACATCGATCAGGTGTGGAGCAAGTATGCCAGCTCGACGATGACGGCAGTCCTGCAGGGCGACCCGGTTCTACGCTTCACCGGAAAGGTCTCGGGCGGAGAGCTGGTGTTCACCGCGAAGGGTCCGGACGGCTTTACCATCCCCTACGGCAAGCCGACCACCATGCAGCTCTATGGGGAGCGTCCTTCCATTGCGTATTTAGATCTCGATAATATGCTGAAGGCGACCTTCATGCGCTCCACGATCCTGGCCGATGGCGACATCAGCGCGTGCCCCGATCCGGCCGTCTACTACAAGAACACGCCGGTCAACATGTACGCGAAGATCCTTCACAAGCACGCCTACCAGCACAAAGCCTACGCGTTCGGCTTTGATAACGAGTGCGATCAGGCTAGCGATAGCAGGATATTCAATCCGACGTCGTTGACGCTGAAGATCCCGAAGTTCGAACGCAAGAAGCGACGCTGACCAACAACGCCGGCAGTCAGGTGTCCGCATAGGGCCCGGCCGGGGAGCAAGTGCCTTCCCGGCCGTTTCGCCGTTCGGGCTTCCCCGTCGGGATGCCGGGACTGGACTTCGCCGGCTGGACTCAGGATGGGCGCCTGCTATCTGATGGCGTGATGTCTCATGAGCTTCCCGAAGACCCGCTCGCCCGGGCGCTCGGCTATCCCTATCCGCGCCATCCCGGCCCCGTTCTGTTCGATCCCGCAACGGGTGCGCACGACGCGCATGTGGTCGATATCGGGCCGGAGCGCGCGCATGTGGTCGAGGGGCTGTCCATCCCGGTGCCGGCGCGTGCGATCGCGGTTGCGATCGAGGGGCAGACGATCGAGATCGACGATGTGGTGGCGATGATCGCGGCGGGCTCGAACGGCTCGACCGTGCAACTGGCCCGCAAGTACCGCGAACGCCGCTCGGCGCGGCCGATCCTGATCGCGCCGGCCGAGGTCACCGGCGCCGTCAGCGTCTATTCCGCCCATATCACGGCCTACGGCTCGGTGCCGGCGACGATGCACGCCGCGCCGGACGCGGGGGCCGCGCTGCACGTCCTGCTGATGCCGGCCGAGGAGCTTGCCCACATGAACGCCACTGAGGCGCTCGGGGTGAACTATGTGCTGGCGGCGCCCGAAGCGATGCAGGCGAGGGTGGAGACCGTCTCCTTCGCGCGGCCGCTCGCCTATGTGTCGAAGCGCGGCGCGCTGGCACTGGAGACCGGTCCGGTGCTGCTGCCGCAGACCGGTGGCGAGGCGACCGGCTACGCGGAAGCCGGGCAGCGCGAGATGGTCGAGCGCGTCATGGCACGTCTGGGAGAAGGCTGCAGTGTGGAGGCGTTCGTCACGCGGATGATCGGGGATCGGCGGGCGCGCGCTGACGTGACGGCGCGGCTTGCGGAAACGGCGCTGCGCTGGGATCTGGACAGAGACGAAATCGTCGCGGACGGGACGTGACGCGCGGCCTCGCCCCGGGCCGGCGTTCTACCGGACGCCGAGGATGCCGCCGCCGGGAACCTTCGAGCGCAGGCGGATAAGCCCGTCCTTGGCCGGCTGATAGTTTCCGTTGATCGACAGGGCGCGGTTATAGGCGGCGACCGCCTGCACATAGTCTTCCTGTGCTTCCAGCGCGGTGCCGCGGCTGGTCCAGGCCTCGTAGTAGCGCACGTTGATCTCGAGCGCGCGGTTGAAGTCGTTCAGCGCCTCGTCGACGTTGCCGATCGAGAAACTGGAAATGCCGCGGCCGTGGTAGGGCTCGGGCGCGCCGGGATCGAGGCCGATCGCCGTGGTGAAGTCCTCGATGGCGAAGTTGTGCAGGCCGCGGGCCTGGTAGATCAGCGCGCGGTTGTGGAAGCCCTGCGGATCGTCGGGCTGCAGGCGGGTGGCGCGATCGAAGTCGGACAGCGCCAGCGAGATCTGGCCCTGCTGCCTATAGACGTTGCCGCGGCCGATATAGGCCGGCGCGTAGCGCGGCTCGGTGGAGATCGCCCGGTTGTAGTCCTTCAGCGCCAGATCCATCTTGCCGAGCTGGCGGTAGACCAGCGCGCGGTTGGCGTAGGCCTGATGGAACTGCGGATCGAGCTGGATCGCCTGGTCGAAGTCCGCCAGCGCCTCCTTGTAGCGGCCCGAGGCGCCATAGGCGGTGCCGCGCACGTTGTAGGCGCTGGGATTGTTCGGCTCCCGCTCGATGACTTCGCTCAGCGAGGCGATGTTGACCGAGGCGCCGGCGAAGGTGCCGGTATCGGCGGATGCGAAGGTCTCGCCGGGCATCGTCTGGCAAGATGCGGCCATGAGGCCGAGCGCCAGTACTGCGCCGGCCGTGGAAACTGCGCGTCTTGCCGAAAGGATGAACGTCATTGGATGCGGTGCCGGCTTGGATTCAGGGCGGGTTCGATACCGCCTAGACGCCATTTACGGCAGTTTTGGGATTGGCCCGGCGGAATGGACGGAACATCCCGCTCCGGCTGAGAGGCGCGGCGCGCGTTCAGCGCTTGCTCTTGCCCGCGATGAGCCCCTCGCGCTGGGCGCGCTTGCGTGCAAGCTTGCGGGCCCTGCGGATTCCTTCGGCCTTCTCGCGCGCCTTCTTCTCAGACGGTTTCTCGTAGAAGTTCCGAAGCTTCATTTCCCGGAAAACGCCTTCGCGCTGTAGCTTCTTCTTGAGAGCGCGGAGAGCCTGATCCACATTGTTGTCGCGAACGATAATCTGCACGCGTTACCCTTTCCTGAGGTCGTCCAATAGCGGCTATTGTTGCGGTTCACATCTACCGCCCCGTCATGGGCCGGCACGAGTACCCCCTTGGTCCCGAGGCTGGATACCGGGACCATGAGCGAGAATCCGGCGTCCGATTACCAGAAATCGGAGATCAAGTCCACTTCCAGAGTCTTAAAGAGACCCTCAATCGGCAGGGTATTCGCCAAGTGGAAACAGCCGTGTGACATGGC
>CAJQNW010000112.1 GCA_905479765.1 uncultured Tepidamorphus sp. | reverse complement strand
CGAGCGTATGGACGAAATCGCCGGGCTTCAGCCCGGTCACCTGCGCCATCATCATCGTCAACAGCGCGTAGGAGGCGATGTTGAACGGCACCCCGAGAAACACATCGGCCGAGCGCTGGTAGAGCTGGCAGGAGAGTTTTCCGTCGCCGACATAGAACTGGAACAGGCAGTGGCAGGGCGGCAGCGCCATCTTCTCCACATCCGCCGGATTCCAGGCCGTGACGATCAGCCGGCGTGAATCGGGATTCGAACTGATCTGCCCAACCACTTGCGCGATCTGGTCGATCGCCCCGCCGCCCGGCGTCGGCCAGGAGCGCCACTGGTGGCCGTAAACCGGGCCGAGATCGCCGTTATCGTCGGCCCATTCATCCCAGATGCGGACGCCGTGCTCCTTCAGGTAGGCGATGTTGGTATCACCCTTCAGGAACCAGAGCAGCTCATGGACGATGGACTTCAGGTGCAGCTTCTTCGTCGTCACCATCGGAAAGCCGTCGGCGAGATCGAACCGCATCTGATGACCGAAAACCGACTTCGTTCCGGTGCCGGTGCGGTCACCCTTTGCCAGGCCGTCTTCCAGGTTGCGGCGCAGGAGATCATGATACTGGCGCATGGGAAATCCTTGTTCTCAGCCTTTCAGTCTATGCGATTCCAGAACTCGGTTCAGCGCCGATAAAGAGCGCCCAGCTGCATATCCACATCCAGTTCTGGACCGGCGCGCCGGGATCGGGTCTCTTATCGCACATGGCCAAGTCAACGAAAACGCGAGTCGCGAAGTCCGCCGACGAGCCGGCTGCGAAGTCATCGCCGAAGAATGAAGCGCCCGGCGCCAAGCCTCAAGGCGACCTGAAATCGCGGATAAGGGACCTCTATGAAGGTCGCGGCAAGACGGCGAGCCGGTTCCGCTATGGCCTGCTCTTCTTCGATATCGGGCTCATCGCGTTCTTCATCCTGACCGTTCCGCTGCACAATCCGCCGTGGATCATCATCCTCGATCTGATCGTAGCCGTTCCGATCATCCTCGATTTCCTGGCTCGTCTGTGGATATCCCGCAGCAAGTCGGCCTACCTGATGCAGGTCACGTCGATCGCCGACGTCCTGATCATCGTGTCGCTCCTGCTCCCACTTTTCTTCGACAACCTGGCGTTCCTGCGGGTGCTGCGGTCTCTCCGCCTCCTGCGCTCACATCACATGATGCTCGATCTGCGCCGCGACGTGCCGTTCGTCCGCCGCAACGAGGAGATGCTGCACAGCCTCGTCAATCTGGCGGTCTTCGTGTTCACGATCACCGCGCTGGTCTACGTGCTGGAAGACGAGATCAATCCGCAGATCAACACCTATCTCGATGCGCTCTATTTCACTGTCGCGACGCTGACGACGACCGGCTTCGGCGACATCACACTGCAGGATCGCAATGGCCGGCTGCTGTCGGTCTTGGTCATGGTGGTCGGCGTCGCTTTGTTCCTGCGCCTCGTCCAGACCGTGTTCCGCCCCAACAAGGTGCGCTACACCTGCCCCGATTGCGGCCTGACCCTGCACGAGCCAGACGCCGTCCACTGCAAGCACTGCGGCCGCGTGATCAACATCGAGACGGAAGGGACGGCTTAGCTTAGCTTAGCTGACCGTCTCGCAGCGCTGCCAGACTTCGGCTTCGCCGGCCTGGTCGCCGACCTTCAGGTGCACGATGTCGTCGCTCATAAGAACCATGCGGACGGTTTCGCCGGCAGGGCTTTCCCCGCCGGGCACCTGATAGGCGAACGAGTGGCCGCAGTAATCGCCGATCGTGTCAGTCCCGCCCGGGGTGGTGATGGCCGGCCCCTTGATCTCCATGATCCGCCCGTCGACGGCGCACCAGGTGCCATCGATCGCGTCGGCCGACGCAGGGTTGGCGGCAAGGCCCGACAGGACCGCCGCACCGAGGGCAATTCCAAGGATTGAAGATCGACGCATGATTGCCTCCTCAGGAATAAAAGTTTCCAGCCAGCTTCGCCCGGGGTCGCCGGCTGCGTAAACTCAAATCGCGTTGAAGTCGCCGCCGCGCCCCTTGCCGCCGGCAAACCTCGCCGCCCCGCTTACGCCCTCGGCTTTCAGCGCGGGCATCCCGCCCTCGAACTCTTGCTTCAACGCTGCACGAAACTCCATGTCCCATTGGTCATAGACCGAGCGCCGGTCCGCCCTGAGGCAGGTCTGCGGAAACCGGGCGATCTCGTGGGCCAGGTCTTCCGCCGCCGCGCGACCCTGGCCGGGCGGCACCACCTGCTCGCACAGGCCGATCGCCAGCGCCTCGCCGGCCTCCACCTTGCGGCCCGTAAGGATCAGGTCCATCGCCCGCCCCATGCCGACGAGGCGCGGCAGCCGCACCGTGCCGCCGTCGATCAGAGGCACGCCCCAGCGCCGGCAATAGACGCCGAAATAGGCGTCTTGCTCCATCACCCGCATGTCGCACCACAGCGCCAGTTCCATGCCGCCGGCAACCGCCGGCCCGGCCACCGCCGCGATCACCGGTTTCGACAACTGCAGGCGTGTCGGCCCCATCGGACCGCGAGGGTCATCGGCGGGATTATCCGAGAACGTTAGATCGTCGATCTCGGCGGCACCGCCAGAAGCGTGTTTCAGGTCGAATCCGGCGCAAAACGTGCCGCCGGCACCCCAGAACACCGCGACCGACGCTGATTCGTCGGCATCGAAGGCAGTAAAGGCCTCAAACAAAGCCTCCGCCGTCCGTGGATCGACTGCGTTGCGCGCGTCGGGCCGGTTCATGATGACGGTCCACACCGGGCCGTCTCGGTCGATTGTCACGCTCACTGACGTCCTCCCTGAACGGATTTCCCTAAGGATATCGGCTAGCTGCGCCTTTTCATGAGCCGATTCCATCCCTATATTGATCCTCGTCGGCGCAAGTCGACTATGGCGATAAATGGCTGTCGAAATAAGCTCATCGGACCCGGGGGCAGTACCCGGCGCCTCCACCAGAACCGATCGGACCGGATACCGGTCGGTTGTGGCGGGGGCGAAACAGGATCGACGAGGGTGTAAAGGGCGTGCTTTCGCTCGGCATGGTTCCGCCGATATCGGGCCATTTTATAGTTGCAAACGACAACTATGCTCCGGTTGCTCAGGCCGCGTAAGGCGGTTTGAAAAACCTATCTAAAGCCCTGGCGGGTTAAGCTCCGTCAGGCGGGGTTCGGAGGCACCTGGCAACAGAAGCCTCCACTTAAATTCCACGGCCGCCCCATCGGCCGTCTTTGTTCGAAAACGGCAATCTGACAGGGCTCGGGTACAGGTAACTATGGCGCAGGATCTCATCCGCTACGACCTGCTGACCCAGGACGCCATGCGCGGCGTTGTCCGCACCGTCCTGATGGATGTCGCGAAGAACGGCCTGCCCGGCGACCATCATTTCTTCATCAGCTTTTCCACCACAGCCCCGGGCGTGCGCGTCTCCAACCGGCTTCGCGAAAGCTATCCCGACGAAATGACCGTCGTCCTGCAGCACCAGTTCTGGGACCTCGAGGTCACCGACACCGGCTTTTCCATCAGCCTGTCCTTCAACGGCGTTCCGGAACGCCTCGTCGTTCCCTATGCCTCCATCAAGGGTTTCCTCGATCCCAGCGTCCAGTTCGGCCTGCAGTTCGATCCGGGCACGCCGGTCGAGGCCAACGACGCCGGCGAGGTAAGCGACACCACCGCCGTGGAGACCTCCGCCGCTGATCCGGTCGAAAGCCTACCTACCTCCAAGCCGGCCCGGGCAAAATCCGGCAAGGCTCAGAAGTCCGAGCCGGAAGCGGCGCAAGAAACGGCCGAGACGGACACCGTCGAGGATGCGGACGCGTCTGCGGACGAACCCCAGACCGCCGAGGTCGTCAGCCTCGACACCTTCCGCAAGAAGAGCTGACCGGTACGCAGATCAGACGCGAACTTCGCTCGCGAAACCTTTTTCCCAATTATAACCCATCCTTAGCCTTCACACAGTCGCGACATAAAGCCCGATGCCCACCGCAGTCGACGCGGTGCCCATGGCGCGCAAGGTCGTCGACCCGTTGCGGGCATCGAGAAGCAATTGCCCTCCCGCGAGGCCGGCGACGTGAAGCCCCGCCGTAGTGACGAGGAAACCGACGATGTAGCTCGTCAGTTCGCCCGCGGTGGCCTGCACGGGCGCTTCCAGCCCGTGCGCGGCACCATGCGCCCAGCCGAACAGGAGCGTGGCGAGCGCGGCAACCGGCACGGCGATCGGTCGCGCCAGGGCGATGGCGACCCCCAGGACGGCGATCGACAGTGCGATCGCAAGCTCGCTCCATGGCAGGACGATGCCCGCGATCGCAGCGCCGGCGCCCGCCCCCATGGCCACAACGAAAGCCGCGGGCACGGCCCAGAGCGCCCGGCCGCCGAGCTGTGCGCTCCAAGCGCCGACGAGCAGCATGGCGAGCATGTGATCGGGTCCGGTGAGCGGATGCAGCCAGCCGCTTCCGGCAAAGCCATGCGCCAGCGCCGGCGATGCGCCGAGCGCGACCAGGACGGACGCGGCCAGGACAACCGCGGCAACTGGCAGGACCGACCCTCTCATGCGCTGGCTCGCGCGCTTGTGCGGAGCCCCCTATCGCGCAGGATTTCGACCACCGCGAGGATTGCCGGGATCATCGGAAAGAGCGCCGTGTACATGCCCGAGAAATAGTCGTAGCCGCCGCCGCTCTTCACCATGACGACAACGGGGAAGACAAGCAGGTGCGTCGGCTCGCCGAGGATCATGCCCACCAGCATGAACCACAGGATGTAATTGCCGATGGCCTGCTGTTTCCACACACTCCATGCCGCGAAGAACCAGACGACAGGCCCGGCAAGCGCGATAAGCAGCAGGAATTCATGTTCAGGCCATGTCTCGCCGGTCAGCACGGCGATCTCGCTGTTGAAACCGGTCAGCGTTTCCTCGCCGACATGAATATAGAAGAGGCCCATCATCAGCAGATACAGCGGCACGATGCGCGCGGGGTCGGCGGGATGGCGCGATGTTGTCTTCCACCAGCCGACCATGCCGCCCATCATCGAGCCGACGATGATCCCGACGGGAACCAGACCGGCCTGACTGTACAGCGTCACGCCGTAGACCGCCGCGAGCGCCAGGAAGAGCACGGCCCAGAGCCGGCGCTGGCGGTCGGTGAGCGGCCGCGCTTCGGGCAGTTGCATCGCCTTCGGCGCCAGCAGGCGCTGGATCAGGATTACGCCCAGGCTGATAAGACCGGCGGCGGGCACAAGGGCGACCACATCGAGGGTCGACCAGCCATCCGTGCCGCCCAGTGCGAGCAGTAGCAGCCCCTCCGAAATCGCCCACAGTGCCGTCCACCATGCCATCAGGCCGCCGAGCGGATACCGCCGGCTCAAGGCGTAACCGCCGAGCGTGACCAGCGACACCGGCGCGCACACGAACGCCACGAACCAGGTCACGTCGCTCCAAGGAAAGTCAGGCCGGAATGCCCAGGCGGTCTCCGATGCAAACAGCGGCACCCAACCGCCGGCGAAGCGCAGGCTGTCGAGGATGAGAGCTACGGGCACGACTGCAAGATAGGGCGACAGCAGGGAGGATGTCGAAACCTCGGAATCCGACCCCGATCCCGACCATAGCCAGGCGGCGACGGCAATACCCGACAGCAGGGCGAGAAACAGGGCAGGCAACGGCCCGGCCATCACCAGGGCGGCCGCGATCGCGGTGAAGCTGACGGACAGGAAGACGAGTGCAGCGGTCAGTCGTGACGACATGGCGGCCTCCATTTTTCAACAACTGTTGACATATCGCCGCCGGCTTGCAGTTGTCAACGTTTGTTGACATATCGTGCCCATGCCCAATCAACCCACTCGGAAATCAGACCGCACGCGGGCCCGCATTCTCGCCGCCGCACGCGAGCTGTTCGGGGAACACGGCTTCGATGGCGTCTCGCTGCGCGATATCGCGGGGCAGGCCGACGCGGACCCCGCGCTGCTGATTCGTTATTTCCAGTCGAAGGACCGCCTCTTCGCCGCCGCCGCGGAAATCGATCTGCGCCTGCCCGAATTGACCGGAGCACGGCCTGACGATGTGGGCTGCATCCTTGCGGCACATTTCGTCGAGACCTGGGAAGACCCCCGGACCGGAACCGGCTTGCGTGTGCTGCTGCGCTCCGCTCCGACCCAGAAGGAGACGGCCGAACGCATGCGCGCGATCTTCGCGGGGCAGGTCATGCCGGCCATCCGTGCCGTCGACCGGAGCGGCGCCAGCGACTGGAAGGCCGCGATCATCGCAAGTCAGGTTCTCGGGTTTGCCCTGACCCGCTACATCCTCGAACTGCCGGCAATGACGCATATGCCCGGCGACGAACTGGCCCGGCACCTTGGCAGGCTCATCCAGACCATTCTGGACTCAGAGCGCATCACGGACGCCGATCCGTAGGACGGCTGGTCTGCCTTCCTATCAAGACGAATTCCGATGCGCGCCGAGCCGTGCTAGAAGGCCGGTAGCACACTCTTTTCAAAGCCTGAGGACCACAAGCATGCCGTCGCCCCGCGCCAAGAAGACCCGCCCCGCAACGCGCCCTGCAACGCGCACCGCCAAGCGCCCCGCGACACGCGCCGCCAAGCGCCCCGCAACGCGCACCGAGACCGATTCCTTCGGGCCCCTCGAAGTCCCCGCCGACAAGTACTGGGGCGCGCAGACGCAGCGCTCGCTCGGCAACTTCAAGATCTCGGGTGAACGCATGTCGCCGCCGGTTATCCGGGCGCTCGGCATCATCAAGCGC
>CAJQNW010000111.1 GCA_905479765.1 uncultured Tepidamorphus sp. | reverse complement strand
CCGCCACGGTCGAGGCGATCGTCGCCCCTCACTCGGACGAAGGGAACTCAACGCTCTCGTAGGCATGCGTTATCGACCGCCCGAGAACCGGATCGCTGAGCGACATCTCGAACGAGGCGCTCTTGCGAACACCGCCGCGGGCCGGCGGCGTGCCGCACAGCATCGCCGTCTCCGGCCCGAACGAGCCGCCTTCGGCGCAGTTGCGATCGATCAGGTCGCCCGGCGTCAGCATCGCGCTCAGGGCCCCTTCCTGATAGAGCGTCCGGGTACCGTTCTCCTCGATCCAGGACTGCAGGACGAGCTGGTCCCAATGCGGGGCGACATCGTCGAAAGACCACAGGGTCGGCGCACACGGCTTGTCGCACATCTGCTTTGACACGGTGATGTCGTAGGCTTCGACGCCCCGGTCGGTGTGGTCCGAAGCGAGCCCCACCCACAGCCGGTCGCCGTCCCGGACAACCATAACCTCGACCTCGCCGCTGCTCTCGCCGGCCAGGACCTCGATCCGGGGGTCGGTGGTCAGCCGGCTGGCGGATGCCCGGTAGAACACGGGTGCCTTCTTGGGGCGCTTGATGCCAAGCTCCTCGAGCTCGGCCATATGCGCTTCCATTTTCTCGCGGTCGCGGCCGGTCCACCCTGCGATGATCAGTCTATCTATCGAGAAGGTACGTGAGGAGACGCCGTTTGCAACCGTCTCGCACTTGAATTCGAGATGAACCATCGATCTTGCCGGTCCTAGTTTGCCTGCGCCGTCGTCTCGTCCGGGCCTTCGTAGCCTGACATCAGGTCCTCGATCATGGCATATCCGCGCTCCCAATCATACGTCCGGAAGCTGTGCCCGCGGGTGACGAACTGGGCGCCGGCGTAGAACATTTCATACTGCGTGTGCCGCGAGGCGAACTCCGATCCGACCGCATCCCACGCCACCTTGAGGAACTTCACGCGCTCCTCGGGCGAGGCGGCGGGCGAACGCTGCGTCGTGCGGATGATCCGCTGCAGGTCCGGGTCGGCGAAATCGGCGATCGAGGACGGCAGCATGATGAACGCGCCGCCGGCGAGTTCGCGCAGCTTGCGGATAATCTGCGGATAGAGCTCTTGGGTCAGCACCTGGGCGCCGTAGACGTGGTGACGGTTGGGGACGTAGTAGTCGCCGTACATCGACCCTTCCGCCTCCATGCCCGCCAGCATCGCGTCGACCATGCCGGCCTGCGCGGCCAGGTGGCCGAGCTGCTCGCGGACCGAGGGGATCGCCATCGTGCCGATCATCTCAGCGGTCTTGCGGGCCAGTGCCACCAGGAACCGCAGCTTCACCGACAGGCGGATCTGCGCCTGGTAGTTCTGGTAGATGTGTCCCGGCGTGTCGTGGAACTGGGACCGGCACATGTCGACGTCCCGGTGCACGAAGACGCGGTCCCACGGCACCTTCACATCCTCGAAATACATCAGCGCGTCGTTCTCGTCGAAACGCGACGACAGCGGATTGTCGAAGACCGAGACGGCGTGGGCCTCGTACGACTTGCGCGACAGCACCCTGAGGCCGGGCGCGTTCATCGGCACCGCGCACGAGAACGCCAGCTCCTCCTCGCCGGGCTTCAGCGGCTGGAGGTTGGCGACGAACACCTCGTTGGCCATGATCGAACTGGTGCCGAGCATCTTGGCGCCGCGGATCGTGATGCCGGTCGAGTCCTCGTCGACGATGCGCGCGACGAGTTCGTCCTCCTGTTCGCCCCAGTCCTTCGAACGGTCGGCCTGCGGGTTGATGATGACATAGGTCAGGAACAGGTCGTTGCTCGAGGCATAGTCGTAGTAATCGGCAAACGCCTTGGCGCGCTTCTCGTCGTACTTGCGAAAGACGTCGAGCCCCATGATCTGGCCGGTGATCGCCGAGGCGAGATGGTCGGGCGAGCGTCCCAGGAAGCCGAACGACACCTGGGCCCAGGCCTGCAGTGCCTTGCGGCGGTGGACCAGCTCCTTGTAGTCGCGCGGCATCTGCCAGCCGCGATTGATGCGCCGGTTGCTGCCGTTCGGCGCGAACGTCATCAGTTCGAGGTTCTCCGGCTGCGACTGGAAGTCGTATAGCGCGCCGGCGGACGCGACCGACCGGCGGAACGCAGGATGCTCGGTGACGTCTCCAGCGAGGCGGCCGTCGATGTAGACGGTTCGTCCGTCCTTGAGGGACTGGATATGGTCCTGTCCGGTCTTAACGTCGGTCATCCTGGATCCTCCTCAGGGGTCGGTCGCAAGGCGCAGCCGCAATGATGCTTATATAGGCAATGTCGTTGGCAATTACCTAACTATAGAAGCTTTTCAGCATTGCCAATACCTGTTATGAATTTTACTCTGTCGTCTCCAGAAGGCAGGCGGCAGCAACGATTCAGGCGGTCGGTTCACCCGTGTTCCGTGCCGCCGAGCAGGGGAAAATACGACATGACACAGTCTATTCTGAAGGGTATCGCCGTCGGCGCGCTGGCTCTCGCCGCCGCGGCCGCAGCGGCGCCGTCGGCCATGGCGCAGGACGGCAGGCAGATCCGGATCGGTGCGATCGTGCCGAGCAGCGGCCCGTTCGCCGAGTGGGGGCGCACCAACACCGTCACGCTGAAGATGCTGGAGGACAAGATCAACGCCGCTGGCGGCGTCAACGGCGCCAAGCTCGAGATCGTCATCTACGACGACGCGACGAAGCCCGCTCAGGCCGCCAACTCGCTTCGCAAACTCGCCGGCGACGACAACGTCCTGGCCGTCGCCGGACCGCTCACCAGCAGCGCCTGCGAGGTCACCTTCCCGGTCGCCAACCAGATGGAAATCGTGGCCATGTCGCAGGCCTCCTCCAAGCCTGGAGTGGCGGCCAACAACCGGCCGTGGGCGTTCCGCAACACGGTCGACGAAGCGATCCTCGCCAAGGCGTCGGTCCCCTATCTCGCCGAGACCTTCGACGTGAAGGACATCGCCGTCATCTACGACGCCAAGGACGCCGTGTCGACGGCGATCGCGACCAAGATCATGCCTGGCATCCTGAAGGAGCACGGCGTCGAGGTACTCAACGACGGCGACTTCCTTTCCTTCAACACCGGCGAACTCGACGTCAGCGCGCAGGTGACCAAGATCATCTCCCTGGATCCTGATGCGATCGTGATCGGCGCCGACTATTCCGAGGCGATCACGGTGCTGCGCGAGATGCGCCGGCAGGGCTTCGTCAAGCCGGTGATCGGCGGCACGCCGCTGATCTCCTCGGCCATCCTGCATGCCGCGCCCGACATTCCGATCATCGCGCCGGCCACCTTCTATGCCTCCATGGACGAGCCTCGCGCCAAGGAGTTCGTCGCCGAACTTCAGCCGCTCCTGAAGGAGACCTCGGGCCTGCCCGAGTCGATCGAGCCCAGCATGTACGACGCCAATATCTACGAGAACGTCAGCATGTTCATCGAGGCCGTCGAGAAGGCCGGCGTAACCGGCAACCCCGATGACCTTGCGGCGGACCGCACGAAGATCCGCGACTACATCACCAACCTGAAGGGCTTCGAGGGCCTCGGCGGGCCGATTTCGTTCAACAAGGACGGTGACGCCGAGAAGGCCTTCTTCATCGTCCGCGGGGAAGGCGAGAAGTGGACCACGGTGGTGCACGGCTGCAGTTCACAGGGCGGCGACTGCTAGTATCCTGCTATCCTGCCGATAAGAACGGGACGCGGCCTCTGCCGCGTCCCGCCCGTCAATCTGGCAGTCCGGTTGCACCGGTGGAGACCACATGCTTTTGCAGCAGCTAATCAACGGGCTGACGCTCGGCGCCGTCTATACGCTGATCGCCCTGTCCTTCTCCCTCGTCATGGGCATTCTCGGTATTCTCAACATCGCCATCGCGGAACTGTTCATGCTGGCGGGCTTCATCGGCATCAGTGCGCTGATGGCGGGGCTGCCGTTTCCGCTGGCCCTGGCGGCGGGCATCGCCGGGGCGACCATAACGTCGATCGTCATCAAGTTCGTCGCCTACGATCCGGTGCGGTCGTCTCCGGTCATCACGCCGCTGCTGACCACGCTCGGCTGCTCCATCATCATCCAGAACGTCGTGGTCAACTACTGGGGCTCCAATCCCTTGCAGCTTCCCTTCGAGTTTCTCGGCGAGAGGCTTCGCTACGGGCCGATCAGCATCGGCAGCATGCAGATCCTCGTCATGGCGACGTCGGTGGCATCCGTCGCGGTGCTCGGCTTCATGATCCAGCGGACGCGCATCGGCCGCGGCCTGCGCGCCGCCGCGGAGAACCGTGACGTCGCCCGGCTCCTCGGCGTCTCCGCCGACCGGCTGACGATCGTGGCGTTTGCGCTGTCGGGCGTCCTCGCCGGTATCGCCGGCGTCCTGATCGGCATGCACTATGCCGCGATCACGCCCTATGTCGGGGTTGAGACCGGGCTGAAGGCCATCGCCGTCATGGTGGTCGGCGGCGTCACCCGGATCTGGGGCGCCCTGCTGGCCGGCCCGCTGATCGGCATCATCGAGGTCATGACCATCGCCTATGGCGGATCGCAGATACGCGACCTGGTGGTCTACGGCCTGATGATCCTGATCCTGCTGATCCGGCCGCAGGGCCTGCTCGGCGGGCGGTCGAGCGACACGGGCCAGCGCGTGTGATGTCGACCTACTTCGCCGGCCTGCTCGCCGATATCGGAATCCTGACGCTCGGCGCTTTGAGCGTCTACATCATCCTGTCGACCGGCCAGCTCTCGCTCGGCAATGCCGGGTTCATGGGCATCGGCGCCTACTCCGCCTCCTGGCTGACGGTGGAAGCCGGCGTGCCGATGACGCTCGCCGTCGTCATCGCGGCGGCCGTCTCCGGGACCGTCGGCGTCATCGTCGGATTTCCAGCGCTCCGGCTAAAGGGCATCTATCTGGCCATGGCGACGCTGGGCTTCGGCGAGATGGTCCGAAGTTTCTTCCTCAATTTCACGCCGACCGGCGGCGCCGGCGGCTATCACGGCATGCAGATTATCTCGGTCGGCTACATCTGGGCCTGGACCGGCGGGCTGGTCGTGCTGGTGATGATGCTGGAACGCTCCCGCCTCTGGCTCGGCCTGCGCGCCGTGCACGACGACGAGACCGCCGCGGAGCTGGTCGGCCTCAACGCCGTCGCCCTCAAGGTCGGCGCCTTCGGCTTCGGCGCGGCGATGGCCGGGATTTCCGGTGCGCTGTTTGCCCACCATCACCTCTACATCGAGCCCTCCAACTTCGGCTTCCAGCACTCGATCGAGCTCGTCCTGGCCGTCATCCTCGGCGGCTCGACGATCGCGCCGGGCAGCATCTTCGGGGCCGGGCTCC
>CAJQNW010000110.1 GCA_905479765.1 uncultured Tepidamorphus sp. | reverse complement strand
GACGGCATCGCCGAAGTGCGCGCCGGGGCGACGCTGCTCAACGATTCCGATCCGGACGAGGAAGAACGCGAAACCGAGCTGAAAGCCTCGGCGATGCGCGCCGCGATCCGCGGCGAAGGCGCATCGAACATGGCCGGCGGTGATGGATGGCATGCGCCCGTGGCCACGGGCCGGCGGATTTTGCTCGTCGACCACGAGGACAGTTTCGTCCATACGCTCGCCAACTACTTCCGGCAGACCGGGGCCGAGGTCCTGACCGTGCGCACGCCGGTTCCCGACCGGATCTTCGAGGACTTCAGGCCGGATCTGGTGGTGCTGTCGCCCGGCCCCGGATCGCCGAAGGACTTCGATTGCGCCGCGACGATCGCCAAGGTTCTGGCCCGCGATGTGCCATTGTTCGGGGTCTGCCTCGGCCTGCAGGCGATCGCGGAAGCCCATGGAGCGGAGCTTGCCCAGCTCGACGAACCGATGCACGGCAAGCCGTCGCGTATCCGCATCTCCGATCCGGGGCGGATCTTCGCCGGGCTGCCGGACCAGATCACGGTCGGCCGGTACCACTCGCTGCATGCGCTGCGCGAGACCCTGCCCGATACGCTGCGCGCCACCGCCCTGACCGACGACGGCATTGTGATGGCGGTGGAGCACGTCGAGAAGCCGATCGCGGCGGTGCAGTTCCACCCCGAGTCGATCATGTCGCTGGGCGGCGAAGCGGGATTCAAACTGATCGAGAACGTGGTCAGCAGACTGGTCGGCGAAAAGGTGCCGGCCTAAGCCGTCAGATGAGCGCGCCGTGCTCTTTCAGCATGGCGCGCACCGCTTCCGCCGACGGGGTCTCGCCCGTGCTGGCGCTGAGCGCGGCGGCGCTGCCGGCTGCCTCGCCGGTCGCGAACGCGGTGCCCATGACCCGGACCGATCCGTAGGCGCGGCTGTCGGCCCCGATGACCCGGCCGGCATACCAGAGATTGTCCAGGCCGCGGGCGCGCAGAGCGTCGAGGGGCACGTGATAATACCCCTTGGCGCCGATGGAATGATATTCGGGTTTCCCGGCTTCGCCGTGCAGCTCGATCGGCCATGCGGCCCGCGCGATGCCGTCCTCGCGCAGCCGGCCGGTAACGACATCGTCGTAGGTGACCTCGTAGCGGGCGGCCGGATGACGGCTCTCGCGAACACCGATCTGCGGGCCCGTCTGGGCGAGCCAGGCGTTCTCGAAGCCCGGCACCTCGCGCCGCAGCGTATCGACCAGACCGAGCGCCGTCTCGCGGGCGACCTGCTCGGCCCTGGTGAAGTCGCGCGAACTCAGGCTCGGCATCTCGCGGTCGACGATCAGCCACCAGAAATCGCTGGTTCCGGGCACGCGGGTGTAGATGCCGCCATCGCTGCGGCCAATCCTGTGCTCGGCAGTCTGGTTGTAGCTGACGACGGCTGCCTTGATCGCCTCGCGGTCGATGCGGCCTTCAAGCGCAACGCCGCCGACGCGCATCGGCATGGTGAAGGCCTGCAGCCGGCCGTCCTCGTCGCCGACGCGGTAATCGAGGCCCGCGACCAGCGCGAGATTGGCGTCACCACTGGCGTCGACGAAGGCGTCGGCGACGATGCGGCTGCGCCCGTCCATGCCGGCGACCGTGACGGATTCGATGCGGTCGCTGGTGCGGGTCGCCGCGGCGACGCGGGTGTGCAGCAGAACGTCAATGCCGTGTTCGGCGCAAATGCGGTCGAGCGCGACCTTCAGGCGTTCGGGATCGAGCAGGACGATCCAGTTGCCGGTAGTCTCGGAGTGATAGGGCTCGGCCCCGACGCCGAGCTTGCGCATGGCGCCGAGCACCTGTTCGCCGGCGCCGGCGACCGCCTGTATCGGCTCGCCGCCCTGATGATAGAAACCGCAATAGGCCAGCACCTGGGCGTTGGTCGCCGCCCCGCCGAGGAAACCGTACTTCTCGACGACACAGACCTTGGCACCGGCTTTGGCCGCGCCGAGGGCCGCGCCGACGCCGGCAGCGCCGCCACCGGCAACGATCACGTCGTAATCGGCTTCGGACCTGCGACCCATCAGGCGCGCCACTTCAGGAAACGCCGTTCTGCGAGATTGATCAGCCAGTTCACGGTCAGTCCGAGGATCGACAGCATCGCCACGCCGGCGATCAGCTGGTCGGTCGCCATCAGGTTGCCGGCGAGCAGGACGTAGGCGCCGATACCGTATTCGGCGCCGATCATCTCGGCTGCCACCAGCAGGATGATCGAGATCGAAGCCGAGATTCGCATGCCCGACAGGATCGCCGGCAGGGCCGCCGGCAGCACGATCTTGCGGACGATATCCCTGTAGGTGAGGTTGAAGCTCTGCCCCATGCGGATCAGGCCGCGGTCGACATTGTCGATGCCGCTGTAGGTGGCGATCACGGTCGGGAAGAAGCTGCCGAACAGGATGGTGGCGACCTTCGAGCCCTCGCCGATGCCGAACCAGATGATGAACAGCGGCAGAAGCGCGATCTTCGGGATCGGGAAGATCGCCGCCACCAGCGGCGCCAGGCCCGAGCGGGCAATCGAGAACAGCCCGATAAAGGTTCCGACCGTCAGCCCCAGCGTCGTTCCGGCGGTAAAGCCGACGATCAGCCGCTGCAGCGAGGCGGACAGGTGACGGAGCAGTTGCCCACTCTCCACGAGGTCCTTGAAAGCCTCGAAGGCTTCCGAGGGCGCCGGCAGCACCAGCGGCGAGATCCAGCCGGCCCGCGCGCCCCATTCCCAGATCGCGATCAGCACGGCAAAGACCAGCGGCGCGACGAAACGGCGGGGCTTGCTGACGAAGCCGCCACCGCGAAACTTGACGGGCTGGGCGCGTTCGGGCTCATCAGCCATCGGCCAGCTCCATATCGGCGGTCATCGCCTCTTCGCGCATCATCTCCCATAGGCTTTGCTGGATCTCGGCAAGCGCGGGATCGGAAATGCTGCGTTTGGGCACCGGCGTGTCGATGGTGACGATCTCCCTGATCACGCCGGGCCGGCGCGACAGCACCACGACCTTGTGGCCGAGGCGGACGGCCTCGTTGAGATTGTGGGTGACGTAGCAGGAGGTGAACGGCTCGCGCGCCCACAACTGGATGAGGTCGTCCATCAACAGTTCGCGCGTCTGGCTGTCGAGCGCCGACAGCGGCTCGTCCATCAGCAATACTGCGGGATTGACGGACAACGCACGGGCAATCGCCACGCGCTGCTTCATGCCGCCGGAGAGCTGCTTGGGGATGGCGTCGGCGAAATCGGTGAGCCGGGTGCGGGCCAGAACGTCGGCGATCCGCGCGTCGGTCTCGGCTTGCGCCAGGCCTTTGCTCTCGAGCACGAGAGAAACATTGCCCTTCACCGTTCTCCAGGGCAACAGCGCGAAGTCCTGGAAGACATATGTGAGGGGATTGAGGGAGTCCGCAGGCGGCTCGCCCACCTGCAGCACCTCACCCTCGGTCGGACGCTCCAGGCCTCCGATGAGGCGCAGGAGCGTCGATTTCCCGCAGCCGGACGGGCCGATCACGCTGACGATCTCGCCTTGCCGTATGGTCAGGTCGATCCCGCGCAGGACCTCAAGGTCATCGTAGCGATGGGAGAGCCCCTGAACCTTGAGATCCATGACCGTCCGGTCCGGTTGTCAGTAGTTCTTGACGAAGGAATCGTCCACGAGCTTGTCGACGTCGAGCTTGCTCTGCACCAGTCCCTGGTCCTGGAACCACTGCATCTGGGCTGCGACGTCCGTCTTGTTCAGCGCGGCGCCCTCGTTGAGGTTCATCGCACCGGCCTGGATCGACGGCGCGGCCTTCTCGTAGGGCCGGTCGTTGTAGACGTACTTGTGGATGATTTTGGTCATCTCCTCCTTCTCCGCGGGATCGGCGTCCGCAGCCAGCATGACGCGGTTGAAGTCGGCGATGCCCTTGGCGTAGGCGCGAATGAAGCCCTCCACCATCGGGCGGCGCTCCTCGATGTTCTTGACGCTCGTGAACAGGGCGGAGATCTGGTACTCGGCGTAATCGTACAGCCAGCCGAGTTCCTTGGCGTCGCCATTGTTGACCAGCGACTTGGCGATGTGCGGCACCATGATCATGGCGTCGACCTGGCCCGACTTCAGCGCCGCGATCATCGAGCCGACCTTCTGCAGCGGCACGAGCTTCACGTCATCGATGGTGAAGCCTTCCTTCTCGGCGACCCGCGACGTCATGTAGTGGAAGGTCGAGCCGACCTGGGTCATGGCCATCGAGTGGCCCTTGATCTCGGGCACCGTGTCGAGGCCCTCTTCATAGGCCTTGTTGGACGCCATGATCATCATGCCGTCGACGCCCTTCTTCTCGTGCAGGACGCCGGCGACGAGGCGTACCGCATCCTTCTCGGCGAGGTTCATCAACCCGCCGGTGACGCCCGCGACGCCGAAATCGACGTCGCCCGAGGCGACCGCGACGGCGATAGGCTGGGCGGCCTGGAAGAACTCGAAGGAGACATCGAGGCCTTCATCGGCGAAGTAGCCCTTGTCCAGGGCGATGAAGCCGGCCGCGTGGCTGGTGAAGCGCAGTGCGCCAAGGACGACCTTTTCAGCCGCCGAGGCCGCCGTGAGGCCCGCGAAGCCGACAACCGTCGCAGCAATCGCGCCGACGGCGACGAGGCCGCGCACGCGTGTGAATCTCTGAATAGACATAAATCCTCCCATTGGTAGCGTTTCCAGGGGTCTTGTTTCCGTTGAATGCTCTCCGGCATCCGGGGCCGACACTCTTGTCGATCCGGTAACGAAAGGAAACCCAAGGAAGCATCCGGAGCAATAGCCTCAGGCTAACCCTTCGAGACTGTCCTGCATATGGTGACCTAGCTTCTATCCGGGGGAAAGCCGAACCGCGCGGCAATCAGACCGAACTGGCCCGCCGCCATCTCCGGACCGGTCTGAATCCGGCAGCCCCGCGCCCGAGCCGCGACAAGCCATGGCGTCACGACCGGATTGGTCACAACGTCGGCCACCAGAGCGCCGGCGCCCAGCGTATCGGGCGGGAAGACCATGCCCTGCCCGCCCAACCCAGCGGCACTGGCATTGATCACGAGATCAAATCCGTCGAGCCGCTCGGGCGCGCCCGTATCGGGCACAGGGTGGCCTTGCGCGGCTACGAGCCCTGCCAACCATACGGCGCGGCCGGGCTCGCGGTCGACGAGATGCAGCGCGGCCGCGCCGGCTTCGGCGAGGGCCAATGCGATAGACGACCCCGCACCACCGCATCCGAAGACGATCGCGCGGGCGCCTTGGATTTCGAACGCATTGGCGTGCAGCGCCGCGACGAAGCCGGCGCCGTCGACATTGTCGCCTTCGAGCGTCCCGTCGTCTGCCCGCACGACGAGATTGACCGCCCCGAGCAAGGCGGCGCGCGAGCTCAAGGTGTCGACCAGGCCGGCGACGGCCTGTTTGTGCGGGGCGGTGACGACGCAGCCCCGGCAGTTCGCCCAGCCGTGCAGGCTCGCGAGGAAATCCGGCAGCCGCTCAGGCGCCAGATCGATCGGCGCCATCAGCGCGTTCAGGCCCTCGTTGCGAAACCATGCGTTGAACCGCGCCGGCAGAAACGCCTGGGCGATCGGCTGGCCGATCATCACGACCATTGCCGCTGCGGCCGTAGGTGCGAAATCCGACATGAGGGTTCCCCTGGGAGATGATCAGCGATTAGCCGTCGCACCGGCCCGGAAAGCGATTTATGCTTGTCTGACAAGGGAATGGCAACACGGTCTGGACGGTATGCTCTCATTTCGGCAGTTGGAGGTTTTCCGCGCGGTGATCGTCGGCGGCTCGATCAGCGCGGCGTCCCAGCAGCTTGGAATCGCCCAGCCGACCGTGACCAAGATGGTCCGCCGGCTTGAAGATATCCTCGGCGTCGAACTGTTCGACCGCTCCGGCGGACGGCTGACGCCGACGCGGGTCGCGCAGCAGATTTTTGAGGTGGTCAATCCCTCCATCGCCGGCATGGAACAACTGTCGACGACGATCCGCGACATCGCCGGCGGGCGCGAAGCAACGTTCCGACTTGGCGTGTCGCCCAGCGTCAGCCAGGCGCTTGCGCCCAAGGCGCTGGCCCACTTCGCGCGGCGCAATCCGGGCGTGCGGCTCAGGATGGACACGCTGTCGCTGAAGCAGACCCATGACTACCTGTGGCTTGCCGAAGGCGACTGCGCGGTCACCATCTTTCCCCTCGAGGATCCAAGGATCGTCTCCAGCACGATCGCTTGGATCACCATGGTGTGCCTGATCCCCGCCGACCATCCGCTGGCGCATCAGGAGAGCGTGTCGATAACGGATATCGCCGAAGAACCGTTGGTGTTCTTCCATCCCAACACGCCGCACGGGACCCTTGTGAAGCAGATGTTCCACGCCCGCGACATCCAGCCGAACATCGCCATCGAAACCCGCTTTGCCGAGACCGCCCAGCACCTGATGCACGAGGGATTCGGCATCGCCATGGCCGACGAACTGACAGCCAAGGGCATTCGCGACAAGGACATCAAGGTGGTGCCGCTGGCAGGCGCTCCGTGGCTGGCGGTGCTGCTGCATTATCACAAGGACATCGGCTCGCGATTTTCGGTCGACCTGTTGCGGGAGTGCCTGCTGGAGGCGGCCGCGGATCTGAACCTTCGCCTGGAAGCATAGCCCGACGCTATGCCCGGCTGCGCCATTCTCTGTGGCGAGGCCTGCCGGCGGCGGCCATCCTTCCGCGAACTGACGGCCGTTCGAAAAAACGGGGAGGATTAAGAGAACCATGAAACTGGCGGCGAACGTTAAGGGGTGCCTGGCGCGGGCTGCGAGCCTGGGCCTTCCGCTCGCGGTCTGGCGGCGGCCCGACGGGTCATTCTTCGAGGCAGCGATTTCCTGCACAGCGATCGAAAAGCGCGGGGTCTTCGGCGCGCCGTCCCGCCAGCCGTTCTTCGCCCTCAATCGCTTCGACGTGGAACAGGCGAACATCACAGATGCCATTCCCGCGGACGTGCTGATCGAGGGGTCCGAAATCCGTTTTTATAATGGAGACGCCTACCAGCCCGATACGGTCAATGCCGTACAGGAACAGCTTCGCGACGCCGCAGTTCAGCCCACGGCCGAACTGCCGATCCAGGCCGGCGCCGCGCCTCACCCCGCGCAAACCGGCGAACACGCCTACAAGACGCTCGTGCGCGAGACGGTCGACGCGATCCGCGGCGGACGGTTCCTCAAGATCGTCCTGTCGCGCAGCGAGGCGCGCGCGCTTCCCGACGACTACAACCTCCTCGGCTATCTGGAAACGCTCGCCGCCCTCCATCCCACGGCATTCACGGCACTGGTCGTCGCGCCCGGGCTCGGCGCCTGGCTGGTGGCCACGCCCGAGACGCTGATGTCCGTTGGCCGGGGCGTAATTCAGACGATGGCGCTTGCGGGAACCCAATGGGCCCACGATGCCGAAGACGACACCGAGCTTCACTGGCCCGACAAAATCATCGAGGAACAGGCGCTCGTCGCGCGCTATATCCGCGACGCCTTTCGCGACAGCGGTATCGGCGCGGTCAGGGAACGCGGGCCACGCACCGTCCGCGCCGCCAATCTCTATCATCTGCGCTCGGAGTTCTCCGCGCCCATCGAGATCGGCGCAGAACCGGTTCTGGCCGGTCTCCTCGACCTGCTTCATCCAACGTCGGCCGTCTGCGGCATGCCGAAGGCCGACGCGCTGGATTACCTTCGCGCGTCAGAAGGCTACGACCGCAGCTACTACACCGGTTTCCTAGGCCCGGTCGGCATCGGCGGCACCACCGACCTGTTCGTCAACCTGCGCAGCGCCCAGGTGATAGAAGACCGAATGTTCCTGTTCGTCGGCGGCGGCATCGTCGCGGCGTCCGATCCGGACGTCGAATGGGAAGAAACGGTCCAGAAAACCCGAACAATCGGCTCGGTTCTCTGAACCGGTTGCGTCAGTTGAACTGGATGATCTGGCGGATCGCCGATCCGTTGGCCAGACGATCTATTCCGACATTGACGTCGTCGAGCGGAAGATGGTGGGTGACCAGCTTGTCGACCGGCAGCCGGCCGCGCTTGTAGAGGCCCATGTATCGCGGGAGATCGCGAACGGGCACGCAGCTTCCGATGTAGCTGCCGCGCAGCGTCTTTTCCTCGGCGACGAGACTGATCGCCGGAAACGAGAGCATCGCGGAGGGATGCGGCAATCCCGCCGTCACCGCCGTGCCGCCGCGCCGGGCGATGGAATAGGTAAGTTCCAGCGCCTTGACCGAACCGGCAAGCTCGGCGGCGACATCGACGCCGCCCGACGTCGCTTCCTTGATCTTCGCCACCACGTCCGGGTCGCTGGCCAGGAAGGTGTCGGTCGCGCCGAGCGCTTTGGCAAAGTCGAGCTTGTCCTGCTGCATGTCGACGGCAACGATCTGCTCGGCGCCGGCGGCGACCGCGGCGAGCACGGATGCCAGGCCGACGCCGCCAAGGCCGACAACGGCGGTCCTCGTACCCGGCATCACCTTGGCGGTGTTGATCACCGCACCCGCGCCGGTCAGCACGGCGCAGCCGAAAACAGCCGCGATATCGAGGGGAATGTCGCGATCTATCTT
>CAJQNW010000109.1 GCA_905479765.1 uncultured Tepidamorphus sp. | reverse complement strand
AAGGCGAGCACCTTCACCGCGTTGCGCCGCTCGGGGCGGAACTGGATGTCGAGCCAGCCCTTGTCGGCGGTATGGCGGATGGTGCCGTCTAGATCGAGTTCTTCGGCAGCGCCCGAGCGCGCGAAGCGGCGCAGGCGCCGTAGCGCGATCTTGATGTTGCGGGTGCCGAGCTCGACCGAGTCGTCGAGATCCTTGAATTCGCGCTTGTCCCAGACCTTCACCGCGCGCTTGTGGCGGCTCTCGTCCTGGCCAATGCGGATGCCTTCCGGGTTGTAGCCGTAGGCGCCGAAAGGAGAGGTGCCCGCCGTGCCGATCCACTTGTTGCCGCCCTGGTGGCGGCCTTCCTGTTCCTTGAGCCGCTGTTTCAGCGTCTCCATCAGCTTGTCCCAGCCGCCGAGCGCCTCGATCTCGGCCTTTTCCTCTTCGGTCAGGTATTTCTCGGCAAGCTTCTTCAGCCATTCCTCGGGAATATCGGCTTCGATTGTCTCCGACATCAGGTCGAGGCCCTTGAAGACGTGGCCGAAGACCTGGTCGAACTTGTCGAGGTTGCGTTCGTCCTTCACCAGGCAGGTGCGCGAGAGATAGTAGAAATCCTCGACCCGCTTGTCGGCGAGGTCGCGCTCGAGCGCTTCCATCAAGGTCAGATATTCGCGCAGGGTGACCGGCAAGCCGGCTGATTTAAGCTCGTGGAAGAAGGTGACAAACATCTATTCGGCCCGGAAAATCGGATGCCGACCATAAGGCCGTTGCTTAAGATATCCAAGCGATAGAGATAGTTGGTAGTACCTTAGTCGCAGGGAGGCCAGGTCGAAGCCGGCAAGCCGGCTCCGACAGCCAGTCCAAAGATCAGGGGGCTTCGGTCTCGACGACGTCGAAGGCGACGTGGAGCGCAGCCTTCGTCTTGCGGTGGCGACGCTTGGGTTCAAGCATCATGATTACATCGAACTGGCCGGGACCAAAGTTGGTGTCCGCGTAGTCCTGCTGGCCGTGCGTATGCGGATCGGCATCTATGAAAGCCGAATAAAATGCGAGGTTCTGCGAATTCTGCGTCACCTGGGATGTGCCCTCGTCATCGGGGATGATCACCGCATTGCGCAGTTTCCACCCATAGCCGTTCGGCTCGTTGACGCTGGTGTCGAGCGGAACCTCGGCCAGCCGCAGCGGCAGATACTTCGTTTTCTTGGACGGGTCGACGTCGATCAGCAGCCAGCCGGTGTAGTCGTCCAACTCCTTGGTGCTGCCATTGATGCCGACATCGTAAGAATAGGCGAAGTTCCAGGCTGCCCGGTTGCTTGCGGCTGCAGTGACACAGCGGTCCGGATCGATAACTTGAGGACCGGCGGGGACCTCGATGTGAACGATGCCGTCGTCATCTACGTAAGTCGGAGGGATGTCGCAGCCGAACCTATAGTGGGCCTTGATGGCGAGTTCGATGCCGGAATACCCGTAGCGGCGCAGCACGAAGTTCGTTGAGGGGATTCCGGTTCCAGCCCACATTGTGCCGGGAGCGCCCGAATCCTGGGCGGTCTCGTCTAGGTTGTTCATCAGATATGTCGGCACTTTATCGGAGTGATAGCTGTGCCCGTGGTGATGCTTGTTGCGTCCGGCCTCGGCCTCCGGTGCATTCAGCGTGAATACAGCTGCCGTGCCCAAGACTATTGCGATACCAAATGCAGTTTTCATGTTCCGTCTCCCTAGGAAGAATGTGGGAAGACTGTCTCATGATTCTATTACGGATCCCTTACGCGAGGTGATTTGCGAGTTCTGCACGAGTATTTCGCTGGCATTCAGTGTTCCACTGGCGGCCGCATCAGGGCTTGGGCGTGAAACTATACAGGCGGCGGGTTCTGTGACAGGGAAGGCGTGATCGCCTGATTGATTTGCATCGCGGCGGCAGACATGGAGACGGGTGCTGATCATTAAAGAGACGGTGGAGCGGGTGCTCGGACCGCAGGAGGCGCTGTTCGCCGAGCTGACACGGCGCAGCAATGGCGGTGTCCAGCTGGTGACCGTGGCCCGGTTCGAAGCTCCGCCTGACGTGGCTGATGTCCGCCGGGCACTGGAATCGATCCACCAGCGTCATCCGATGATGAGAGGCCGTATCGAGGACCGTGACGCCCTGTGGTGGGTGTGCGATGTGCCGTTCGAGCGCATCGACATCCGCACCGAGGCAATGGGCGATGCCTTTGACCTCGAGGCCTTCTATGCGCGCGAGGCGGCGCTGGCGATCGACGTGACCGCGGCCTCGTGGCGGGCCGTGCTTTTGACTCAGGGGGACGGGCGCGTCGCCTGGATCGCACTCGTCGCGAACCACGCCGGTATCGATGGCCGCTCCGCCCTTGTCGTCCTCAATGACCTCGACATGCTGCTGACGGCGCCGGAGGCCTGGCCGGGCGACGCCTTGCCGCTGACGGCCTCGGCGGAGGCGGGTTTAACGGCGGCCGGGCTTTCGGGCGATCGCGCCTTGTTGCCGGAATGGCCGCAGGAGACCAAGTGGCGCGTGGACCGTCCGGCCGCGAGCGGGCAACGCCAACCGCGCGGCTTTCTCCGCGTTGTGCCGCAAAGCATGATCGAGGCTGTGCATGCTCGGCTGCGTGTGGAGGATATCCACCTGGCAGCGGCCTTCGCGGCCGCCGCCGTCAAGGCCGCGGCGGTGCTTCCCGGCCGCACAGCCTGGACCGGTATCGTCGCGCCGACGGACGTACGCGCCGACTGCAAGCCTTCTATTCCCGGCAATGCGGTCGGCGAATACATCGCCGGCATCAACTTGCTGCTCGGGCCGGAGTTTCGAGATGCCGGCCTGATTGATGTAGCTCGCGAGCTGCAACGCCAGTTCACGAGTAACCGGCCGCCGTCACTGCTGATGGAGGCGGACGTTCCCCTGGCCGTCACCCGCCAGCAGGTCGACCAGATGGCAGCGGCGAACGACGTTTTTTCCGGCGGGATCTGCGTCACCGATATCGGCGACATGAACCGGCTGTCCGGGCGGCGTGTCGGATATTCGGATGTGCTGGTAATACCGTCGCAGAACCACGGCATTCATCCGATGCTGGTTGCGATCGTTTCGACCAGCGCCGGTACCTGTCTGTCGTTTGGATACGACGAGCCGCTAAGGTTGGGCGCGGATGCGCACGCCTATGCCGACGGGTTTATCGCTGCTCTGGAAGCGTTCTGACGCTTGGCTCCGGCCAGGGCGGCCGGACGGGTCAGCCCTTGACGAAAATCAGATCGGCGGAGACGAAATCGCTGGTTCCGGCGGCCGGCATGGTGCGGCCGACGATGCGGAACTGCGCGGCCTTCGGATCGACGATCAGGGTCGAAATCGCGCGGCCTTCGGATTCGAAGTCGTTGTGGCGGACCTTGAAGACCAGCCGGTCGCCGGACCGCAGGCCGGTCAGCGGCGGGCTCGTGGAGCCGAGCGAATCCCGCCATATAGCGGAGTACCGGTCGGATGCGGCGTTGTAGGACAGCGAAATCTTGAAGGTGCCGGTAAACCGCTCGCCGCCGCAGCGTCCGCTCAGCTCAAGCGCTTCGCCGGAACCCTGAAGTTCGCCGGCAACCCGGCAGACCAGTTTTTCCTGGGGCGCCTTGTCGGCGGTGCGCACCGCGCCGGTGCCGCGCCATTCGCCGGCGAAGCCTTTGAGGAAGTCATTTTCACCGGATTGTGCGCCGGATACGGCGGCAAGCGTGAAAACGATGGCGAGTACAGCGGTGATATTTGCGACTATGCGGTTCATCGGGTTTTTCTCGTCCAAACTCGCGGCGCTTTTATGACGGCGGCGAAAAGCCGGGAATCGAGGCTCCGCTCAAGTACGACAATTTCGATGTTCATGCATCGGTAGTGCTGTCATCGTCAATCGTCTTTCGCCTTTTCGTTCTTCTTCTCGGCTTTCTTTTCGGGCGAACCGGCGACCAGAGTCGACATCACGTCGGAGATGCCGGGCGGGCTGTTGGCGAGCCAGGGCAGGGGCCGGCAGACATCGAGCGCGGCGAGGCCGACGCGGGCCGTCATCATGCCGTTGACGACGCCTTCGCCAAGCCGCGCCGACAGCCGTGCGGCAATGCCGTGGCCGACGAGCTGCTGGACGAGGCCGTCGGTCATGGCGATGGAGCCGGTCACCGCCAGGTGGGCGATTGCCAGGCGCAAAAGCCGGATCAGCGCCAGACCGGAGGGGCGTCCGCCATAGAGCAGACCGATGCGGCGCACCAGGCGGACCGTCTCGACGAGCACATAGACGACGTCGATGAGGGCGCGGGGACTGACAGCCGTGACAACCGAGACGCGGCTGGCCGACCTGGTGATCAGCGCCTTGGCCTCGGCGTCCATGCGGGTCATCAGCTCCTTTTCGGCCAGGCGCAGCAGATCGCGCCCGTCGATGATCTCGCCGGCGTGCTCGGTAACGGCGGCGCGGGCACGGGCGGTTTCGGGACGGCCGGAATAAAGCGCGATGGTCTCACGGACGGTGCGGCGCGCCTGTTCGCGGTCGTCGGAGGCGGCTGCCTCGTCGGCTGCGGCGCGCAGGTGGGTGACCCGCGACAGGCGCAGGAGGCCGGCGACCTCGCGGGCGATTACGGCGACGAGGCCGAGCGCCGTCAGGGCGGCGAGGCCGAGCGCGATCCAGCCGAGGATGTCTTCGCGGGCGAACAGGCTGGTGACGAAGTCGGTGATCCAGATGCCGATGGCGAAGGTGACAAGCCCGCCGAGCGCGCCGAAGAACAGTTTGCCCCAGCCGAAGCCGCGGCGCGGTTCGGGTGGTGTCGCGACCTCGACCAGCGCGCCGCCGGCCTCTTCGGCGAAGGCGTCGTCGGTTTCCGGCGTGACGATTGTCTTCGGTTTTGCCTTCACCTTTGGCGTCGTGCGTGTCCCGGCCGGCTGCGGTGCGGAGGGGTCTTCGACCAGCACCGAGGGGTCGGACAAGCGGAAGGCGGCAGGTGGACGGGTGGAGCCGGACCGGGTGGTTTTCTTCGTCATGCGAGCCGGTCTCCGATCAGGAACTGCAGGGTCCGGTCGAGCCGGATATGCGGCAGCGACAGGGTGAGGCCTTCGGCGGTGCGTTGCAGGGCCGGCGGTCGGAAGCGCACGAACCGATAGGCCTCGGCCTCGTCTTCAGAAATTGATTCAGGGACTTCAAAGATTGATTCAGGATGCTCGAAAACTGATTCCGGATCGGCGGGCAAGTCACCGGGAAATATGGCGATTTCCTCATTCCCATCGAATGTTTCGCTGGCCACGCGCTGGCCCTTTTCCGGCGTACCCACGATGCAGTCGAGCGTATCGCGGCCGCGCTTGACGGTCGCCTCGCGGGTGGCGCGGACCGAGGCCAGGGCCACGACATCGACCTCGGCGCCGGCGAAGGCGGCGCGCTCGGCGGCCGTCTGGACGAGGCGGGAGAGGATCGCCTCGAGGCGGTCGTGGCTGCGGTGATGCAGGTGGTCGGCCTTGGTGGCTGCGAAGACCAGACGGTCGATGCGCCGCGTCAGGATGCGCGACAGCCAACTCGACCGGCCGGGCCGGAAGCAGGCGAGGATCTCCGACAGCGCGGACTCCAGATCGGCGATCGCCGAGGGGCCGGCGTTGAGCGCCTGCAGGGCGTCGACGAGGACGATCTGTCGGTCGAGGCGGGCGAAGTGGTCGCGGAAGAACGGCTTCACGACGACCGACTTGTAGGCCTCGAAACGACGCTCCATCATCGCCATCATCGAACCGCGATCAGCGTGAGCGTCCGGGGCGATGTCGAGCGGGGCGAAGGTGAGGGCGGGCGAGCCTTCCAGGTCGCCGGGCATGAGAAACCGGCCCGGCGGCAGCGCCGACAGCGAGAAGCGCTCGTCGCGGCAGGCGCGCAGGTAGTCGGTGAAAAGGCGGGCTGACTCGCGGGCGGCGGCCTCGTCCTCAGGGGCGCCCGGCTGAAGCGTCTTCAGATGCGCGTGCCAGGCTTCGGCCAGCTTCGCGCGCGGGGCGACACGCGACTGTTTCACGGTGCGCGCCGACCATTCGGCGTAGCTCTGGTTGAGCAGCGGCAGGTCGAGCAGCCATTCGCCGGGATAGTCGACGATATCCAGGTGCAGCTTGCCGGACCCGACGTTGCGGCCCCAGAAGGTGGCGGACTCGTAGTCAAGCGTGATGCGCAGTTCGCTGACGCGGTAGGTCGAGTCCGGCCAGTGGCGGTTCTTGCCGGAACTCTTGCCTCCGGTCAGGGCTTCGATGTGGGCCTCGTAGTCGAAGCGCGGCACGGCGTCGTCGGGCTGGGGATCGAGGTGCGCACCGGCCAGCCGGCCCTCCGCCATCGCGTCGAACACCGGCAGGCGGCCGCCGTGGACCAGGTTGTGGACGAGCGCTGAAATGAACACCGTCTTGCCGGACCGAGACAGGCCCGTCACGCCCAGCCGTAGCGACGGGGAGATCAGGCCACCGGCGAAATCGATGACGTTGCCGACGGCGAGGCGCGCCTCGTCTGCGATGGACGACATGGTCAAGGGAGGTTTGCTTCCGGATCTGGCTGCGGGTTCGTGACCGCACCAATGTAGGAACACGGGCGCGATTTCGGAATAGCGGGCGTTATTTCCCTGCGCTCACTCCCGCGAAGGCGGGAGGAGAGTTATCCGGCTTCCTCGATCGATTTCGGCGTGTGGAAGGCGATCAGGTGGCCGGCACCGGGGCCGGCGGCGTCCCAGCGGGGATCGTCGAACTCGATGACGGCGAGCCCGCAGGTCGGGAATTTCTCGCGCAGCTGCGCCAGCGCGGCGGCGTCCCCCGTCGGCGCCAGCACCATGGCGAGGTCTTCCATCGCCGGATTGTGGCCGATCAGCATCATCGTGTTGGCGGTGCCTGCGGCGCTGCGCGCGGCCGTCAGGTATCCCTCGCCGTCGGTCTCGTAGAGCCGGCGGGTGAGGGTGACGTCCATGTCGGCTGCGATTGCCGGAAGCATCAGCGCCAGCGTCTCGCGGGCGCGCCGGGCCGTCGAGCAGACGACACGCTGCGGTAACAAGCCGTTCAGCGCCATGAACTTGGCCATCGCCGGCGCCGCATCGCGGCCGCGGCTGTTCAGGGGGCGGTCGAAATCGGACTGGCCCGGATCGGACCAGGACGATTTGGCATGACGGAGCAGGAGGAGCCGCAGCATGTGCTCTTTCCGGGTTTGCCTCAGCCGAGGTTCGAGAAATCGGGTTTGCGTTTCTCCATGAAGGCGGTGAACGCCTCGCGGGCCTCCGCCGAATGGAGCTGGGCGCTGAAGATGCGGACTTCCTCGGCGATCACCGCCTGCAGCTGGTCCGTATCGCCCTTCAGGAGCCGCTTCGTCTCGCGCATGGCGCCCGGCGGCTGGCTTGCCAGCCGCTCGGCGAGGTCCATAACGTCGCTTTCGAGCGTTTCGGGTGCGACGACATGGTTGGCGATGCCGAGTTCCACGGCGCGGGCGCCATCGAAGGCGTCGCCCAACAGAACCAGCTCGGCGGCGCGGGCGTGACCCATGATCTTCGGTAAAAGCAGCGTCGAGCCCGCCTCGGGCACGATGCCGAGGCCGACGAACGGCAGGCGAAGACTGGCGCGCGCGGTAACCAGAACCAGGTCGCAGTGCAGAAGCATGGTGGTGCCGATGCCGACCGCATTGCCGTCGACGCCGGCGACGATCGGGACGGTTGCGCGGGCGAGTTCGACCAGATAGCGGTTCACCGGCGCGTCGTCACCGCGCGGCGGACGCGACAGGAAGTCCTGGATGTCGTTGCCGGCGCAGAACGTCCCTTCGCTGCCGAGCAGTACCACGGCGCGGATATCGAGATTCTCCCGGGCTTCCGCAAGGCCATCGGCGAGCGCCTCGTACATGTCGACGGTCAGCGCGTTCTTCTTGTCGGGCCGCGCGATCCGCATGACCAGCACGTGGCCTTCCCGGCGGCGTTCTATGTATTCGCTCATGTTTTCATCCCGATGGCTTGCCGTTTGGTTTCGCATACCATAACCACCCGGCCGGATGGCGTCAGCCGCCAGAATTTTCCCCAGGCCCCGAAGTGCCTGTTACCCGAAGTGAACCCATGGTCCAGTCTCCCGCCCACATAGACAGCTTCTATGCCGCCACGATGACGACGTCGCCGCCGCGGCCGCCGCTTGAAGGGGCCCGCGAGACGGAGGTCTGCGTCATCGGCGGGGGGCTTGCGGGGCTGACCACGGCGCGGGAGCTGGCGGCGGCGGGACGCTCGGTGGTGCTCGTCGAAAGCCACCGCGTCGGCTGGGCCGCGTCGGGGCGCAACGGCGGGTTTGTGTCGCCGGGCTATGCCGAAGGGATCGACGCGATCGAAAAGAAGCTCGGGTTCGAGCATGCCAGGGCGCTCTGGGATATCTCCGTGGAGGGCGTCGAATACGTTCGCGCCCGGATCGCGGAGCTGAACCCGCCCGGCGTGACGCCGGTGCCGGGCTGGCTCAAGGTGATCCGCTACAACGATCGGGCCAGCTTGAAGCGGCGGGCCGAGATCATGGCGATCCGGTATGGCCACCCACGCGACTATTGGCCGGTGGAACAGGTCCGCGAGACGCTCAGGACCGACACCTATTTCCAGGCGCTGCACGATACGACTGCCTTTCACATTCACCCCCTGAATTATGCACTGGCGCTGGCGGCCGACGCCGAAGCCAAGGGCGCAGTGATCCACGAGGCGACGCCGGCGGAGCGCATCGAGAAGGCCCGGGCCGGCTGGCTGGTCGAGACGCCGACGGGGACGGTGTCGGCGCGGCATGTGGTGCTTGCGGGCAGCGTCTATCCGCCGCGGCTGTGGCGGCCTGTCGACCGGGCGATGCTGCCGGTTGCGACCTATGTGGTGGTTTCGGAACCGATGCCGGACAAGCTCGCGCAGGCGATCCGCTTTTCCGGCTGCATCGGCGATACCCGGCGGGCGTCGGACTACTACCGGATCGTCGAGGGTGGGCGGCTGCTGTGGGGCGGACGCATCACGACGCGCCGCTCGGAGCCAGCCGAACTGGCGAAGATGCTAAAGCGGGACATTCTCAAGATTTATCCGCAGCTTGGCGATTTCCGGATCGAATCCGCCTGGGCCGGACAGATGGGCTATGCCGTCCACAAGATGCCGCTGATCGGGCGGATCGGCGAGGGGCTGTGGAGCTGTACGGCCTTCGGCGGCCATGGGCTCAACACGACGGCGGCAGGCGGCGGCCTGATCGCCCGCGCGATCGCCGAGGGAGACGACACGTGGCGGCGGTTCTCACCGTATCGCGCCGTATGGGCAGGCGGGTCGCTCGGGCGGCTGGCGACGCAGCTTGCCTACTGGCGATTGCAGGTTCTCGACCTCGCCGAGGAACGGCGGGCGCGACGCAGTTATTCGGGCGCTGAAGAACAACTGAATCCTTAGATTCACAAGTGTTTCTCGGATGACTATATTCGCCACATAACAATTTGAATCGATTCAATTATAAACTTTAAAATACCAACTCTTCATCTTCTGTCGGTAGGGTCGATTGTCCGGGGCGAGACAGGCATGATGATCGACAGGGGAGCAGATTAGCGTGGCGTCACTCGGAACGCCGGCTATGCAGCCGGAAATTGAAATCTTCTTCGATGAAATCGAGGGGCGAACCGTATTCGCGGAGGTCCGCGACCTGCTCGCGGAGTGGCGTTATGCGGCACGCGAGGACGGCGGGCTGCCTCACCAGGCGCGGTTTGAGCGGCATCTGAGTGGAGATCGCGGCATCAACCTTATGCTGATGCGTCATCTGGACGGGGATTTTCACTATGAAACGGTGGGCAGTCATATCGCGGCGCTGTTCGGGCACGACCCTGCCCGCCGGCGGCTCAGCGAACTGAATTATCCGGGCGCGCAGGCCTATCTGCCGCGCTACAAGTACTGCATCGAAACCGGGGCACCGCTGTTCACTGTCCAGCGAAAAGTCAGTTTCGGCATCGCCGGGGCGAGCGAGCGGTTGTTGCTGCCGTTGAAGCATCCGGAAGGCGGGGAGGGCGTCCTCGTATATGTCCGCTCACGCGCCGACAATTACGATCTCATCCGAGCGGTCTTTAACGCCAGCCAGCACGGTGTGCTGGTGGTGACGGCGGTTCGCGACGAGAGCGGGACAGCCACCGACCTGGAAATCACGGCCATCAACGCGGCCGCCGCCACGCTGATCGGCGGCGAACCGGTGGAACTCGTCGGGCGGAAGCTGAAGGAGCTGTTGCCCCGCCTCGATTTCGATTCTGTCTGGCCGTATCTGATGGCGAGCCTGGAGACCGGGGATACCCGCGTATACGAATCGTTAAGGGCGTCAGGCGATTCCGAGGGTGTCTACCGGATTTCGAGCGCACGGGTGGGCGACGGGCTGGCAATCACCATTTCCGACCTGACCCAGCTGCAAAAGGCGATGCAGACGCTGGAGACGCAACATGCCAGCCTGGTAAAGGTGAATGCCGAACTGCGCTCCGAAGTGGTGCGGCGGCGACGGCTCGAGGCCGAGCTGAAGGAACTGGCGGCGACCGATCCGCTGACGGGCATCGCCAATCGGCGCAGCTTCACCCAGGCCATGACCGAGTTCATGGATATGGCCGATAAGGAAGCGACGCAGGTAGCGCTCATCCTCTTCGATATCGACGACTTCAAGGCAATCAACGATCGCCATGGGCATCCCGCCGGCGATATTGTTTTGCAGAGTATCGCCCGCAACGTCTCGGCGCATTTCGGAAGCGATACGGTGTTTGGCCGGCTCGGCGGCGAGGAGTTCGGCGTGTTCCTGCCGGATACGCCGGAGACTCTCGCCTGCCAGACCGCCGAGGAATTGCGACAGGTGATCGAGACGAGCAGCTTCGGGATCGAGGCTGGGCCGTTCAAGGTGACGGCGAGCTTCGGTGTCGCGACCCTGCCGCTGCCGGCCGCTACCGACCGCCTGGTCGCGCTGGCCGACGAGGCGCTTTATTCAGCTAAGCACAAAGGGCGCAACAGGGTCGAATGCAGTTGTGCCGCCGAGCAGGTGCTCAACACCGGCACTGGAAATTAGGCCGAAAGGCCCGCCGGAAGAGATCGGCGCAGACAAAAACGCCGGGCTGTTATGCCCGGCGCCAAGCCGTCCTGGAAGTGGCCGTTAACCGGCGATTCCATAATCGGATTTATTGGCAAAACCGCTTCTGGCCGCCATAGGTCGTGTAATAGCCGGTATTGCGGTTGAACGAGCGGTATTTGGACGAGCAGTACTGGTACCAGGCCGGCGTCCATGGCTGCATGCCGCCGCCGCCAGCGGCGGGCTGGGCCGCGCGTTGGTTCATGCAGTTGTAGTAGGCGTAGTTGTAGGCGTCCTGGTAGCGCTTGCCGTGCGTCGCGGCGCCTGCCACACCGCCCGTGCCGCCACCGATCAGCGCACCGGTTCCGGCGCCCCTCGATCCGCCGATGATGCCGCCGATGATGGCGCCCCCGACCGCGCCGACGGCCGCGCCGCCAAGCACTTCACTGCCGTTGGAGACGCTCTTGGCATAGTCGCGGGCGTATGCATCGCAGGCGCCGTGGGTCTGGGCCGCGGCAGAGCCGGCGATGCCGAGCGAAACAAGCGCTGCGCACGCAAGTGTTGCGGGTTTGATTTTCATCTGCTGGTTCCTGTCATTCGTTCGCGAAGGCGGCTGTCTCAACCTGCCCTTGGGTGAATTAGGCGTCGCTTGTTACCGCGAGTAGCCAGGTGCCGGGATCAGAATCGAAAGCTGTCCCTAGGATACTTAGCCATCGTAGCCGAAGACCGGCTGCGATCCAATCGGTTCAGTATTCCCCAGCGTTGATAGCACCAGCCGATGACGAAACTCTTACCTGATCGCGATGCCGAAGCGGTTCCACTTGACGGGTGTTACCGCCTAATTGTTGCCGCGACGTGTCATGAACGCCAGGCGTTCGAAAAGGTGGACATCCTGCTCGTTTTTCAGAAGTGCCCCGTGCAGCGGCGGGATCAGCTTCTTGGGGTCGCGCTCGCGCAGGACTGTCTCGTCGATGTCTTCGGCCAGCAACAGCTTGATCCAGTCGAGAAGCTCCGACGTCGAAGGCTTCTTCTTGAGGCCCGGCACCTCACGGATATCGTAGAAGATCGACAGCGCTTCCTGGAGCAGCCGCTTCTTGAGACCGGGGAAGTGGACGTCGACGATCGCCTGCATGGTGTCGGCTTCGGGAAAGCGGATGTAATGGAAGAAGCAGCGGCGCAGGAACGCGTCGGGCAGCTCCTTCTCGTTGTTCGACGTGATCACGACGATCGGCCGGGCGTGGGCGTGGATCGTCTCGCCGGTCTCGTAGACGAAGAACTCCATACGATCGAGTTCCTGCAGCAGATCGTTGGGAAACTCGATGTCCGCCTTGTCGATCTCGTCGATCAGCAGTACCGGGCGTTGTTCGGCGGTGAAGGCCTCCCACAGCTTGCCGCGGCGGATGTAGTTGGCGATGTCGTGGACGCGCTCGTCGCCGAGCTGGCTGTCGCGCAGGCGGCTGACCGCATCGTATTCGTAGAGACCCTGCTGCGCCTTGGTCGTCGACTTGACGTGCCATTCCAGCAGCGGAACGCCGAGGCTGTTGGCCATTTCATGGGCAAGAACGGTCTTGCCGGTACCTGGCTCGCCCTTGATGAGCAAAGGACGCTCCAGGGTGATCGCGGCATTGACGGCGATCCGCAAATCCTCGGTTGCGATGTAGCTTCCAGATCCCTCGAAACGCATTCCAGGCGGCTCCCATACTGTTGCGCGGCAACAGGTAGCGCAGTTCGAGCGGACCTGTCACCTGCACGCGGTGCCGGGAGGCGGCATTTTTTGCCGCAAGGGGGAGATTCTTCCTGTCGCGGCGAGATGTCGTGGTTAAGGCGGGCGATCAACCCATTGGAATCATTCGATTCGGCCAGCTGGCACGGCGATTGCTGCCACACCTGACGGATGGGTGCGGCTGGCGCGCCGTTGTGCGTGGTTAATGCGGAGAGAGAACTATGGGTATCTATGGGGCGCTGGCGACAGCAGTGTCGGGGCTACGGGCGCAGTCGTTCGCGCTGGAACATGTCTCCGGCAATATCGCCAATTCACAGACGGTCGGCTTCAAACGGACCGACACGAGTTTTGCCGATCTGGTTCCCGAATCTCCGTACTACAAGCAGCTGGCCGGCGGCGTTCAGTCGTTTACCCGGGCTACGAATACCGTGCAGGGCGATATCGTCGGCGCTGACGTTTCCACTTACATGGGCGTCAACGGCGACGGTTTCTTCATCGTGGAACAGCGGTCCAGCGTCGCCGATGGCAAGCCGGTGTTCAGCGGCGTCGACTATTACTCCCGGCGTGGCGATTTCGAATTCGACAGCGCCGGCTACCTGGTCAACGGCGCGGGATACTACCTGAAAGCGATCAAGGTCGATCCCCAGACCGGCAACCTGGTCGGCAGCGTGCCGGAGCCGGTCCGGATCACAAACGACTTCCTCCCCGCCAGCCAGACCACGACCATCGACTTGCGCGCCAACCTTGCGTCCTATCCGCAGACGACCAATTCCGACCCGGACATCGTCGACAGCGAGCTTCTGGACGTCGCCGATTTCAACAACGATCCGACCGCCGGCGGCGACGCGCTCGTTCAGGGGCAGGACGTCGATGCCTTCCTCGATACGTCGATCTCCGGCGGCGCGATCACGGTCTACAATTCCGACGGTTCGTCCGTAAACGTCCAGATGCGCTGGGCCAAGACGTCGAACTCCCCGCAAACCTGGAACATGTTCTATCAGACGGACTCCAACGCGACGGGTACGGATACCGCGTGGATCAACATCGGCCAGGACTACGTCTTCAACGACAGCGGCCAGCTCAATCCAGACGTCAACTCGGTAACCCTGACCGGCGTCACCGTAAACGGGCAGACGGTCGGCGATATCGTGCTGAACCACGGCGTCAACGGCATCACGCAGTTCGCCGATTCCAACGGCAGCGTCCAGGTCACCGAACTGCGCCAGAACGGCTATGCCGCCGGCGAGCTGGTCGGTGTCTCCATCTCCGAGCAGGGCCGCATCGTCGCCAGCTATACCAACGGCCGTACCGTCGACCTCTACGAGGTGACGCTGGCCAGCTTCAACGCCGCCAACCGGCTGCAGAAACTCGATGGCGGGGCCTTCGCGGTCACGCAGGATTCCGGTCAGGCGATCCTCGGCGCGCAAGGCACCATCATCGGCGCGTCTCTGGAAAACTCGAATACCGACATCGCCGACGAGTTCACCAAGCTGATCGTCACGCAGCAGGCCTACTCGGCCTCGACACGTATCGTCACAACGAGCGACGAAATGCTCCAGGAAGTTTTGAACATGGTCCGCTGACGCGGGCAGGGCGGCCGGCGATAGCCGGACCGCCCTGATCATGTACGAGGGTTGAAATGGGTATTTATAGCGTTCTCGGAACCGCCTTGCAGGGCCTCGCCGTGACCAGCGCGGGGCTGGAGGTGGTATCGCGCAACGTCGCGAACGCCGATACGCCCGGATACACGAAGAAATCCCTGGGCGTCACCTCGCTCGTCGTCGGGGGCGTCGCCACCGGCGTGCTCGCTGGAGACGTCAAGCGCCAGGTCGACAGTCTGCTGCAGAGGCAGATCAGGCAGGAGAACGCCGGTCTGGGATACGTCCGAATCCTCGAAAACTACTACGGTCAGATCGACCAGATGTACGGCGAGCCGGGCCAATCCACGGCGATCGATACCCTCTACAATACGTTCCAGACATCACTGGAGTCGCTCGCCACAAGTCCCGATTCCTACATCGCCCGCGAACAGTTCCTGCGTGACGCCCAGGTTCTGGCGGAGCGACTGAACGACATGTCGGACGATGTCCAGACGATGCGGCTGCAGACAGAGCGCGATATCGGCGACACGGTCACGCAGATCAACGACCTCCTGGACCGGCTGGCGCAGGTCAATTCCCAACTGGGCAGCAGTTCCCAGGTCAATACCCCGCCGGCCGATCTGCTCGATACCCGCGACCGCTATATCAACGAACTCAGCCAGCTGATCGACATCAACGTGACCGAGGGCGAGCGGGGCATCGTCAGGATCATGACGGGGTCGGGCACGTCGCTGCTCGACCCGCTGCCGGCGCAACTGCAGTTCGACGAACGCGGCACGATAACCGCGCAATCGCTTTACGATCCCGACAGCAGCGTATCCGGGGTCGGATCGATCACGATCGTTACGCCGAACGGCGGCAAAATCGACCTGATCGCCGATAACCAGATCAGGTCCGGCAAGCTCGCCGCCTTGCTCGAGCTTCGCGACGAATATCTGGTCGACGCGCAAGCGCAGCTGGATTCGATCGCCGACGCGCTGGCCCGATCGCTTTCGACCATCGGCGTGGACTCCACGGCAGTGACGAGCGGGACGCAGGCCGGCTTCGATATCGACCTGGCCGGCATGCAGCCCGGCGACAGCGTGTCGATGACCTACACGGTCGACGGCGTCGAGCAGTCCGTTACGCTGGTCGCCGTCGACGGCACATCGTCGTTGCCGCTGTCAAACGATGTGACGGGCGATCCCGACGATACGGTTATCGGCATCGATATCTCCGGCGGTATCGCGGCGGTGGCGGCGCAAATCAATGCCCAGCTAAACCCGCAGGTCGATGTCTCGTCGGTGGGCGGTGACGTGCTGCGCTTCCTGGACGACGGCAGTGCCACGGCGAGTTCCGCGGGCGCGCTGTATGGCGCCGACGGCTCGACGCTCAATCTCGCCGCGCTGGCGGGCGAATCCATCACCGTCTCGGTGAACGGCGTCGACAATACCTTCAACTTCACCGGCGCGGAGACCGGCCAGGACCTCCAGGTCTGGATCGACGGGCTCGGCGGCGTGAACGCCTCGGTCGTCGCCGGCGAACTTGTGATCAACGGCGACACGGCGACCGACGGCTTCGCCATCAGTTTCTCCGACCCATCGGTCGGGACGGCGACGGGCCTGTCGGAAGGCAGCTACAATACCTCGGGGATCACGGCGCTGTCGGCGGGTATCACGCAGACGAGCCTGAGCGGCAACGGCCTGGCCATTCCGCTGTTCACCGATGGTGTGCAGGCCTATACGGCGAACCAGGACGGACTGCCGCAGCAGCTCGGTTTCGCCCAGCGGATATCGATCAATCCGGACATCCTCGATGACAATTCGCTGCTGGTTCTCTACGACGCCAGCACGCTGGCAGGCGACGCGGCACGGCCGACCGAGATGCTGCGGCGGCTGACGGAGCTCGATTACACCTTCTCGGCGGAAACCAAGGTCGCCGGCGCGACGCCCTACCAGGGTACGATCGACGGCTTCATCCAGCGCGTCATCTCCTACCAGGGCGCCATATCCAACGACATCTATCAGGCCGCCCAGGCCCAGGAGACGGTCAGCGCGCAGCTGGAGGAGCGTTTCGCCTCGGATTCAGGTGTCAACATCGACGAGGAGATGGCGCACCTCATCGAGCTGCAGACCGCATACCAAGCCAATACACGGGTCATTACCGTGTTTCGTGAAATGATGGACATGTTACTGAGGATCTAGGTCAGATGAGTATCGGACCACTATCCAGTTCACTGGGATGGACGCGCGGCCTGACGCAGATTCGCGAGCAGATGGTCGATCTGCAGCGCCAGCTCTCGACCGGCAAGAAGGCGGCCACCTATGGCCTTCTGGGAACCGACCGGACGATGTCGATCTCGATGCGGGCGCGGATCTCCCAGGTGAATTCCTACAAGTCGGTCATCGAAACGACGCAGCTGCGCAGTTCCGTCCTGGTGCAGGGCTTCGAGCGCATGCGCGAGATCGTCAGTGATACCCGTTCGGACGCGACCGTGCCAAGTTACGAGATCGCGGAGAATGGTCAAACCGCCATGCAACTGCGGGCGGGAGCCGCTTTCGACGAGCTTGTCAGCCTTCTGAATACCGAAGTCGCCGGGCGATACATGTATGCCGGTCGTGCGACGGACGACAACCCGGTCGAAAGTTCGAAGGTGATCCTGGAAGGCGACGGCGCCCGGGCCGGCTTCAAGCAGCACCTGTCCGAACGCCGGCAGGCCGATCTCGGCGCCGACGGGCTGGGCCGCCTGATGATACCCGCTGCCGCGGGCGCGGACGTGTCGATCGGCGAGGACGTCGACGGAAGCCCGTTCGGTTTCAAGATCGCCGGCGTCACCAACAACTTGACCGGCACGACGGTTGCCGGTCCCGCAGGCAGCCCGAATACGGCCACCGTGACGTTCACCGCCACCTTGCCCGAACCCGGAGATACGATCCGGGTCGACCTCACCATGCCGGATGGGACATCGACGAGCGTCAAGCTGACGGCTGTTGCCGCCGGCGAAGGCGGGGCAGCCGGGACGTTCGAAATCGGTGCGGACGAAAATGCGACCGCGGCGAACTTCCAGGCAGCCCTGGCCACGGCAGTCGAAGCAAGCGCGTCGACCGAGCTTTCCGCGGCATCCGCATTCGCGGCGTCGAATGATTTCTTCAATATCGACGACAGCAATCCGCCGCAGCGGGTCGATGGCCCGCCGTTCGATTCGGCAACGGCGTTGGTCGACGGTACCACCGCGAACACGGTGTTCTGGTACACCGGCGACGGCGATTCCAGCGTCAGCGCGCGCGACACATCGGTGTCCAAGATCGACGACGGGATGTATGTGTCCTACGGGACGCGCGCCAACGAGGAAGCCTATACGGTGCTGATACGGAATCTGGCCGTACTGTCGAGCGACACCTACGACACTGCGGTAGCGGAGGATCACGACCGGTATTTCTCGACGATGAGTCGCACAGTCGACAACCTGTCCTATGCGAACGGCGAGCAGTCGATCGATTCCATCTATGCGCAGATCGCTTCGGTCCAGTACATCGCCGGGCAGGCGGACGAGCGGCACACCACCACCAAGGCGATGGCTCAGGATGTCCTCTCGGACGTGGAATCCTCCGACACGAACGAGGTCGCCGTGGCGCTGCTGGAACTCGAGACCCGGCTACAGGTGAGCTATCAGGTGACGTCGATGCTGGCGCAACTCAACCTGACCAACTACCTCTGATCCCGCCGAAAGCTGCTTAAGCCGGGGTATGATCCACGGCAACGCGACGTTTCCGCGCGACGGCCTTCCCGTATGGCGGCAGCGTGCCCGGCGGCGGGCTGTCCGGATCAGACTGTCCCGGAACCGCGCAAGAAAAAGGCGGCCACGAGGGCCGCCCTACGGGACTTCACCGGAGACGCACACTGCGTCTCGGGAACGCGAACGTGCCCGCCCACGACGCAGGCAACCTTCGGCCGGCACTTCGAGCGACGTGTCGTCAGCTGGAGGCGCGCAGGCCCGCGGCGACTTCCTTGTTGATCGAGATCAGCGAGGGCACCTTGTCCGGGCTTGGATTGGTCTGGATCTTCAGTGTCTGATTGAAGATGAACAGCGACAGGTTGGCGATGTTCTCTTTGATCTGGAGGGGAAGCGGATTTTCCGGGCGCGTCGCGGAGGTGACGAAAAGTGTCCACAAGCGGCGATTGTAGAGGAGGGCGGCGTCGAGTTCCGGGCTGCGATTGGTCCAGTCGTCGCAAACGCTCTGGAGTTTGGCTGCGGCCTTGATCAGCAGATCCGCTTCGAGATCACGCGGTTTGCTCGTCTTCTGGGCTGTTCTGGCGTACAGTTGCGCTGCCGAATTTTGCATTATTCAGTAAGTCCTCTTCGTAGTCGATCAGCGTTTTCGCTTCCCTCAGAGCTTTATACGGAAACCCGGTTAAAATCTGATTATTGATCCGGTCGATAAAGGGCAAAGTGCTAGGCGCAGCCTTGATAATGTCGTTGACGAGCTGGAAATAAACGTCGTGGCGCGCTTTGTTTTCGCCGGCCAGATACATCATCTGAACGGCCAGGTAGATCCGCTTTGCCGGCGTGTCCGCCGTCTCGGGCGTCAGGATATCCTTTTCGCGCAGGATCGGGATATCGCCCTCGAGGAACAGCCGCGCGCGCTGCCCGCCGTTGGTGATGACGGCGGTGCCGAGAATGAACCGTTCGCCAGGTTTCAGTTCGACTTTGAGCGCCATGTCGCAGTCCCCAACTGATGGTTTGATTCGCAGGATCGCCGGCAAGTTTAGGCAAAAGAAAACGGCGGGACCGAGGCCCCGCCGCTGGAAGTGTGGGACCTCCGGAGAGGTCTTAGAACAGCTGCAACACAGCCTGGTCGGCCTGCGAGGCCAGCGACAGGGCAACGGAGGAGAGCTGCTGGCGGGTCTGCAGAGCCAGCATGTTGGCGCCTTCCTCGTTGGTGTCGGCCAGCACCAGATTGTCGGCACCGGTCTCCAGGGTGTTGATCATCTCGTTCGTGAAGTCCTGACGGTTCTCGACCATGGAGAGGTTCGAACCGAAGGACGACGACTGCGAGCGGATCGTGTCGAGCGCCGTGCTGACGGTCGCGATCACCGAGTCGATGTTGTCATCGGAATCCAGGTCCGACGCTTCGATCGACGACAGGCCGAGATAGGCAGAGTTGATCGCTTCGCCATCCTTGGTCTGGATGTTCAGCGTCGACGTGCCGGTCTCGTTGAAGGTGATCTTCAGGTTGTCGCCACGGAGCAGGTTCACACCGTTGTACGACGAGTCGTCGGCCAGCTTGTCGAGCTGATCGCGGAGATCGTTGTACTGGGTCGCGAGGTCGGCACGAACCTGGTTGCCGCCGATGGTGTCGGAGCCTGCGCCGCCGTCGATCGTGCCGGTCGCAGCCGTCACGCCGTCGATGGACAGTTCCTCGGTCGACTGGTTCTCGATGCGCAGCTTGCCGTTGTCGTTGGAGGCACGGATCTTGCCGTCGAGGCTGGTGTTGGCGTTGATTTCCGCAACCAGCGTATCGACCGACTTGGCCGTGGCAGCGGAAAGGCTGCCGGCACCGCCGCCGAGACCGGTATCGCTCGCACCAGCAAGCGTCTCGGCAACTGCCGTCACGGCGACCGCTGCTGTGGACGAGTCCGTAGCATTGTCAGCCGTGAGGACCAGCTCGCCGGTATCGACGCTGGCGGTGATCTCGACGCCTTCGGCATCGAACAACGCGTTCACGGCGCTCGAGAGCTCGTCCACCGTGACGGCTTCGACGTCGGCGACGTCGATCGTTACCGCCGCGCCGCCGTCAAGCGTCAGGCTCAGCGTGTCGCCGTCAACCGCGGTGATGGCAACCGTCTGGGCGGTGCCGCCATCGAGTGCGACATCGAAAGAGACCGAACCAGCCCAGCTGTTGTCGGCTCCGCTATCGAAGTCGAGGGCGGAGAAACCGCTACCCGTGAACGTGCCCTGGGATCCGGTCAGATCGATGTCGACGGCGGTCGCGCCAACGGCGCCACCGGAAATCGACAGCGTTTCGGTGCCGGCCGGGGTATCACCGAGATCGACGGAGAAGGACGTGGTCTCGAACGACTTGTCCTGGCGCGCCTGGCGCAGGGTCGACTGCATCGACTCCAGCGTGTTGGTGACAGCGGTCAGGCCGTTGTCGGCGGCTTCCAGCGTCTTGACGCCATTGGACATGGAGTCGAGCAGCGAGGACAGATCCGACGCCCGGGTGTTGAGCGAGGACGACGTGAAGAAGTTGGTCGGGTTGTCCAGCGCGGAGTTGACCTTCTTGCCGGTGGCAAGACGGTTCTGCGTGGTGGCCATCAGGTCGGCGGTGTTCTGCAGGGACAGCAGATTCTGACGGACGCCTGCGGAGAGGGTAATATCAGCCATGATTCAATCCTTTTCCTGGATCTGTGATACACACAAAGCAACCCTTCTGGGTGCAGTCGGCTGTTCTAAGGGAGGCGTCCTAAGAGGAGGTAAATAGGGCGTCTTAAATTTGAGCGGCTAGGCCGTTATCTCGATCCGCGGCCCGCCGGTCTGAACATCATCGTGATGTTCATAGGCGCGCTTACCCAGCAATCCCGTGGATTGCGGGTTTTCCCTTTCCTCAGCGGCAGATGAAATAACGGATTTTCGCGACTCGGGAGCCTGGTTCTCAAAAGGAGCTTCGGGCAAAGGCGCTTGCCAAAGGACATGTCCGGTTGCCGGGTCGACAGCCTGGATGGAAACCTGTCCGGTCTTCGGATCGACGGCTTGCAGGTAATTGTGCTGGCGCGGCGTGCCGGATACCTTTCCTTCCAGGTTGTCACGCTCCTGCGCGGACGCGCCGGAACGATCCCGCGGCTCGGTGCCGTCGGCGGATTTCTCGTCGCGACTGTCTCTGTGCTTGTCGCGCAGATGCTGCGAATCCCGGGGCGGATTCACGGACTGCCCCGGTTCGACGGGGGTCGGACCGGCTGTCGGGGGCTCGCGACCCCAGCCTTCGATGGGCAGTATTCCTGGCGGCTTACCCGCTACGCTCGCATCCACCTTTGCCTCCGGCCTGTCTCGAAACGGCCAAAACCTTCCTAAGGGGAAGTTAAGGTAAGGCGGAGATGTGAATTTAAAATTCTTTGTAATACTCTAAATTTAATAGAGTTTTAGCGAAAAATAGTCGGCATTTACTGGCGAATCCCGCTCAGAGGGCAACGTTGCAGCTCATCGGCCCGGCGCCGGGCGCATGCGCGGTCTGGCGGGCATCGGCGCCATAGGTATCGGTGCGGCCGCGATGGCGGGCCACCGTTTCGCTGACGCCCTTGATTAATGTTTCGGAAACGGTCCGTGCCGTCGCCAGAACTGCGAGGTTCAGGGAGATCGCCGATTCCAACGCCTGGTGACGCTCGCGCAGGTGACCGACTTCGTCGGGAGCGAACCGGCTCAGGTCCGGCCCGGCCAGCCTGAGAACGCCGTGCGCCTTCATGTAGCGTTCGGAGACAACAGACTTTTGCGATGCCATCGCAGCGGCCGCTGTCAACTTGGCGGCCTTGATGAGGCGGGTTTCCTCGCTCAGGACCTCGATCAGCGTGTCGACGGTCTGCGACAGGTCGGTGCAGAACTGCCGGGCGGAGTCGTGATCGAACGTCGGTATCGGTGCGGCGGGTTTATTGCGGGACGTCATTGGAAACCTCCTGGAGGGAGAGAAGCTCGCGGGTGATGTCATCGGCGATGCCGATGCCACCGGCGGCGGCGATATTGGAGCCGTATTCCTCGATGAGCAGGGAGCGGAACATTTCCTCGCCCTGGCCGCCGCCGAAGGGCCCGTCGGTTTCGAGGCCGGCGAACATCTGAGACAGCATGGTGTTCATGAAGACCGCCTCAAATTCCTGGGCGGCCTGCCGGACGCTGTCGGGCGCGCTCGCCGCAGTGGCCGACAGTCTGGCATTCGCGAGGGGCATGGACATGGCCAGATCGGCGGGAATAGCCATTGTCACATCACCTCTATGTCGGCTTGCAGGGCGCCGGCGGTCTTGATTGCCTGAATGATCGAGATCAGGTCGCGCGGACCGACGCCGAGGGCGTTCAACCCGTCGACGAGCTGTTGCAGGCTGATGCTGCCGTCGACGATCGCCATCCGGTTGCCGGACTGGTCGTCCACGGCGATCTGGGTGCGCGGCACGACGACGGTCTTTGCGCCACGGCCAGAGAACGGCTCCGGCTGGCTGACTTCGGGCGTCTCGGTGACGGTGACGGTGAGGTTGCCCTGTGCTACGGCGACAGTCGATACGCGGACGTCCTTGCCCATGACGATAATGCCTGAATTCTCGTCGATGACGACGCGTGCGGGCTGGTCTGGCTCGACGCGGAGCTGTTCGATATCGGTGAGCAGGGCGACGATGTCTTCGGAATACTTGCCGACCATTCGGATCTGGACAGTCGCCGGGTCGGTTGCCGTGGCGGTGTCGGGGCCGATGTAGTCGTTGATGCTCTGGGCGATCCGCGTCGCGGTTGTCAGGTCCGGATTGCGCAGCGCCAGACGCAGGCTGGCGAGCTGGGACAGCTCGAAATCGATTTCCCGCTCGATCAGCGCACCGTTCGATATGCGGCCGCTGGTCGGCACGCCGCGGGTTACCTCGGCGGCTTCGCCCTCGACGGTGAACCCGGAAACCGCGACAGGCCCCTGGCCGACCGCATAAACCTCGCCGTCGGCACCAAGCAATGGCGTTACGAGCAGGGTGCCGCCCTGGAGACTCGTTGAATCGCCGAGCGTGGAAACACTCACATCGATGCGCGTACCGTGCGTCGCAAAGGCGGGCAGGTTGGCGGTGACCATGACGGCGGCGACGTTCTTGGTGCGCAGCTGGGCGTCGCGCGTGTTCATGCCCAGCCGTTCCAGCATTGCCTGCAGACTTTGCAGGGTGAAGGGCGAGTTGTTCAGCGTGTCGCCGGTTCCGTTCAGGCCGACCACGAGGCCGTAACCGATCAGCTGGTTTTCGCGAACGCCCTCGATGTCGACGAGGTCCTTGATGCGCGAGGCGGCCTGAACCGGCGCCGGCGCGCAGATCGACACGGCGACGGCGGCCGCGGTG
>CAJQNW010000108.1 GCA_905479765.1 uncultured Tepidamorphus sp. | reverse complement strand
CCGCCACAGCACCGGGCGCGATCGCCCCCTCGTAGGGACAGTCGATCGCGCAGGAGACGTAGCCGCGCACCGGCACGCCATGTTCACGCGCGACCGCGATGACAGGCACGAAGCGGGCAATGCTCTCTTCGATCGTGCAGTTCGTGTTGCGCTTCGAAAACGTCTCGGAGGCGCTGGTGAAGACGGCGAGTTCCTGGGCACCGGCCTGCAGCGCGGCGCGTGCGCCCTTCTCGTTCGGCACCAGCGCGGACAGCTTCAGTCCCGGACGGCGCTCGGCCTGGCGCATGACCGCATCGTGATCGGCCATCTGCGGCACCCATTTCGGGGAAACGAAGGCAGTCGCCTCGATCCGGCGAAATCCGCTGTCGGCAAGGTCGGCGATCAGGCGAAGCTTGTCCTGCGTGGACACCAGCGCCTTCTCGTTCTGGAGTCCATCGCGCGGGCCGACCTCGACGATCTGTACATCGGCCGCGGCGCTATCGTCAGTGGACCGCGGCATACATGATCTTTTCTTCAGTCGCTTCGTCGACCGTCATTTCCTCGACGATCCGGCCCTGCCGGGCGACCAGAATCCGGTCGGACAGGTTAAGGACCTCGGGCAGGTAGGACGAGATGACCACGACGGCGGCGCCCGCGTCGGCGAGCGCCTCGATGATCTGGTGGATCTCGGCGATGGCGCCGACGTCGACGCCGCGTGTCGGTTCGTCGAAAATGATGATCGAGGGCTCCTGGATCAGCGACTTGGCGATGACGACCTTCTGCTGATTGCCGCCGGACAGCTCGACTACCCGCGACGTATCGCTGATGGAGCGGACATTGAGCGACTTGATCCACTGCGCCGCATTCTCGCGGGCCTCCGTCATGCTGACGACGGAGAGCGGATTGGAGCCCTGCACCAGCTTCCCGAGGAAGATGTTCTGCGCGATGCCCATCGTATCGAACAGCCCGTCGACCTTGCGGTCTTCGGTGATGTAGGCGATGCCGCGCGTCACCGCCTGCCTCGGCACCCGGAAGCGCACGGGCTCGCCATGCAGCCGGATGCGGCCGCCGTGAAAGAAGTCGCGCTTGAGGACGCCGGCGGCGATTTTCATCATCTCCGTCCGCCCGGCGCCGACCAGCCCGAACAGGCCGGTTACCTGGCCGGCGAAGACGGACAGCGTGGCGCTGCGAACGGCCTTTCCCATCGAGACGTTCTCCAGCGCCAGCACCTTTTCGCCTGGCGCGCGCGGGGTGCGCAGCGTCGCGGCGTTGCCGTAGAGCTCGTCGGTCAGCTGGCGGCCGACCATCGCCTGCACGATGGTCTCGCGGGTGAAGTTCGCCGTGTCGTCGGTGACAATCAGCTCGCCGTCGCGCAGGACGCTGATGCGGTCGGCATGGGACAGCGCTTCTTCCAGCGCGTGCGAGATGAAGATGATCGACGCGCCCTCCCCCTTCAGGCGGTCGACAAGGGCGAAGAAATGCTCCTTTTCCTCCGGCGTCAGGGTAGCCGTCGGCTCGTCGAAGATGAAGATGCGGGCGTTGTGATGAACCGCGCGGGCGATCTCCACCATCTGCTTCTTGGCCGCGCCCAGCGATGAGACCAGCGCGGTCGGCTCGACATGGAAGTTCAGGCGCTGGAGGTGCTGCTGCGCCTTGATGTTGATGCCGCGCAGGCGATTGAAAAAGCTCTCGTCGCCGAGAAAGATGTTCTGCGCGACATTCATCGACGGGATCAGGTTCGTCTCCTGAAACACCATCGCCACGCCGGCCTCCATCGCCTCGGCGGGGGAAGCAAAATAGGCCGGGCGGCCGTCCATCAGCATCTGTCCGGAGGTCAGCGGATAGAGCCCGGCGAGCACCTTGGTGAGCGTCGATTTGCCCGCCCCATTCTCGCCGACGAGCGCGTGGACCTCGCCCTGCTTCAGCGCGAAGTCGACGTTGCGGACAGCGGGGTTGCCACGGAATTCCTTTGTGGCGTTTCGGAACTCGACCACGGTCGTCATTTGGCTTGCCCTTTGCCATTCGCAGTGGCGGGAAGCCGCAGAAGCGTTCCGGACCCTTGAGAGGCTGCGAAGACGCCGGCATCGGTCTCGCAGACCGATGTCATGCCGTGCATCGTGCCGTCCGCGCGGCTGTGCCAGCTTTCCAGCGGGCGCATATCGCCGTCACAGCGCACGACCAGACCGTAGGATCGCGACGGCGCCCACGGTTTGAGAATGCCCATCTGGCGCACCGAGCCCTGCTGGAGCGGCTGAACCTGGCCGCGGGACACGCTTAGTTCCGGCCCGATCCATTCTTCCGGATCGATCGTGGCGATCATTTCGCGACGATAGTCGTCCTCGCGCAACACCAGTTCGAACAATTGCCGCCGTGGGGCGAACAGCGCCAACCAGATGCCGCCGTCGGGTGCCGTGGTGAGCCGCGAGGGATAGGCCGGCAAGTCGTCCAGAAGGATTTGTGTGCCGCCCGAACCATCGAGCGGTACCGACAGGATGCGATGGCGCCAGCTCTCGGAAACCGCGAGCCGGCCGTTGTCCAGAACGACGATACCGTTGGGATAGGCGAGCCCGTCCGCGATGACCTTCGCCGGTCCACCGGCCGGATCAAGCACGATCACCTGGCCCGTGTGTCCCAGTTCCATCAGATCGCGCTTCCAGTCCCGGAAGGAATTGACACGCGAACCGATGCAGATCGCCAGCTTTCCATCGGGCAGAAACGTCGCGGCGGTCATGCAGGACGATTGCTCTCGCGGCAGGTCGAGCGACGTCCACTTGCCCGGAGAGCCTATCCGGATACCGGAACCAAGCAGGCCGATCGCCAGTTGGCCATCATCGGCAGCGGCCACGAATGTAACCGGCGCGTCGAACGTCTCAAGCTCCGTCCCCACCGCCTCGCTTCCCTGAATCTTTATCTGGTGAAGGGTATCGCCGGCGCTTGCGACGAGCCCCCCGCCAAAGGCGGCGAGATTGTCGACATGGTCGAGCGACAGCAGACGCTCCGCGGTCTCGAGACGGTTGTTCGGCCGGAACACGCCGTCCATCGCCGGAACGCTGATGCCGGCGTCGCCGCGCGAAAAGAAACGCCCCAGAGCCGCGCCGAACCCGCTCATCGGTCTTTGCCCCAATAGTCGTCGAGCGCGGTCCAGTCCGGATCGGCGTCTTTAATCCGCACGCGCCCGATGCGGTTGTTCGACACGCCGCCGAGATAGAGCCAGCCCTTGTGTTCGCAAGTCGAGGTGATCGAGGGGTGGTTTTCTCCGTCCTCGTCCCAATAGGAGCCGAGGATATCGCCGGTCTCCGAAACGTGAAGCACGCAGCCGCGGTTGATGTTGGGGAACAGCCATTCGTCCGATGCGATGCGCTTCGCCATACGCCTGCGGAAAGACGGCTTGCGCATGGCGAGATCGAAGGTCTTCGTGCGCATGCCCAAAAGCGCGATCCAGTAGGTGCCGTTGGAGCCACGGTTGAGGTTATCCGGATAACCCGGCAGGTTGTCCAGGAACACTTCCCGCTTGCCCTTGTTCGGTCCGTCGAACCAGTAGCGGCTGATCCGGCAGGCCCAGGTCTCGGCGAACAGGAGCGACTGGCCGTCCCGGCAAATCGTGATGCCGTTTGGAAAGATCAGGCCCCTGAGAACCGTTCGCGTGGTCTGCGTCTTCGGGTCGAAGCAAATCAGCCGTCCGTTGCCACGCCCCTCCAGCGCGTCGACAGCCCATTCCGACATGTCGTAGCGGATCGTCGCCTCGGAGAAGAACACCCGGCCGTCCGGCGCGATGTCGAGATCGTCGGGAAGACGCAAACGGGAATCGTCGATGATCGACAGCAGGCTGCGGTTGGTCTCGTCGGTCACCTTGGCAACCGTGCCGTCCGGCGTGACGCGGTAGACGCCCATGCCGCCGACGCAGGTCAGGAGGTCGCCGTTTTGCGCGAAGGACAGGCCCAGCGGATGGCCGCCGATGCGGGCGAACACTTCGCTGCGATTATAGTCCGGTGCGAAAAAACGGACGATCGTGCCGTGGCGCGTGCCGGTATAGAGGTTGTCGTTACGGTCGAGGATCACGTCCTCCGGCCCTTCGACCGTGCCAAGACCGATCAGTTCGGTGTCGCCGAGCCTGTCGTTGATCGCCAGCGCCGCCGGTTCCGCCTTCCTGTCGCGCTCGGGCAACCGGAGGAAAGTCGGGGACACATAGATCTTGCTGAGGATCTTGCCCCGGTTCTTGACCCATTTCCGGTCGAACAGAACCGCCGCGATGAGGACCAGGCCGAGGATCAACTGATTGACCGAGCCCGGCATCGACAGCCGGATGAGGCTGTTCGACAGGATGAGCACGAGGATCGTGCCGATGATCGCATTGCCGGCCGATCCGCGACCGCCGCCGAGCGAGACGCCGCCCAGCACCACGGCCGTCAGCACGGTGATCTCAAGCCCGATGCCGGTATCAGCACCGGTGCTGCCGAGCCGGGCGGAAAACAGGAAGGCGGCGACGGCCGTCAGGAGGCCCGAGGTCACGTAGGCCAGGCAGACGGTCAGCTTGACGTTGATGCCGGCGTTGTAGGCGGAGCGCCTTGCCCCGCCGACAGCCCTGAGACGCCAGCCCGGACGCAGCCGCGACAAGCCGATATGCAGCGCAACCGCGATAACCGCGAAGATGAAGAAGGAGACGGGAACGCCGTAGAAATCGCCGTATCCGATGAGATCCCAGGTCGGCGAGATCGCCATGTTGCCGACAATGGCGCTGGCGAGCCTGGGAAAGATAATGTCGTAGAGCGCCCGGAAGATGACGAGCGTCACCAGCGTGGTGATGAAGGCGCGAAGCCTGAGATATCCGACGAGGACCCCGTTGAGCAGGCCGCAGACGAGGCCGGTGCCGAGCGTCGCGACGAGCGAAACGGCGATCGGCAGGCCCAGCACGTTCATGCAGACAAGCGCCGTCAGAACGCAAAGCGCGAACATCGAGCCGACCGACAGGTCGATGCCGCCCGACAGAATGACGATGGTCAGGGCCAGCGCGATCAGGCCCATCTCCGAGACCTGCCGGGCAAGGTCGGCGAGATTCCCGGCCGAGAGATAGCCGGGAATCAACGCGACCATGATCAGGACAGCGACCACCAGCGCCAGGGCTGGAATGACGTTGTCAATCCAGCTCTTGGTGAGAAGCTCGCCGAACATCCGGTCCGGAAAGAACCGGTAGCGCAGGCGGAGCAAGGTGTCGCTGGTGGCCATGCTTCGGAATGCCTTACTTCAGATCGTCCAGGGTCCAGCAATTGCGCTGGTTGACGTTGTCCTTGGTGATCTGCGTCAGCGGGTTGAAGAACAGCGTCTTCGATTCACCCGCCCCGGCATCCGACAGCAGCAGCCTGGCGATCTCCGCGTTCAGGATGTCGCCCTGCAGGGGAACGTTGTAGCTGATGTAGAGGTTGAACAGACCGTTGGAGACGTTCTCGCAACCGACCTGGTTGCCGCCGCCGGAGGTGACGAGGAAGACCTGATCGCCCTTGCCGGCCTGCTGGATCGCCGAAGCCGTACCCGTGTCCTGATTATCCCAGATGCCGATCGCGCCGCACAGGTCGGGATGCTGCTGCAGCACCGTCTCCATGATGGAGCGGGCTTTCTCCGGATTATATTCGGTGGCCTGCTGGGAGACGACCTCGATTTCCGGGTGCTTGTCGAGAACGCGGTAGATGCCGTCGAGCTGGAACACGTCGGAGGCAGCCGTCGGCACGCCGGTGTCGATCGCCACCTTGGTCGAGGACCCCTTGCCCTCTCCGCAGCGATCGACGACGGCCGTCGCGGCCTGTTCGCCGATTTCCGTCCAGTCGGCGCCGACATAGGAATCCGTCTGGGTGTTCGATTCCAGGTTGATCTGGACCACCTTGATGCCCTTCGCCTGGGCCTGGGCCAGAAGGCGGGCGTAAGACTGGATGTCCGGATTGTGAGCGACGATCAGGTCCGGCTTCTCGGTGATCAGGGACTGCAGCGCGCGCGTGCCGGCGTCGGTGCTCCACGCCGGATCGCGGATCTCAAAGTCGTAGTTCAGGCGTTCCGCCTGCTGGCGCATCCGGGCGGCCCAGCCCTCGGTCAGGTCGAAGCCCATCGACAAGGGCAGGAACACGACTTTCTTGCCTTCGAGCGTTCCGTGGAACGTGGTGCTGCGCGGGTTTTCGAGGCCCTTGTTCTGGGCATTGGCGGTGGCCGTCCAGGCCGTCGCGGCCAGGGCGGTGGCCGCCAGAAGTCCGATAGTGCGTAATCTCATTTCATATTCCTCCCATGGTTTTTTCGGTTGGTTACGGCTCTCAGAGGTCTCCCTGCTGAGAGGTCTGTTCGTCTCGCGGATTGACGAGAGAATCGATGACGATCGCCAGCAACAGAACCACGCCCTTGACGAGGTTCTGGATCGTGTAATCGATATTCAGGATGGTCATCCCGTTGAGCAGGATGCCGACGAAGATGGTGCCGAGAACGACGTTGCGGACCTTGCCGTGGCCGCCGTTGAGACCGATCCCGCCCAGCACCACGACGAGCAGGATGTCGTAGATCATCGTCGAGTTGAAAAGCCGGGCGTTGATCGCCGAAGCCGACGAGGCGAGGATAAGGCCCGCCCCGTAGGCAACGAATGCACTGACCGCGTATTGCGCGAGGATCATCGGGCGGGACGGTACCCCGGTGATCCGGGCGGCCTCCGGATTGTTGCCCATGGCGTAGACCTGCCATCCGAACCGTGTCCGGCTCAGCAGGAAATGGATCAGGATACACAGCACCCCGAACGTCACGACGGTGATCGGGATACCGAGGATCCGGGCCTGTCCGAACAGCGAGAACCACTCGTGGCCCGGCGGCACGTTCTGCATCTCCAACTGGAAGAAGAAGGTCCGGCCGAGCCCGTAGATGACCGATCCGGCAGCAAGCGTTGCGAAGATCGGCGGGACTTCGCCGAAGGCGACGAGAATACCGATCGCCACGCCCGCGCACAGGGCGAACAGCGCGCCGATGACCAGCGAGACTTCGAGGCTGTAGCCGGAACGCGCGAGGACGAACGCCCAGGAGACCGAGACAACCATCGTCGCGATCATCGAGACGTCGATGCCGCGCCCGATCACCACGATCGCCATGCCGAGCGCCAGGATGCCGAGGATCGAGACGCTGCGCACCAGCGTCAGAAGATTGCCCGCACTGAAGAAGGAGGGAAGCAGCAGCGAAAACGCGACAAACGCGACAAACGCCAGAATCAGGACGATTCCTTCCTGGCTCTTGAACAGGCCGGAAACACGCGGTGCGTTCGCAGGATTAGCGTTGGTCGTGCTCATCGCGTCAGACCCGATCGTCCTCCAGGTCGCGAAGAATTTCCTTCGCCCGGTCGACGCGAACGTCGTGCTCGGCGGCGAGAACGGACGCGATCTTTTCTATCTGGTCGCCGGTCGCGCCGGCGACGATAGCGATGTTGCGGGCGTGCAGCGCCATGTGGCCGCGCTGGATCCCTTCGGTCGCCAGCGCCCGCAGGGCCGCCATGTTCTGTGCGAGGCCAACCGCGGCGGCGATTTCGGCAAGCTCCTGCGCGCTCGTCACGCCAAGCAGTTCCAGCGCCGCCTGGGCGGCGGGATGCGTTTTCGTCGCGCCGCCGACGAGGCCGACCGCCATCGGCAGCTCCAGCGTTCCGACCAAGTGCCCTGCCCCGTTGATCTCCCAATTGCTCAGCGACGTGTAGCGGCCGCTGCGCGCGGCCCAGGCATGGGCACCGGCCTCTATCGCCCGCCAGTCGTTGCCGGTGGCAACAATCAGCGGATCGATGCCGTTCATGATGCCCTTGTTGTGGGTGGCCGCCCGGTAGGGATCGACGATCGCGAAGGCGCAAGCCTCGACGATACCGGCGGCGATGCGTTCGCCCGGGAATTCCTTGGTGGCGAGGGACTCGATCGTCAGTT
>CAJQNW010000107.1 GCA_905479765.1 uncultured Tepidamorphus sp. | reverse complement strand
CTCGCGAGCGGCGAGGCCGCCGAGGCGCTGACGGCGCGCGCCGGGACGCTGTCGGTCGCACTGGTCGGCGCCGCCGGCGCGCTGGCGACCGCCACCGGCGGCGCGGCACTGGTGACGGGCGCGCCGCGGCTCATCGGCGGTGCGAGCGCCGCCGTCAACCAGGCCCTGCCGATTATCCAGCGCGTCGCCACCTACGCCAGCCGCGACGCCTTCCGCAAGCAGCTGGTCGAGGCCTATCCGGCGATGCGCGACCTGATGCTGGCGCTGCGCGCCGGTACGCCGGCGATGTTCGAGATCATGAAGCGCTCCTACGTGCGGCGCGGCTCTCTGGAGACCCCCAGCGGCATTTCGGCGTCCGACATGGCGCTGCTCGAAAAGGACCGCCAGCTGCTCGCCGGCTGGGTCGTGCTGATGGACAAGAGCCTGGCGGCCATGGAGGTGGCGGTGACGACCGCGCTGTCCGGCGCCTCTGCCGCCGACCTCGCCACGCTGACGGCGGCTTCCGTCGAGCTGCAGGTGCTGGCCGCCCAGGTCCACGACATTCGCCGGACTCCATAAGGATACGGATACCGAGGGAAGAGGCCATGCCGACAAAAGCGCAGATGCGGGAGGAGCTGGAACGGCTGCGCGCAAGCCTGTTCCAGCCCTATCAGGATGCCAAGGCGGCGGGCGATGCCGCGAAGATGGCCAGGCTGACCGAGGCCGCCGCGGCGATCGACGACCTGCTCGATATCCTGGCGATCCTCGACCTGATGGCCGCCGCCGCGCGGCTTGAGACGCTGCGCGCCCGGATCGAAGCGCTGACAAAGAAGGCGCTCGCCTGGCCGTTCGGCGACGAGGAGGCGCCGGAAGATCACGAGAAGCCCTTCGTCGATGAGGTGCCGGAAAACGACTTCGAGGACGAGGGCCCCGACAAGCCACCCCCTCCGCCGCCTGAGCCCCCCGAACCGGCTAAACCTTCGAAGCCGCCCAAACCGCCCAAACCGCCCAAACCCAATGAGGCGCCGAAGCCGCCAAAGCCGCCCAAGCCGAAAAACCCGGAGGTCATCCCGGTGGTAAGCGAGGGCTGGTCGGAAGCCTATCTCGAATTGTGGAAGACCATGGACGTCTCGTCGGAGTGGGCGCGCACGGCCAATGCCATCGGCAAGAAGATCGTCGCCAACCAGGGCAAATACGCCCACGCCGTTGCCGGCACCAAGGTTCCCTGGTGGTTCGTCGCCGTCGTTCACGCGATGGAATGCAGCCTGCGCTTCGACCAGCACCTGCACAACGGCGATCCCCTGACCCGTCGCACAACGCGCGTGCCGAAGGACCGACCGCCGGCCGGCTCGCCTCCGTTCAACTGGGAGGACAGCGCCCGCGACGCCGTCGCCTACGACAAGCTCGACAAGGTGACCGACTGGTCGCTGGCAAGCGTGCTCTATCACTGGCACCGCTACAACGGCATCAACAACGAGTACAAGCGCCGGGGCATCCCGACGCCCTATCTGTGGAGCGGTTGTCAGCACTACCGGAAGGGCAAATATGTCGCCGATGGCGTGTTCGATGCGAACGCCGTCTCCAGGCAGGTCGGCGCCGCCGTCCTGCTGAAGGCGCTGGTCGATCTCGGCGCCGTCAGGATCGGCCGGACGCAGAAGGTCGAGAGCAACGCGGCCGCCGCGAATGAGGATGCCGCCACCCTGGACGTCGATACCAGCGGCGCCGACTTCAAGCACATCAAGGCAGAGCTCGACTATCCCGGCCTCCTCAAGACCGGTTCGGTCAACACGGCCAGGGAGAAGGCGGCTACCCGCCGGGTCCAGGAGTGGCTCAACATCCACGATTGCGTCACCTCGATCGACGGCGACTTCGGTACGTCGACCGAGGCGCAGCTTGGCGCCTTCCAGATGAAGTTCAACCGCGCGCGGACCGGGGAACTGGATCCCGAGACCTGGGCGCTTCTGACCGCGCCGATGCGGCGCGCGCTGGCCGTTGCCGACCACGGCACGCAGCCGAGCCTGGAAAGCGCGGTACTGACGGTGGCGCGCCAGCACATCAGGGAGCGCCCCGTCGAGATCGGCGGCAACAACCGTGGTCCCTGGGTGCGCCTGTACATGCGCGGCAGGGACGGCTCGGACCAGTTGTGGTGCGCGGGATTCTCCTGCCTGATCGCCGCGCAAGCCGCACGCGATCTCGGTTCCAAGATGCCGTTTCCGCGCCAGGTCAGCGTCGATGCGCTGGTCAAGGACGCCAAGGCGTCGGGACGCTTCGTCAGGGAAAGCGAGGTCGGCGACCCGATCGCGCGCAAGTCGAAGATCCCGCCGGGCAGCCTGTTCGTGGTGCGCAGGACATCGACCGACTGGACCCATGTCGGCATCGTGCTGGCGCTGAAGACCACGACCTTCGACACGCTGGAAGGCAACACCGGCGGCGACGGCGGCACCGATGGCGCCAATGCGAGAATAGGAAACCGGAGCTATCCGAAGAAGGATTTCCTGCGGCTGATCTGATGGGCGCAGCCGGTGGACGGCCGCTTGGAAAGCACCGGTGGGGGCGTGAGCAAAGGATTGTGAGACGACATGCCGAACGGCCCGACGCCCCTTTCCTGCGACGACCCCGGCGGCTGGCTGGAGCAGAACGGCGTCACGATCCATGCCACCGTTCTCCCGGCCGCCGAGGATGCCTTGAAGGCGGCGCTTGCCGAAGTCGCCGCCGAGGTTGCAACGACCGGCGCGCCGTTCTGCAGGTCGGCCGTCATTCATTACGCCCGCTTCGTGTTCATCCCCGAGATGGCCGATCCGGCCGGCGGCACCGCGCCGGCGGCCCTGATGTATCTTGCCGATTTCGATGGCCCTGTCGGCGACCATCTCGACGAAATCGCCGACATCGCGGCGGGCGTCTTCAATCGCATCGGCGTGTTCCTGGAAGAGCCGATTCCCGTGACCCAGTCCGGGCGCCGGGCCTGGCTTGCCGATCACGTCATCGCGGACCAGACCTACTACGTGAACACGATTGGCCGCACGGTTCGGCAGATCCGCTGCGAGCAGAGGCTGCGCGAGGCAGTCGAGGCCTTTCTCGATCGCCTCGACACGGCGGGGCTGGAGGCGAATGCGATCCGCGAGAAAATCCGCGATCACCTGAAAGCAAGTCCCGAACTCCAATGGGCGCTGACGCCGCCGCCATCGGATGCCGGCTGGCGCAAGCGGCGGACGATCGCGCGCGTGTTCGGTATCGCGATAGCCATCCCCCTCGCGATCGTGCTGCTGCCGGTCATTGTCGTCTGGGCACTGATCCTGCGCTGGCACGAAATGACGGATCCCGACGATCCGTCCGTCGCCAGCCCGGAGCACATCGCCGAGCTCGCCGAAACCGAGGACATCACGCTGCAGAACCAGTTCAGCGCGCTCGGCTTCGTCAAGCCGGGCTGGTTCAGGCGGGTCACCTCGCTGGTCATCCTGCGCGTTGGCCGCTTCGGCGCGCGCTATTTCTTCGGACACGAGGATCTCGCCGGCGTGAAGACGATCCACTTCGCCCGCTGGACCTTCATCGACGACCGCCGCCGCATGCTGTTTGCCAGCAACTACGACGGCAGCCTGGAAAACTACATGGGCGATTTCATCGATATCGTCGCCTGGGGACTGAACGCGATCTTCTCCAACGGCCACGGCTATCCGAAGACGCGCTGGCTGATCCTCGACGGCGCCTGGCGGGAGGGCGATTTCAAGGCCCACATCCGCCGCCGTCAAATTCCCACTCAGGTCTGGTACGCGGCCTATCCGAACCTCTCGGCGATCAATATCGCAGATAACGCCCGCCTGCGGGCCGGCCTGACGGGCGAACTCAGCGAACGGGCGACGACCGACTGGCTGAAACTCCTGCGCCGCAACTGGGGCCGGCCGCAGCCAAAGCCCGTGGACCTCGATTGCGCGGACATGCAGGGCCTGGTCGTGCGCGGTCACAGCCAGCACAAGTCAGCCTGCTATCTGTTGCTGGCTTTCGGCGACGGCAGGGAGGAACGGTCCGCTGCGCGGCGCTGGCTCGATACGCTGAAGGTCTCGAACGGGACGTCAAGCCGCGCGGAGACCTACGTCCACATCGCCTTCACCCACAACGGGCTGAGGCGGCTCGGGTGCCCGCAGTCCGTTCTCGATGGCTTCTCCAACGAATTCCGCTTCGGCATGACCACGGCGCATCGCAGCCGCGTCCTCGGCGATACCGGCGCCAGCGATCCGGCGGCCTGGGATTGGGGCGGGCCATCGGTCCCCGTCGACGCGGTGCTGATGATCTACGCGCGCGATGACACGGCTCTCGCCGACCAGGTGGACGCACTCCAGCTTGATCTCTTCTCCGGTGCGGTGCGTGTCCTGGACGCGCTCGAGACGACCTGGCTGCCCGGCGGCAAGGAGCATTTCGGCTTTTCCGACGGCATCTCGACGCCGCCGATGGAGGGCCTGAGCAAGGCGTCGGGCGACGACAGCGCCATCAAGCCCGGCGAATTCGTCCTCGGTTACGAGAACGAGTACGGCCGCATCACGCCGCGGCCGCTGGTCGATCCGAGGCTCGATCCATATGAACGCCTGCCGGAGGATATCGAGGGCTCCGGCAAGCGTGACCTCGGGCGCAACGGCACCTATCTGGTGTTTCGCCAGATGAGCCAGGACGTGCCGCGCTTCTGGCAGTCGGTCGAGGAAGCCGCGAACGCGAACGGGACGAATGATCCCGTCAAGCTGGCCGCCAAGATGGTCGGCCGCTGGCCGGGCGGTGCGCCGCTGACGCTTGCGCCGGATCGCGACGATCCCGATTTCGCGCGCGCCACCCGGTTCCTCTATCATGGAAAGGACCGTGAGGGACGCGGCTGCCCGCTCGGCGCGCACATCCGTCGCACCAACCCGCGCGATGCCCTGGAACCGCAGCCCGGCACGGCGGATTCCCTGGCGGTCAACAAGCGTCACCAGCTTCTGCGCCGTGGCCGCACCTATGGCGCGCCGATTGTCGAGACCATGGATCCTGCCGACATCCTGGCGTCGGATGCTGACGATGGAGAGCGTGGCCTGCACTTCATCTGCCTGTGCGCCAACATCGCCCGGCAGTTCGAGTTCGTGCAGGGAAGCTGGGTCAACAATCCCCAGTTTGACGGCCTGGTCGACGACGTCGATCCGCTGATCGGGCGGCGGGGCCGTTTCACCGGCGAGGCGAACGCCGACCCGCGTGCCACCTTCACGATGCCGGAGGGCGGGTCCCGGCGGCGCATCCATGACCTGCCCGATTTCGTGACGATCCGCGGCGGTGCCTATTTCTTCCTGCCGGGCATCCGGGCGCTGAAGTTCATCGCCAATTGTCCGCTGGAAGAGCGATAGGGTGACGCTACTCGAACACTTCGTCGCCGGTCGGCTCGATGTGCGGCGTGTCGTTCATCTTCTGGCGGAACGTCGCCATCTCGTAGTACATCCGCTTCCGCGCCCGGCTCTGGTTGCCGAGCGGCCGGTGCTCGGCAATGCAGTGCCAGGGATTGAGCGACAGGTTGCGGGCGAAGGCGAACTGCGCGTCGGAATTAAACGTCTGCTTCGGGATACGCACCGTCGCCACAGGCACGAACGGCGACAGGCTTTCTGGCCAGCGCACGCCGGCATTCTCGATCGGCATTCTGTGCGGATCGGTCTGCACCTGCACCATGAAGTCCAGCTCGACATCGCGCTCTTTCAGCATCGCCACCATGTTGTCGCGCAGATAATTGTCCGGCGGGCGGAACGGAACGTTGGGAATGCGGCTGCGGGTCGTGATCCGCGACCTGACCGAATACATCATCGCCTGCCCCTCGCCGAGCAGGTAAGGCACCGTGCTCCAGTAGCGCGCCTCCAGCGGATTGTACTGGGTCTCGTTCCACAGGCTCTGCATCAGGAAGTCGCGGACGTGGCTTGAGCCCGGCGTGAAGAAATAAAACAGCGGCGTGCCGCGCAGGATCTGCTTCTGCAGGTCGGCGTTGGCGACAACGGTGGGCGTGACGAAGGTCGGCGTGCAGATCGACAGGAAGTCCTGCGTGTATTTCTCGTCGTCGAGCAGCTTTTCCCCCGGAACGCCCATCAGCTTGATGGCGCAGCTGACGAAGCCGACGTCCTCGATATCCGGCGGACTGTCCGGTCCCGGGCCCGAGAAGCGCACATAGGCCTTGTAGGTCTTCGGTTCCGCGAAGACGCCATGCCGTAGATGTTCCGGAATATCCTCTCGAACGATGAACTCGGCGCGCACGATGCCGTGCGTCTTGGTGTTGCCGGTGCGCTTGTAGTTGCCGGGCTTGTAGTGCTTGTGGCTATAGGCCGTCATCGACTGGATGATCGACTCCAGCGCCGCCTCCTCACCCTCGAGCGGCTTTTCTTCGGCAAGCTTCATGCCCTCGTCGTGGCGGGTCAGATTGATGAAGAACTGGACGAGCCGGGCCGAGGGTTCGCGGACCAGCCAGTTGAGCGCGGGTCGGAAGAATGGCTCGAAGCGCCGCTCGACATGCAGGAAAATCTGGAGCCCGCGATGAACCGCCCGTTCGATCGCGGTCGGCTCCGATGTGGCGCTCATTGGCTGGCCGCCTGGCGCACCTGTTCGCCGGCCCAGCAATCCTCGCCGACCTCTTCGCCCGATGCGAAGCCGGCGTCCTCGGCCTCGGCAACGTCTGGTTTGTAGAGCGTGAAGTTGAGCAGGAAGGCGCGGTTGGCATAGGCGCGGCCGAGATAGAAGCCCGGCCGTACCATGCGGATCTCATCGCGGATGCGCAGGCCGCCGCGCGCCGCGAGGCTGTCGGGGCTCGGCCGGTAACCGTCGATGTCCTCGGAAAACAAGTAGTCGACGATGATCGACTCCCGCCGTCCATCGAGCAGGCTCTGTCCGCAATAGACCTTGGCGGGAAAAAGCAGCCAGACCTCGGTGGTCGGCAGGATGTAGCCGAGCAGGCCGCCGCGCGGCACCCACGCCGTCGCGATCGTGTCGCGGTCGTCGATGATCGGCGCCAGCGGTGCTAGGTCCTCGACGAAGTTGCGTAGCGTCCCGCCGTCACGGTCGAACATCTTG
>CAJQNW010000106.1 GCA_905479765.1 uncultured Tepidamorphus sp. | reverse complement strand
ATCCGGGTGAAGCCGAAGGAAGAGGTGGTCGAGGCCGTCGACGTCGACGGGGTGGAACTGCACACGTCGAGCTGTCCGAGCGGCGGCACGGTCGACATCTTCTTCGAGCCGATGCGGCAGGCTGCCCGGATCGTCATCTGCGGCGCCTCGCCGGTCGCCACGACACTTGCGACGCTGGCCGGCGCGATGGGCTACCGAACGATCGTCGCCGCGCGCCCGGAAGACCACGAGAAGTTTTCGGGCGTCGAGCAGGTTCTCACCGAGTTCGACCTGACCGGGCTCGATCTGGGGGCGCGCGACGCCGTCGTCGTCGCCACCCAGGGCAAGCGCGACCGCGAGGCGCTGAAACACGCGCTCACTTCAGGCGCGGGCTACGTCGGCATGGTCGGCAGCCGGCGGAAGATCGGGAAACTGCTCGACCAGGTCGAGGATGTGCCCGCCGACCGCAAGGCCGCCCTGCACGGACCCGCCGGCCTCGATATCCATGCCATCGAGCCGGAAGAGATCGCACTGTCGATTTTAAGCGAGATCGTCCGGGAGCGGCGGGGGGTCATGGCGGAGAATTCGGCAGTCGTGGAAACGCAAGCGGGCTAGCCCCTTGTAATCGGCAAACCGGGGCCCATCTATAGTCCATCCCCGGCAAACAGGTTGCCTTGCGCGGACGTCATCGCAGCAGGGCCCGGGATCTGGCCAGCACGGATGTACTGCGGCCATGTCTGTCCCCGAAACGCTGACGTGCGAGACGGGAATGACGGGGATTAAGCCGACAGTGTAGCGCGCCGAACAATCGGCGAGGCTACCTGTCGATGCTTCTTTCCATTTCCCCCACGCTCAACTTTTCCTAGCGAGACGTCAGCACGACCGATGTCCGGCCCGCCTTGTAGCGGGCGGCTTTCGTGTTGGTGCAGTCGAACTGCAACGGGATTTCCGCGCTCGTCGCCTCGAAATCCTTGCCGAACTTGAAGCGCACCCGCACATGGCGTGTTTTCTTTGCAGGAATCGTCAGATTCTCGCCAACCTTGCCGATCGGCCGCCTGGACTTGGGGTTGATTTCGCGAAACTCGAATTTCGCGTCGATCGGCCGGCCCGGCGATACCCGGCAGCCGACCGCCGGCTTGCCGCTGCGGTTCTGGATCTCCGCATAGAATTTTGCGCGTTTTCCCGCGCGGACCTTGCGGGCTTTACGCGAGGTGATCTCGGCCTTGATGCGCGCCTTGCGCAGGTTGCCGCCGACCTTGAACGTATGGGCATAGGTCTGTCCGCCAATTTTTGCGCGGACGGTCCACTCTCCGCCCGGCGCGTTGGACGGCAACACATACGATCTCCAATAATACGACGCGACATAAATGCCGCTCGACGGAGACGCGGTGGTCCAGGACGCGGCCTGCGAGCCGTCAGGCCGCAAAACTTCGAGTGCGATGATCGCGCCGGGGGTCTGGTCGCGCAGATAGACCGCCGCCCAGAGCGGATCGCCGGGCTTGAAACTGTCCTTGTAGCCGGGTTCGGGACTGTCGCAGCTGGAAGGCGCCGGCGGCTGCTTGGAATGGGTGGCGAGCCGGATGATCCGCGTGTCGACCGTCGGCGACTGGTGCGCCCAGTCGGTCGCGCGGGCATTGCACTGGCCTTCCCAGGGATCGACCGTGACGTTGCCGGAATCGCGCGCCTCGAAATGCAGGTGCGGGGTGGTCGAGCTGCCGGAACTGCCGACGTAGCCGAGCAGCGTTCCAACCTCGACCCGGTCGCCAGGAGACCGCTTGATGACCGTGCCCTTCTTCAGGTGCCAGTAGATGCCGAACAGCCCGTTGTCGTGGCTGATGATGACGTAGTTCGCGGTTGCCCCGCCGATGGCGCAGTTGCGGTCGTATTCGCCGTCATGGGTCGAGACGATCGTTCCGCCCATCGCCGCGACCACGGCCACTTCCCGGTTGTCCATGACCGTCCAGCGGTAGGGGTAGAGCACGATGTCGGTGCCGCCGTGGCCGTCGTAGGTGCGGGTGCCGCAGGCGAAATCCTCAAGCCCGGGCCCGGACTCGTGATCGACGAAGTTGGCGATGAACGTTTCGGAAAACCCGCCGGCACGCTTGGTCATGCGCAGCGGATATTGAAACCGTTCACCGCTCGCCTCGCTGGCGGGCCCGACGGGCGCGCCAAGGGCGCGGGCGGCCTCGACCCACTCAGGATGCAGCCGGTCGATCTCGCTGGTATCCTCGGTGACGCCGACATCGACCGGGCCGCCGCCGGTCTCAGCCGCCGTGGCGCCCGCGGCGCCGAGAATCACCATAAGGCCGGTCAGGCCAATCGCGAGCAAATCGCGCAATCCGCGCATCATGTATCTCCGTCAGGTTTCCCCGAATTCGCAAGGCTTTCCCCGCAAGCCGGCTTGATCTTCCCGGAAACGCGTTAATTTCCTTTCATCGTCCGGCGCGACCGGATTGAATGGCAACACGCTGCGCCCGAAATAGGGCGGACATCAGACAAAACACCCGGGAGGACTACATGCGGGACGCCTTCGAGAGCCCCCATCCGCAATCACGCGTGAACGCGGCGGGCGCCGACATCGCCTATGTCGATACGGGGCCGAAGACCGCCCCGCCGATCGTTTTCCTGCACGGCAATCCAACGTCGTCCTATCTGTGGCGCAACATCATTCCGCACGTGTCGGCCACGCACCGCT
>CAJQNW010000105.1 GCA_905479765.1 uncultured Tepidamorphus sp. | reverse complement strand
AGCGAGAACACACACAATCGGTGAGGAAAGACCAGGGATGCAGACCAGAGCGAAAGCGCACGCAGACGGGACTGCCGAGACCAGGGCGCGAGCCGACCGGAGCGAGAAGAATATTCCACTGACAACATCGCGCGAGGAGCTGCTGATCGACGGCAGCGACCGCACCTTCCGGGAGTTGGTGCACGACCTGTTCGGCTTTCTCGCCCGCCACGAGGAGATCCGGGCCGGCCATGCCGACGTGATCGGGCTCGGCGGCGTCGAATACACCGTACTGATCTCGATCGCCCACCTGTCGGTTCTGGGCGACGTCAACGTCAAGACGGTGGCCGACCACCTGCATCTGTCCGGCGCCTTCATCACCTCGGTGACGCGGCGCCTGGTCGGACGCGGGCTCGTCCACAAGGAGGTCGACCCGACCGACCGCCGGCGTGTGACCCTATGCGTCTCCGACGAGGGCTACGCCCTGCTCGAAGAGCTCGCGCCCATCCAACGGCAGATCAACGACGTCGAGTTTTCCTGCCTCTCCAAGAAGGACTTCGACACGCTGCGCCGCATCGTCAAGTCGCTCATCGACAGCGGCGACGAGGCGATCGCGCTCCAGCACTATCTTCAGACCCGCACCAGATAGCTCAATCCGCCGAGGACGAACATGGAACTCAAGACGCGCCGCCAGTACACGATCATCGAAGACAGGGACGAGGATTTCGGCCGGCGGACCGACGAGCCGATCCGCAAGGCGGCTGTGATCGCCGTCATCGAAAACCCCTATGTCGGCCGCTACGTCGACGACCTGATCCCGATGATCACCGCGAGCGCCGATCTCGGCGGCCGCATGGCGCAGCGCGTCGTCGCCGCGATGGGAGACGTCGAGGTCCAGAGCTACGGCAAGGGCGGCCTCGTCGGCATCGGCGGCGAGCAGGAGCACGCCAACGCCGTGCTGACCACCGACTTCGCCAACCCGATCCGCGACGCGCTCGGCGGCGGCAAGGCCTGGATCTCGTCGATGACCAAGGTGACGCCCCCCGGGACCACCATCGATATTCCGATGAATCACAAGGACGACGTCTACGTGCGCTCGCACTACGACGGAATGACTATCACGCTGGCGGACACGCCCATGCCCGACGAGATCGCGGTGATCATCTGCGTCGCAAACCGCGGTCGCCTCAACGCCCGCGTCGGCGGCCTCACCCACGAGGAGGTGCTGGCGCGCCGCTGAGCCGGCGGTCGCAAGGGAGCAACCGATGCGCACGGCAATTGTCAATCTCGGCGCCATCCTCACCGGCAATCTCGCCGCCCCGACCGCCTCCGGCGACGCCATCCTGATGGACGGCGGGCTGATCGAGAGCGTGGGCTCCGTATCGGACGAGCAGTTGCAGTCCTGTGACGTGGTCATCGACGCAGCCGGAGCGATCGCCGCCCCGGGCCTGATCGATTCCCACGTCCACATCACCTTCGGCGACTACACGCCGCGGCAGCGCACAGTCGGCTTCCTGGAAAGCTACGTGCACGGCGGCACCACAACGTCGATCACCGCCTCGGAGGTCCACACGCCCGGGCGGCCGAAGGATCCCGACGGCGTCAAGGCGCTGGCGGTCGCCGCCCTGAAGTGCTTCCAGGACTTCCGCCCCGGCGGCATGCGCGTCCATGCCGGCTCGGTCATCCTCGAGCCGGGCCTGACCGACGAGGACTTCGCCGAGCTCAAGGCGAAGGGTGTCTGGCTCGCCAAGGCAGGATTCGGTGCCTTCGACGATCCGATCGAGTATGCGCCCTTCGTGCAGATGGCCAACCGGCACGGCATGGTCACCACCATGCACACCGGCGGCTCGTCGATCCCCGGATCGTCAGGTATCTGGGCCGAGCACGTGCTCGCGGCCCGGCCCACCGTGTCGTTCCACGTTAACGGCGGCCCGGTCGCCATTCCCGACGAGGACTTCCCGCGCCTCGTCAACGAGTCCGACGTCGCCATGCAGGTCTGCACAGCCGGCAATCTCCGCACCACGCTGCTCGTCGCCGACCTCCTGAAAAAGGCCGACCGGCTCGACCGCCTGTTGATTGCAACGGATACGCCGACCGGCAGCGGCATCATGCCGCTTGGCATGCTCTACATGATGACGCATCTGTGCTCGCTCGGCGGCATGGCGCCCGAGATCGCGGTTACCGCGGCGGCGGGCAACAATGCCCGTGTCTACGGCCTGAACTGCGGCATCCTGGCCCCCGGTCGCGATGCCGACGTGATTGTCATGGACGCCTGCGCTGGCGGTTCCAAAAATGATGCGCTTGCCGCGATTTCGAACGGCGACGTCCCGGCAATTGCTGCGGTGATAACGGCAGGCATTCCGCGCTTCGTCGGCCGCAGCCGAAACACACCGGCGCCCATCAAGAACGTACGAGTTGCGAGTAACAAGGTTCTCGCGGAGTTTTCCGGTTGACCGACGGTGCAAGGCGTCATTACGGGGTCCTGTCAGACTAATGCGAACCGGTCTCAGTATGCCCATGGGTGTCGGGATTCAGGCTGCGCAGAGTTGGCACCACCAGTCTTCGCGTGCGGCGGCGCAATTGAGCTTGAAGATGGTCCTGCTCGAGAGACTGCGTTCCTGGTTGAAGTGGTTGTAGGTGGAGGAATGAACGGCGGCGAA
>CAJQNW010000104.1 GCA_905479765.1 uncultured Tepidamorphus sp. | reverse complement strand
CCACCGTTCCGCGCCCTGCAAGTCCAGCGGGAAAGTCTGTTACGTCGAGCATACTGAGGTTCATCGACATCCCGCCAACGAACGGCGCGGAGACATCGCCGACATACGCGCGCGCCGCATCGGCGAACCGCTGCGGCAGGCCGTTGCCGTATCCAAGCGCAATCGTCGCAATGGACGAGTTCCGCTCAAGCGCCGTCATTCCGTGATAGCCGATCCGGTTGCCGGCCGGCAGCTCGGCGACGCGCAGGATCGGCGCCGTCAGCCGGTAGCAGGGTTTGAGTCCGTCCTGCCAGCGCACAGACGTCTGGACACCGAACAGGGCGCTGCCCGCCCGGGCGATATCGAAATGCCAGTCGTCGCCCATGAACAGTCCGGACGATGAGGACAGGCTTATGGGCGCCGCCGGCAGCCGGCCGACCCAGTCGAGCAGGAGACGGCGCTGGACTTCGTTCATCGGGTCGTCAGGAACATTGAACGCGGCCAGATGCGATATCCAGCAGTCGACCGCGAGCGGCTCGAGCAGGCCGGGCTGCTCGACGAGGCGCTCGACGTCCGACTGGATCAGTCCCAGGCGTCCCAGGCCGGTATCGAGCTGAATCGCCACGGATATGGGGTGACCGCTGCGGGCGGCGAATTCGCTGCACAGTTCGACTTCCTGAAGGCTCGCGAGGACGGGGATCGTTCCGGTGCCCGCGAAGTTGGTCGGGCTATGCAAACCGAGGCCGAACAGAACATAGACCTTGGCTGTCGGCACGGCCACGCGGAGGCGCACCGCCTCATCGAGATCGTTGACCCAGAAGGTCCTGCATCCGGCGGCTGCGAGGCTCCGTGCGACCCGTTCCAGCCCCAGACCATAGGCATCCGACTTGACCACCGCCGACAGATCGCGGCCGCTGTAGCGCGCCCGCAGCGTCCGGAAGTTGTCGCCGATCGCTGCCAGATCGATGTGGAATAGCGGCTCCGTCTGGCGTGCCTCCATGATCGGCTCGACGCCGCTGACGGATACGAGGGCTTCTCTCATGGCATTGCCCGGTAGCGGATTTCGCGCCGGTCTTCATCGATCCGGCGCCAGGCCACTCCCGCATGGCCGGTGTCGAGAAGATGCTGCTGAGCGGCCGCATCGGCACTGTCGCACCAGATGCCGTCCTCTCCCGCCTCCGCGCCGGACGCCGCAGCATCGAGGTCACGATAGAGGATGAAGCGCAGCGCGTTGCCGTACTGCTCGATCAGCGCGCGGACGGAAAACCCCTGATTGAGAAGATTGGTCCAGCTCCGCCAGTTGCCGGGCGCCGAGGTGGCATAGAGATGCGTCAACTTCGATGCCTCCGCGACCTGTACGCGGTATGCAATCGATGATTCCTGAAGGCCGCGCCCCCACGCCTCGGGCCTGACCGCCGCACCGGCGAGCTTCGCAAATGGCGCGTCGGCTGCAAGGCCGAATACCGGGCGAAGGTCCTCGACGGGCGGAAGATCCCACTGGAGAACCCCGTAGGCCAGCAGTCCGCCTGAGTCGAAAACCCCGCTGATGCGCCCGCCGCCGGCGAGAATGCGCGCGAAGAACTCCGGCGTTTCCGGCCGAATGAGATCGGGCTGCCCGACCCGCGCGATCGCGGCGACATGCAGGCCGTAGACCGCGCAGGCGTCTTGCGTATCGAGGTTTCGCCAACGGACGGTGTCCGTCGATGCGACCTGTTGAGCGGTTTCCATCAAACAGGCCCCTGCGTGCGGTCAGCCCGTGATCACTTCGGCGTAGTTGAGCATCTCGATGGGAGGATAGAGTTCGAGCTCCTTTGCGACCTCCATGTTGATGATCAGTGAGAAGCGGCTGAGTGTCTCGATCGGGATGTCTTCCGGGAGGGCTTCCCCGCTCAGGATCTTGATCGCTTTGGACGCGGCTAGCTGGCCGACCGAATAGTAGCGGCTGACCAGCGCCACCAGCGCGCCGCCTTCGCGCACGGCGAGTTCGGCAGCCCCGAAGGTCGGCAGCTTCTCGGCCAGGGCGGCCGGCACGACCCGGTCATAGACGGACCCCAGGAACGTATCGGGCAGCAGATAGAGCCATTCGGCGCCGCCCTGCTTGATCTCCGCGATCAGGTCCTCGACGCCGTCGTCCGTCGGCTTGCCGTCCCCGTCGATCCGGAATTCCCGCGCCACGAGCTCGAAGCCCAGCGTTTCCTGCAGACGACCAAGCTCCTCGACGATCGCCACGGAATTCGGCTCGGTCGGCGTAAAGAGCACGCCGAGCTTGGTGAACGGCCGATAGGACGCCATCGCCCTGAGCTGGGTTTCGGTCGGCACGACGTGCACCGCGCCGGTCACATTACGGCCGGGATGTTCGAGATCGGCGACGAGGCCCGATTTCAGCGGCGCCGACACGAGAGCGAACACGACCGGGATGTCGGTGATGTATTTCGAAGAATCCTCGGCATCGTGGCGGCCGGCCGCGCCGAGCGTCACGCCGGTTCCCCACGTGTAGACGAGGTCGGGTTTCAGTTCGCGGATCTCATTGACGAAACCCGGCATCTTCGAGGTGTCGCGGTCCGCGTCGCGTTCGATGAATTCGACCGAGATGCCATTGGCGGCGAGATAATTGTCGAAACCGTCCTCGACCGGTGTGCGGCCGCGGTAGGTGATCCGGTAGATCCGGTAAGGATCGTCCGGTGTGCCCTTGGCGAAGGCGCGACCCGATATCGCGGTTGCCGCGAGGCCGGCGCCCAGGGCCAGGAATTCTCGACGCTTCATGCCGTTTTGCCTTCTTTTGCCGG
>CAJQNW010000103.1 GCA_905479765.1 uncultured Tepidamorphus sp. | reverse complement strand
GCCCCACAGCGGCAGGCCGAGCCAGACCGCCATCCAGCCGGCCATCGCGCCGGCGGTGAAGATGCCCTCGATGCCGAGATTGAGGACGCCGGCGCGCTCGCAGATCAGCGCGCCGAGCACGCCGAAGATCAGAGGCGAGGCGATGCGGACAGCGGCGGCCCAGAAATTCGCGGTGATCAGGATTTCGAGGATTTCCATGGCCTCAGCCCTCCCCGCCCGAATGCGCCGGATGCCGGCCAACCCAGCGAATGCGGAAGCGGACGATGAAGCCGCCGATCAGCACGCAGAGCAGCGACATGGCGACAACCAGATCGGCGAGATAGCTGGAGACCCCGATCGCCCGGCTCATGGAATCCGCGCCGACGAAGACGCTGGCGACGAACAGGGCCGCCGCAACGACGCCGAGCGGCGACAGGCCGGCGAGCATCGCCACGACGATGCCGGCATAGCCGAAGCCCGGCGACAGGTCGGCGGTGAGATAGCCCTTCAGCCCCGCCACCTCGCCGACGCCGGCGAGACCGGCGAGACCGCCGGAAATGATCGCGACCCGGACGATCGTCGCCGTCACCGGGATGCCGGCGTAGCGGGCGGCCGAGGCGTTTTCGCCGACGGCGCGGATCTCGTAGCCCCACACCGTGTAGCGGATCATCACGTGCACGACGACGGCCATCACCAGGCCGATCAGCAGCCCGGAATGGACGCGCATGCGCTCGATCAGGGTGGGCAGCATCGCCTCGTCGAGGATCGGCGAGGATTGCGGCCAGCCGAGGCCCATCGGGTCCTTCAGCGCACCCTCCAGCATCATCTGGACGAACAGCAGCATGATGAAATTGAGCAGCAGCGTGGTGACCACCTCGTCGGCGCCGAAGCGGAGCTTCAAAAGAGCGGGCCCGAGCATCAGAGCCGCGCCGGCCGCCGCGCCGGCAATCACCACCGTCGGAATCATCAGGATCGGCGGGCCGGAGAACGCGCCGGTTCCCACCGCGACGGCGGCGAGCGCGCCGGCATAAAGCTGCCCCTCGCCGCCGATGTTCCAGAGCTTGGCCCGGAAGGCGACGGCGGCGGCGAGGCCGGTGAGGATCAGGGGCGTGGTGCGCGTCAGCGTCTCGGAGAAGGCGAAGATGGAGCCGTAGGCGCCCTTCACCATCAGCACGTAGGCCGACAGGATCGGCGCGCCTGCAAAGGCCAGCGGGATCGCGGCCAGCGCCAGCGCAACGGCGGCGGCGGCGACGGGGACGAAAACCGTCAGGACGGCGGAGACGGGGCGCGGCTCGAAGCGGATCATGGCCGTGCTCCCGAGCGCACGCCATACCGCCGAGCCCGAAGCAGGAGGTGCGGCCGATCTGGGTCCCGGATCAAGTCCGGGACACGCGTTTGTTTGAATGGCACGGCATCGCCTCGCGTTCCGCCTCGTGCCCTGGACTTGATCCAGGGCCCAGGGCGGCACGCATCCCGCTCTCCATCGTCATCCCGGCCGAAACGACGTGAAGAGCCGGGATCGGGGAACCATGTGTCCGCCCGTGACTCTCCGAGCCCGGATAACGGCTTTGCCGTTTCCGGGATGACGATGGGAATGACTCGACCAAGACCGCTCATGCCGCGTCCTCCTCGTCGCGGTGGCCGGCCATCATCAGGCCGAGCGTGCCGCGATCCAGCGTTTCGGTCGGCAGCTCCTCGCTGAGCCGGCCGTCGTGGATGACGGCGATGCGGTCTGACACGATCATCAGTTCGTCGAGGTCCTCGGAAATCAGCAGCACGCCGGCCCCGCGCTCGCGCGCTTCGAGCAGGCGGCGATGCACCTCGGTCTGGGCGCCGACATCGAGGCCGCGGGTCGGCTGGTTGGCCAGGATCACCCGCGGATTGCGGTCGAGAACGCGGGCGAGAATCAGCTTTTGGATATTGCCGCCCGACAAAAGGCGCGCCGGCGCGTCGGGGCCGGGGCAGCGCACGTCGTAGTCGCGGATCGCGGTCTCGGCGCGGGCGCGAATGGCCTTGCTACGGACAAAGCCGGCTCTCTGGTAGGCGGGGTCGCGCACCTCCTCGATGGCGACATTCTCGGCCACAGTCATAGCGCCGACGACGCCGTCGTGATGGCGGTCCTCGGGGATGCGGGCGATGCCCGATCGCGAGAACCGGCGCGGATCGAAGCGGGTGACCTTCTCGCCGTACAGGATCATCTCGCCGGTGCTGGGCACGGTCAGGCCCGCGACCACGCCGGCCAGCGCCGCCTGGCCATTACCCGACACGCCAGCAATGCCGACGATCTCGCCCTCGCGGACGGTCAGCGAAACCTCGTGCAGCGACTGGCGCGCGTCGGCGCCGGCGACACCGACCTTGTTCAATTCGAGCAGCGGCACGCCCGGTTTACGCGGCGTGCGGCGGCTCTGGGGCACGTCGCGGCCGACCATCAATTCGGCGATCTTGCGGCGGTCGGCGTCGGCGCGGGCCATCTCCCCGACCTTCTTGCCACCACGTAGCACGGCGATGCGGTCGGAGACGGCGAGGACTTCGGCCAGCTTGTGGGCGATGAAAATCACCGCCAGCCCGCTCGTTGCCAGCCAACGGACGGTCTCGAACAGGCCCTCGGCCTCCTGCGGCGTCAGCACGGCGGTCGGCTCGTCCATGACGAGGATGCGCGCATCGCGGTAGAGCGCCTTCAGGATCTCCACGCGCTGCTTCTCGCCGACGGTCAGGCGGGTGACCTGCACGTCGAGATCGACCGTGAGGCCCGACCGGGTCATCAGCTTTGCGACATTACGCCGGGCCGCCCCCGTCGACAGGCGCGGGCTGAGGCGCGAGCCGGTGCCGAGCACGATGTTTTCAAGGCCGGTAAGATTTTCAGCCAGCGTGAAATGCTGGTGGACCATGCCGATGCCGGCGTCGAGCGCGGCATGCGGGGAGCCCGGTTCGAGAGGCACCAGAGCGCCATCGCCGCCTTCGGCCAGTACCTCGCCTTCGACCAGCACCTCGCCCTCGTCGGCCACATAGTGACCGAACAGGATGTTCATCAGCGTCGTCTTGCCGGCGCCGTTCTCGCCGAGCAGCGCCAGGATCTCGCCGCGCCTGAGTTCGAGGTTGATGGCATCGTTGGCGACCAGCGGGCCGAAGCGCTTGGTGATGTCGCGCAGCGCCAGAACGACGGGCGCGTCGGTGTGATCGGTCTCGGTTTCAGACATCGGATCGGTTCCCCCTCCTTCCGATGATGTGCCGCACCCAGCCCGCGTGCGCGGGCCGCCCCCTCACCCGGGCCTATGGCCGGAGTGAGGGGTCAGAACCCAACCGTATACCTGCCAGCCCTACATCGTCGACTTCGGCTCGGCGTCGTTGACGTTGACGCGGAACAGGCCGTCCTTGATTTCCTGTTCCTTCTCCCTGGCGGCCTTCACCGCGTCGGCGGGAGCAAGTTCCTCGTCGACGACGAACGAGCCGCCGCCATGGGCCATGTAGCTGTAGGGGCCGTAGTCGGCCGGCTCGAAGGTGCCGTCAACCACGGCGCCGATGGCGCGATCGACCGTCGGCTCCATGTGCCACAGGGCGCTGGACAGGATGGTGCCGGGATAATCGCCGGCGGTGTCGATGACGTTGCCTATTGCCTTGATGCCGCGCTCCTTGGCGGCGTCCGACACGCCGAAGCGCTCGGCGTAGAGAATGTCGGCACCCTTGTCGATCATGGCGAAGGCTGCCTCCTTGGCTTTCGGCGGGTCGTACCAGGAGTTTATGAAGGTCACGAGAAACTTCACGTCGGGATTCACCGACAGCGCACCCTCCATGAAGGCGTTCATCAGGCGGTTGACCTCGGGGATCGCATAGCCGCCGACCATGCCGATGATGTCCGACTCCGTCGCAGCACCCGCGATGATGCCGGTCAGATAGCTCGGCTCGTGGATGAAGTTGTCGAACACCGCGAAGTTCGGCTTGGACGGGCCGAAGGACGAACCGAGCAGGAAGGCGGTGTCGGGATACTCGGCCGCGACCTTGCGCGCGGCGCGCTCCACGGCGAAGGCCTCGCCGAGGACCAGATCCATGTCTGCTTCAGCGTACTCGCGCATGACGCGCTCATAGTCGGTGTTGGCGACATTCTCGGAATAGACGTAGGTGATGTCGCCGCGCTCCTTGGCGGCGTTGAGCGCCTTGTGGATGCGACTCACCCACTGCTGCTCGACGGGCACCGTGTAGATGGCCGCGACCTTGATGGGCTTGGCGTTCTGGGCCTGCGCCGGCGTACCGCCGACAGCGACGGCGAACGCGAGGGCTGCAACGGCAAGCACCGCGCGGCGTGTAACAAATGTCCAACCGGATTTCATGAAACCTTCTCCCCTCTGTTTTGTAGTGCAGCATCCGATGCCGGCTGATGCGCGACCGAACGATAGCGGACACAAGAACTGTGCCATATGCGGTATCCCCGCTTTTCTTTGATCATCCGGTCAAAGGACAATTCCGCTGCACAAAAGTTCAGCAGTCAAGCGCGGAAATCACCCACGCGCAAACAACAGGGTCTCCCGGCGTTGAAATGCCGGGGGGCCGGTCCGGGCGGTTCGGCACGCGCAGGCGGTTGCCCCCGCTTCCGGGATCAGACGCCTAGTATCTGCTGCCTATATATCGCCAGGCAAAGGGAAGCGCCGCCATGGCGAGTGCGACCTTGACAGCCTCGGCGAGCAGGAAGGGCTTAAGCCCGAGGGAAATCGCCATGGGGACTCCGTACAGATACGAAAGCCATGTAATGCCGATGGCAAACAGCACGGCGTCGCCGGCCAGAAACATGATGAGCGCGGTTTTCCACTGGCGGTCGAAGCCCCGCTCGGCCAGATAACCGACGATCCCCGCCGCAAACAGAAACCCGATCAGGAAACCGCCGGTCGGCCCCGCGAAATACTCCGCGCCGCCGCCGCCGGCAAAAACGGGCCAGCCAATCGCACCCTCGGCGAGATAGACGGCGATGGTGGCGATGCCCAGACGCAACCCGAAAACCACCCCAATCAACAGGACGACAAGCGTCTGCACCGTGACCGGAACCGGCCAGAAAGGGATCTGGACCTTGGCGGAGAGGGTCAATACTACGGTGCCGACAATAACGAGCAGGCCACAGCACAGTATTCCGTCAAGATCGTCGGAACGCAGCACAGTGCGGGCCAAAGTCCGTTTTCGCCTGCGGACAGGTGTCATTGCGGCCAACCTCGCAAATTTTCGAGTCGCAACTTACCCAGTGAACCTTGATGATATGTTACGCCGCGTTAGGACAAAGAGGTCGGCCCGATCTTAATTGCGATCTTTATTAAAAAGGGGCGCAGTATACTGCGCCCCTTTACAATCAGATACTTGACCTGATTTTAAATGATCAGCCGCGCCGGCCGACAACCTTCCAGGCGAGCGGCAAGACCGCCATGGCAAGTGCGATTTTCAGGGCTTCAGCCGGCAGGAACGGCAGCAGTCCACCGCTTACCGCTTTCTCGACGCCAATCAAACCGCTCAGCCAGGCGAGGCCAAACGCGAAGATGATGACATCGCCGATGAGAAACGCGAGCAGCGCGGTCGACCAGCGGCGGTCGAGACCACGCTCGGCGAGCCAGCCCACGACGATGGCCGCCACGAGAAAACCGATCAGGTAGCCGCCGGTCGGTCCGGCCATGTAGGCGAGACCGGCGCCGAGGCCGAAGACCGGCAGTCCGATGGCGCCCTGCGCGAGGTAGAGCGCGACCGTCGCACCAGCCAGCCGGGACCCGTAGACCGCGCCGATCGCCAGCACCACGAAAGTCTGCATCGACATCTGCACGGGCCAGAACGGCACCATGATCTTCGCCGACACCGTAAGCAGAACCGTGCCGACGAGCGCCAATACCATACCGCGCAGCAACCGGGCGCTTCCCTCGGCCCTCCAGAGCGTCGTGGCGAGGGTTGGCGTCCGTGTCTCAGCTATGTTCATTTATTCATACTCCCCATTGGGCCGATCCGAGACTGATGCGGTCGGACGGCGACGTTACAATTTGACAAGACAAAGATCTCGGCGAACTGGCCCGCCCCGTCAAGCGCCATTCGCACCCCGCGCACCCTGAAGCGCGCGCCAGACGGCCTGCGGCGTCGCCGGCATGTCGACGTGATGCACCCCGAGATCGCCGAGCGCATTGCAGATCGCGTTGATCGTCGCCGCCGGTCCGGCGATTGCCGACGCCTCGCCGCAGCCCTTCGCCCCGACCGGGTTGGTCGTGCAGATCGTCTCGAAGGAATGGAACTCGATCGGCGGCACGTCGGTGGCGCGCGGCATGGCGTAGTCCATGAACGATCCGGTCAGCAGTTGGCCCGACTCCGGATCGTAGCGGCAGCCCTCCAGGCTCGCCTGTCCGATCGCCTGGGCGGCCCCGCCGTGGATCTGGCCTTCGACGATCATCGGATTGACGATGCGGCCGAAATCGTCGACGGCCATGTAGCGCTCGACGGAGACGTCGCCGGTTTCCGGATCGACCTCGGCCTCGACGAGATGGCAGCCGTAGGGAAAGGTGAAGGCCTCCGGATCGTAGTAGGTGGTCTCTTCCAGACCCGGCTCCAGGCCCTTGGGATAATTGGCCGGCGCATAGGCGCGCCCGGCGACCTCGGCGAAGGTAAGCATGGAATTGCGCAGCGGCACGCGGAAGACGCCCTCCTCCAGCTCGACCTCGGAGGGGTCGCAGTCGAGCATGTGGGCGGCGATCACCTTCATCTTGGAGACGACCTTGCGGGTCGATCCGACCAGCGCGCTGCCGCCGACCGCAAGCGAGCGCGAACCGTAGGTGCCGATGCCGTAGGGCACCTTCGCCGTGTCGCCGTGGACGATCTCGATATTCGCCGGATCGAGCCCCGTCTCCTCGGCGACGAGCTGGGCGAAGGCGGTTTCGTGTCCCTGGCCGTGGGTGTGGCTGCCGGTCAGCACCGTGACGCCGCCGGTCGGGCTGACGCGGACGACGGCGACCTCGTACTGGCCGCCGGCGCAGCCCTGCTCGATCAGCATCTCCGATGGCCCCATGCC
>CAJQNW010000102.1 GCA_905479765.1 uncultured Tepidamorphus sp. | reverse complement strand
AATGTGGCCCGTTCTCTCGACGGACTGACGAGAGATTAACGAGTCGTAATGATATTGAGAAGTTCATTCGGGCGCTACTGCGCTATTTGCGTCTTGGTGCCGCATTCGAGCCACACTCGATGCCCAGCCGCGGCTTGCGCGTGCAGTGTGCAAGCTTCGGCTGGCAATCCGGTCGATTAGAAGACGAATTCCAACTTTTTGTCGAACCCGGGAAGCTTTTGGATATTGATATCGAAGGCGACGCGGGGACTGACGTCACCGGCAATCGACCGGAAAAGCGTGGCTTTCCCGATTGGTCCTTGCGTCACCGCCGCAACCAGACGGCCGCCGTCGCGCAATTGCTTGAATATGGCGTCCGGAATCTGTTCCACGGATCCTTCAAGGATAATGACGTCATAAGGCGCCTGACTCGGATAGCCCTCCGCCAAGTCGCCCGTGACAATCGCCGCGTTGCCAACACCAGCCTCGACCAACTGGGTTTCGGCGCGGCTGGCCAGTTCCGGGTCGCTATCGAGACCCACTACCGATTCGGCAAGGCGGGCGAGCACCGCCGTCGAGTATCCGGTGGCGCAACCGATATCGAGAACGAGGTCGGTTTGGCCAATTTCGGCGAGCTGGACGAGCCGGGCGAATGGCATCGGCTCCATGAGCCAGCGCCGCCCGCCCTCCGCACTCGCGTCGCGAAGGGGCACGTCCTCGTCGATATAAGCAAGTGCGCGCATCGCAGCGGGGACGAATCGTTCGCGCGGCACGTCCATGAGAGCTGCGATCAGTTCGCGGTCCGTGACGTCGTTCGGCCGGATCTGGGATTCCACCATATTGCGCCGCGCAAGAGCGAAATCCATCATGCTCACCCTCCGGTGGAGGCTTAAGCCTCCGATAAGTTGATCGTGGTTGGCGGCACGCTACAGAAACCGGACGGAAAGGCAAGACTGCCGAAGCGGTAAGAGACCGAGATTGCAGCCATTGCAACGGCAAGCATCAGGCCACTTGCACGGTTCACGCCTGACCGGCGCAGCGTGGCGCGGGCCGGCGATCGGAAATTGCCTGAGAATTTAACGATCCTCGTGCCGGGGGAAGGAAAGACCTTGCGCCGCGCAGTGCGGGCAAATAAGTATCCGGACCCGAGGGCCACGTGGCGGAGTGGTGACGCAGCGGACTGCAAATCCGTATACCCCGGTTCGATTCCGGGCGTGGCCTCCAATTCCATAAACTAAGAATTCGTACGGTTATCGCGGCCCGGCCAGCGGGCCGGGTTGCTGTTTTTACGGCGAAAGTTGATTTCGGCGCGCAATTGGTGCGGAAACCGGCGTGCCTGGGATTCCATCGTCCGAAATCAACGCGTGGCGTCCCATTTCGCCGGCCCGTTCAATGTGATGTCAAACGCCTAAATAACGGGCAATTGTCGCACGCGGGTTGAAACAATGGTGCGTGTGCGTCCATATTTCCCATCGTCTTCGTCCCATCACAGGGAATGCGTAAAAATATATGTGGCGCGCCACGGGTCGCTGCCGCGTATTGTATTCTTGCGCGCTTATAGTTCCCGCAAAAGGAGAAAAACTGTATGTCCGTGATTAAACCTATCGATACTGCAGAACAGATTTCAGATATTGCTTTTGCATTTATGGGGTCCAAAGCGTTGTTTTCGGCGCTACATGTTGGTCTGTTTACCGCGCTTGCCGACGACGGACTGACAATCGAGGATGTCGCCAAGGAGACGGATCTCGACGTCGACCGCGCCTTGACCTTGACCACGGCGTTGATGAGCCTCGGCCTGGTCGTGCAAGAGGGCGACATCTATCGCAATTCACCGGCGGCCGAATCGTTTCTGGTCAACGGCCGCAAGTACGATTTCGGCGACTACCTGCGTCTTCAGATCGACAAGCAGATGTACCCGTTCATGACGCAGCTCGAAGGGGCGCTGACCGGCACTCTCGATCCCGAACAGGTCTCATCCTATTCGGAATGGTTCTCCGATCCCAACGAAGCCCGGCTCTATTCCGAATCGCAGCATTCCGGATCGCTCGGGCCGGGGCGATCGCTTTCCAAGATGATCGATCTGTCCGAAGCGCATTCGCTGCTAGACGTCGGCGGCGGAACGGGCGCCTTCTCGATCTCCCTGTGCAAAGCCTATCCGGAACTGCAATCGACCGTGCTCGACTTCCCCAATGTCGTCGACGTCGGGCGGGAATTCGTCAAGAAGGCGGGCCTTTCCGACCGTATCCGCTTCACGGCCGGCAATGCACTGGACACTGAATGGCCCCAGGAAAAGGATATCATCCTGATGTCCTACCTGTTCTCGGGCGTCCCGGGCGACGCCATTCCCGGCCTCGTTCGCCGCGCGATGGAGACGCTGAACCCCGGCGGGCTCTTCGTCGTTCACGACTTCATGGTCGATGAAAATCGCACGGGCCCGAAGCTCGCCGCGCTCTGGCAACTGCAGCACACGGCCTTCAATCCGCAGGCGGAATCGCTGACCGGACAGAAGGTGAAGGACCTGTTGGATGCCGCCGGGTTCGTCGATATCCAGGTCAGCGAGATGATACCGAAAATGACGACGGTGGTGTATGGCCGAAAGCCCGCGGCGTAGTTGCCGGGCTCCTAGTCGCCGGACGGCTTGACCCGCGGCGGTTTGCCGTTTGCCTTGCCGTTGCCGCGAATGCCGTTGGCCTTGCGACCGAACCAGACTTCCATGCGCCGGCGAACGCGGCGAACGGCGGGCATATCGACTGACAGGATGACGAGGCCCAGCGGAATCATCCAGAAGCCGAGCACGGGCAGGAATCCTAGGATACCGCCGACGATGAACAGCAATCCGACACCGAGGCGGACGTGCGGCGAGTCGGGGACGCGAAATTTGCGGCCCATGATCGTGACACGGCGGCCGTTCGGCGTGGCGCGCTCCTCGCCCGAAATGCCCCGGTTCACCGGTCGGAACTCATCGTCGCCGCCCGAAACAATCCGGATATCGCCGTGTGGCAGAAGCCGGTGCCGTCATGAACTTCGTGAAATTCACCCACATCTCGTGTCGATAGCCTTTGCATCCGTGTGAAGGTTTGGTATAGCCCCTGCCGTGGCGCTTGAAGCGCTGCGTGATCCCCGGTAGCTCAGTTGGTAGAGCAAGCGGCTGTTAACCGCTGGGTCGCTGGTTCGAGTCCGGCCCGGGGAGCCACCCACTCCTGACATTTCAAATGTTTTCTATCTTCGCCGATCCATTTCAAGGATTCGGACGTAAGGATGGGGTGTGACGATTGTAACCCCCAAATCCCGTCTGATCCGATGCCCGTCCCCTCCCCGGCCAGCATAGGCCGTACCTGTACCGTCGTCTGGTTCCGCGACGACTTGAGGATTTCCGACAACCCGGCGCTGGATGCCGCCGTGCGGCGGGGGCGGCCGGTCGTCGCTGTCTATGTTCTGGACGAAACAAGTGATGGAATCCGGCCATTGGGCGGCGCTGCGCGCTGGTGGCTGCATCATTCACTGGGCAGGCTTGGAGACCGCTTGAGGGAACTCGGCGTTCCGCTCGTCCTGCGCCGGGGGGCCGCCCTTGCGTCCCTGACGGATCTGGTCAAATCCACCGGTGCAACCGCCGTGACCTGGAACAGGCGTTACGGCAGCGCCGAAATTGCCGTGGATACGGCTGTGAAGACTGCACTGGCTAACTCCGGGGTGCAGGTCGAGAGTTTCGCGGCAAACCTCCTGCACGAACCCTGGACGCTGAAACCCACGTCCGGGCCGCACTACAAGGTCTTTACCGCATTCTGGAAGGCCGCCCGGAGCTCCGGGCCTCCCCGCCCTCCTTTGCCCACTCCGGGGGGGACCGAGCCGGCCGACCGGGATATTCCGTCGGACGCGTTGGAGGATTGGCAGTTGTTGCCACGTCAGCCGGACTGGTCGACCGGGCTTGCGGCGACCTGGACGCCCGGCGAAGACGGTGCGCGCGAACGGCTTGGCTGTTTCCTCGATCAGGATCTGCCCGGCTACACCCGGTTGCGTGACCGGCCTGACCATGCGGCCACGTCCATGGTCTCCCCACATCTGCGGTTTGGCGAAATCAGCCCATTCCAGGTCTGGCAAGCAGCTCTCGCACGCGGCGATGAAAGCGGCGTCGACAAATTCCTGTCGGAGATCGGCTGGCGCGAATTCTCCTGGCATCTGCTGTTCCACAATCCCGGTCTCGCCAGCACCAATCTCAACCCCAGATTCGACCGGTTTCCGTGGCGTGACGACGACGATGGGCTTGACGCATGGCAGGGCGGGCGGACCGGCTATCCGATCGTCGATGCCGGGATGCGGCAACTGTGGACCACGGGCTGGATGCACAACCGGGTGCGGATGATCGCCGCGTCCTTCCTGATCAAGGATCTGATGATCGATTGGCGCCGCGGCGAAGCGTGGTTCTGGGACACGCTGGTCGACGCGGATGCGGCCAACAATCCGGCGAGTTGGCAATGGGTAGCGGGATCGGGGGCCGATGCCGCTCCGTTTTTCCGAATCTTCAATCCAACCCTGCAAGGCCGGAAGTTCGATCCCAACGGGGCGTACGTCCGGCGCTGGATTCCCGAGATCGCGGATTTGCCGGTGTCGCTCGTGCATGAACCCTGGAAGGTGACAACGGGCGACGCCGGGGGATATCCCGCGCCTGTCGTCGATCATGCTGTGGCGCGGCGACGAGCGCTCGATGCCTTCAAGGGACTGAAGGATTGACCTGGTTTCACTCGGCAGGGGTACCCGGTGCCGCGCGCATCATGGCGATGAGCAGGACATAGAGCGTCAGCGCGTTCAGCATGTGCCAGAGGAAATGGGTGCCGAGCGGCATGGCACCGCAGACCGCCATGTCGATGCTGCGGAAGGTGACCGATACGGCGAAGATCGCGCCGGCGGCGAGGACCGGCCGGCCGATTTCGGGTCGGCGTCGGACGATCACCGCGCCGACGATGGCGATCGCCACCAGCGCCGGCAGGTAGCTTCCCGAGCCGTTGAGAAAGCCCGCGGGCAATTGCCCTTCAATGAAAACCGTCAGACCCATGAACGCAGCCGTAATGACCAAGGCGGCGATGAACCCGAGGCCGAAGAACCGGCGCATGGCGAAGAAGAAATAGACGTAGATAAAGATCGTGATCGGGATCACGTCGGCCAGCACGGACCAGCGGTCGGCGAAAGTGTGGAAAAGGAAAGATCCTATGCCGATCGCGGTCAGGATGAGGATCAGCGCCAGAACGGGCATGTCTCCGGCCGGCGCGCGCCGCCAGCGCAGGTATATGACGAAGGCGGCAATGAGGAAGGCTGCGTTGGTGAGCGCGTTTATCGGCTCGGCCCAGAAGGCCGGGCTCAGACGCTCGCAATAGATGTCGATTGGCGTTGCCCAGTCAGATGCCACCGTTGCCTCCGCTTGCGAAGAGGACCTCAGGCAGCGATCCCCTGGTCATGGTCCTCTGTTTTACCCGGGGCGGATCCCATCGCGTTTACCAGAGCGATGTAGGACGACGCCGGCAGCGGCGGAGCGAAGAGATAGCCTTGCGCCGAGTCGACGCCGTGCGCCCGCAGGTAGTGTACCTGATCGAGCGTCTCCACGCCCTCCGCGATCAGGGACATGCCAAGGTTCTTGGCCAGGTCGACGAGGCTGTCGACGATCGGCGCGGATTGCGTGCCTGGTCCGATCGGATCGATGAACAACTTGTCGATCTTGACGATATCCATACCCAGCCGGTGCAGCATGGCAAGGCCCGAGTGGCCGGTGCCAGCATCGTCGAGCGCCACCTTGGACCCGATCGCCTGCAACTCGGCGATAACGCGGATGGCCGTCATCGTATCGTCCAGCGGCAACCGCTCGGTGACTTCGAAGACGAGCTGGGTGGGGGCGATCGGTCCGTTGGCGAAGATCGTCTCGACGTCGTGGACGATCTCGTCGTTGGTGAAGTGATGGGCGCAGAGGTTGAAGGCGACCGACAGGTGCGGGCGCTTGCCGTAGCTTTCGCCGAGATCGGTGATGGTCTGTCGCATCAGTTGGCGAGTCAGCGGAATAATCTGTCCGTCGGCTTCGGCCTGCGCGATGAAAGCCGCCGGCGACTGGATCGTGCCGTCACGACGGCGGCGGCGAACCAGAACTTCGCAACCCTCGAGCTTGCCTGTATTGAGGTTGATGACCGGCTGATAGTACGGAATAAATTCACCGGCCTTCATGCCCTGGCCGATGTCGTCGCTGGCGGAGGGGCGTTGCCTCGCGATGAAGACCGCAACACCAAGCACGATTCCCGCGAAGATGCTCATCGCCACCAGCGCGTAGGCCTTCAGGTTCTCGTAGTCGCGCATTACGGTCGCCCGGTCGACGCGTATGTCGACACCCAGCGGGTAACGGTTGGATGCGACCGTGGCGCCGATCGTGTCGTCGCCAATGGCGAAATCGGTGCCCTTGCGCGGCGGAACCGTTTGGAATTCCGTTCCGTCAAGCAGTGACAATCGAGCGACGCCGGCCGATCGCCACCGGTCGGACAGAACGTCGACACCGAGGCTATTGGGGGCAAAGTGGGCGATGAGCGCGCGATCGCCGTCCGGACGGTAGCGAAGCGCCAGCGAACGCATGAAGGTCTGCTCGTCTGTTACGACCGACACGTCGATCGCCCGGTTTACAGTGCCTTGCCGCGATAACGTCCAACGCTCAGTCTTGAAGATCGTGTCGGCGCATATCTTGTTGCCGTCGGCGTCGACGACGGCGATCTCGCGCAGTACGTAGGTATCGAAGATAGCGCGCCGCATCGCGTCGATCGCGGCGGCGTCACACTCCAACGCGCCGTTGGCGGCGAGATCCGTCAGCGCCAGCACACCTTGGTCGATCGTCAATTCGAGGTGATCGACCATTCGTCCGGCGTAATCGCTGAGTGTTTCCTCGGCGCTGAAAACCGCATGGTTCTCCAGATACCGCACGAATGCCAACGGCGGCAGACCCGCGATCAGCAAACAAGCGGCAATAGCAGCCACCTTGAGCGGTTTCTTTTTCACGTCCGACAGCGCCCCTAACGAGGCGCTTATGATCCGTGTCCGCAGTTAAGGGTGACTTAAGGCGGTAAAAGCTCGAAAAGAATCGCGAATGACCTTGCCGGAAACTACTTTCGCCGGGCGTCCAGAGCGTCGAGAAGTTTGACGATTCTGAGGAAGCGGAAGAACGAATTAATCATCGCGAATGCAAAACCCTTGCGGCCACCCGTGATATGCCGGCGAAACAAATAGTACTTCACGAATGCCAGCGGGAATTCGAACGGCAGCCGCACCAAAAGCGCCGCCCGGTTCTGCTTGATTATGCTCTTTGCTTGCAAGTCGCTGTAGGAATTCAACTTTTCCACCAGAAACCCGAATGAGCGATACGAATAGTGCCAGGCGTCGCAATGGAGCTGGATCGGTTTTATGTCGCCGGTCTGGACGTTGTCATGCACGAGGCTGTCGGCGAAACGGCCCGCCCGGCGATCGTAAAGGCGAACGTAGTTGTGGAAGTCCGCCCAAAGCCGCGGCCTGGTGTCGCCGGGATAAACCAGCCTGAGCCGGAACCGGTAGAACGGATGCGCCGGCGGGCCCTCGGCGAACAGCGCGATGATTTCCCGGATCAGTTCCTCCGACATTACCTCGTCGGCATCGAGATTGAGAACCCAGTCGTTGCGGCACTGATCCTCGCCATAGCGCTTCTGCGGACCGAAGCCCGGCCAGGCGTGATGGATCACGCGGGCGCCAAGCTTCTCGGCAAGGTCCTGCGTCCCATCGGTCGAGCCGGAATCGATCACCACCACCTCGTCGACCCAGCCGACGACGCTCTCGATCACCGGGGCGATGCGATCGGCCTCGTTGACGGCAATGATGAAACAGGACAGCGGAAGGCGGCGTTCGAGACTGGCGGGCATTGTCTGACTGTTGCGACGATGGTCGGCTTGGATTTCGGCGGCGGAGCGATCTCAGGCCTGTTGCGCCTCGACGACGGCGATGGCCGTCATGTTGACGACGCCGCGGGCTGTGACAGACGGCGTGAGGATATGGGCCGGTTTTGCCGTACCGATCAAGATCGGGCCGACCGGCAAGGCATCCGCCAGGCCCTTGATCAACTGGTAGGCGATGTTGGCGGCATCCAGGTTCGGCATGATGAAGACGTTTGCGCCGCCATGCAGTTGCGAACGCGGGAAGATGCGTTCTCGCAGCGCCTGATCCAAAGCGACGTCACCGTGCATCTCGCCTTCTACTTCAAAATCCGTCCCTTTTTGCTGCAGGATCTCGAGCGCGCAGCGCATCTTGCGGGCCGAAACCGTATCGGCGCTGCCGAAATTCGAATGCGACAGCAACGCGAAGTGGGGCTCTATGCCCATACGGCGGATATGGGTCGCGGCCAGCCGCACCATGTCTGCCGTATCTTCCGCCGTCGGGTCGTAGCTGACGTAGGTGTCGGCGAAAAAATGGACGCCCCTGGGCAGGATGAGCAGACTGAGAGCGGAGAAATCGTGGACGCCCTCCCCCAACCCGACGATGTCGCGGATCCAGCGCAAGTGGCGATCGAACCGCCCTTCCACACCGCATATCATCGCGTCGGCCTCGCCACGGTGCAGTGCGATGGCGGCGATGACGGTCGCGTTGGTGCGGACCGTGGTGCGCGCGACGTCCTGCGTGACGCCCTTGCGACCGGCGCGGTCCAGTAACACATCGACATAATCCCGGTAGCGCGGATCGTCTTCCGGATTGATGATTTCGAAGTCCGTGCCGGGCTTTATCGACAGGCCGAAACGCTCCAGCCTGCTCTCGACCACATGCGGGCGTCCAACGAGGATCGGTTTTGCAATGCCTTCCTCGATTGCGACCTGGGCAGCGCGCAGGATGCGTTCGTCTTCGCCCTCGGCATAGATGACCCGCTTCGGGGTCGCCTTGGCCTTTGTAAAGATCGGCTTCATGACGAATCCGGAGCGGAAGATAAAGCGGTTCAGCCGCTCGTCGTAGGCTTCGAAGTCCTCGATCGGCCGCGTTGCGACGCCGGTGTCCATCGCGGCGCGGGCAACAGCCGGGGCAATGCGCAGGATCAGACGGGGGTCGAACGGGTTCGGGATCAGATTGTCCGCACCGAACAGTCGTGCCTCTTCGCCAGTGGCCTTTGCGGCGACGTCGGATGAGGGCTCAAAGGCGAGATCGGCGATAGCACGCACCGCCGCAAGCTTCATCGCCTCGTTGATTGCCGTGGCACCCACATCGAGTGCGCCGCGGAAGATGAAGGGAAAACACAGGACATTGTTGACCTGGTTGGGATAATCGGAGCGTCCGGTACAGACCATGGCGTCCGGCCGCGCCTTGAAGGCTTCCTCCGGCATGATCTCTGGAACCGGATTGGCGAGCGCCATGATCAGCGGCTTTTCCGCCATCTGGGCAAGCATCCCGGCTTTCAAGGCGCCACCGACCGACAGGCCAAGAAAAACATCGGCACCGACGATGACGTCAGCCAGCGTTCGCGCGCCGGTGTCCTGGGCAAACTTGGACTTCCACTGATCCATGTTGGTCGGCCGGCCCTCGTAGACCACGCCGTCGATATCGCAGACCCAGATGTTCTCCCTTAGCACCCCCATCTCGAGCAGCAGGTTGAGGCAGGCCAGCGCGGCTGCGCCGGCGCCCGAGGCGACGACCTTGATCGCGTCCGGGCTCTTCCCCGATACCTTCAAGGCGTTGCGGACAGCAGCCGACACAATGATTGCCGTGCCGTGCTGGTCATCGTGGAAGACGGGGATGTTCATCTTCTCGCGCAGGCGTGCCTCGACCTCGAAGCACTCCGGCGCCTTGATGTCTTCCAGGTTGATGCCGCCGAACGTCGGCTCGAGCGCGGAGATCACGTCGACCATGCGGTCAACGGTCAGGGCATCGATCTCGATATCGAAGACATCTATGCCGGCGAACTTCTTGAACAGAACCGCCTTGCCCTCCATCACCGGCTTGGAGGCCAGCGGCCCGATGGCGCCAAGGCCCAGAACCGCCGTACCGTTGGAAACGACGGCGACCAGGTTGCCGCGTGCGGTGAGGTTGGCCGCTTCGGCGGGGTCGTCGGCGATCGCCTCGCAGGCGACCGCGACGCCGGGAGAATAGGCCAGCGCCAGGTCGCGACTGTTGCCGAGGGGCTTGGTGGCACGGATCTCCAGCTTACCGGGTTTGGGAAGGCGGTGATAAATCAGCGCACCGCTGCGCAGTTCGTCGGACAGGTTCGCCAAAGCCTTCTCCCCTACTCCGGTATCATTCCGAGTCGATCCGATTGATCCCTCACCATATCAGATGGAATACACCGAACCGATATCCGTCACACCAGAGAGTTCAGCTCTTGGGCGGCGGCGCCAGACGAATGTGCAGTTCCCGGAGCTGCTGGTTGGACACTTCCGACGGCGCGCCCATCATCAGGTCCTGGGCCTGCTGGTTCATCGGGTACATGACGACTTCGCGCAGGTTCTCCTCGCCGCACAGCAGCATGACGATACGGTCGACGCCCGGTGCGATGCCGCCGTGCGGCGGTGCGCCGTACTGGAGCGCGCGCAGCATCCCGCCGAACTTCTCCTGCAGAACCTCCTCGCCGTAGCCGGCAATCGCGAAGGCCGTGCGCATGATCTCGGGTTTATGATTCCGGATCGCGCCCGAAGACAATTCAATGCCGTTGCAGACGATATCGTACTGATAGGCCTTGATCTGAAGTGGGTCCATCGACTCGAGTGCCTCGAGCCCGCCCTGCGGCATCGAGAACGGGTTATGCGAGAAATCGACCTTCTTGGCCTCCTCGTCCCACTCGAACATCGGGAAGTCGACGATCCAGCAGAACTCAAAGCGGTGCTCGTCGATCAGGTCGAGATTCTCGCCGACCTTGCGCCGTGCAGCGCCGGCGAAGTTTGCGAAGGTTTTCGGCTGGCCTGCCACGAAGAATACCGCGTCACCGTCGGCAAGGCCGAGCTGGGTTCGAATGGCGTAGGTCCGTTCGGGACCGATGTTCTTGGCGACGGGACCGGCCCCCTCTCCGTCGCGGAAGAAGATGTATCCGAGGCCCGGCTGACCCTCGCCCTGCGCCCAGGAGTTCATCCGGTCGCAGAAGGCTCGGCTGCCGCCCCCCTTGGCGGGAATGGCCCAGACTTCGGCCTCCGGGTCCTTGTCCAGAATGCTGGCGAAGACCTTGAAGCCAGACCCGCGGAACGCTTCGCTGACCGCTTCCATCTCGATCGGGTTTCTCAGGTCCGGTTTGTCGGTGCCGTACTTGCGCATCGCATCGGCATAGGGAATGCGCGGGAACACCTTAGTGACGGGCTTGTCGCCGCCGAATTCCTCGAAGACGCCACGCAATACCGGTTCGACGGCCTGGAAGACGTCTTCCTGGGTGACGAAGCTCATCTCGATGTCGAGCTGGTAGAACTCGCCCGGTGAGCGGTCGGCGCGGGCATCCTCGTCGCGGAAGCAGGCGGCGATCTGGAAGTACTTGTCGAAACCCGCGATCATCGTCAGCTGCTTGAACTGCTGCGGGGCCTGCGGCAGCGCATAGAACTTGCCGGGGTGAACGCGCGAGGGCACCAGGTAGTCGCGCGCGCCTTCCGGGCTGGAAGCCGTCAGGATCGGCGTCTGGAACTCGATGAAGCCCTCGTCGATCATGCGGTTGCGCAGCGAGGTGATGATGTGCGAGCGCTTGACGATGTTGTTGTGAATCCGCTCGCGCCTAAGATCCAGGAAGCGGTAGGTGAGCCGCGTCTCTTCGGGGTACTCCGGCTCTCCGAAAACGGGAAGCGGCAGTTCGGCTGCGGCGCCCAGCACCTCGATCTCGGTAATGAAGAT
>CAJQNW010000101.1 GCA_905479765.1 uncultured Tepidamorphus sp. | reverse complement strand
AGATCGGGCTGACAGGCTTCGGTCACGAGCTTTCGAAGATTCTCGACGGCGCGACGATGGGCCTGCACGCCGTAGTTGCGTTCGATGCGTTCGAGGGCGAGACCCTCGATCAGGATCACGCCGAAGGCGCCGTCGCGGGCCAGGGCCGCCCCGATCGTCTCGAGGCGAGCGCTGTAATGATCGATTTCGCTCGAAGGCGCGATCGGCGGCTGCGACCGCGCCCATTGCGCGTTGGCGCGGGGCGGTGTCGTGCTGCAAACCCTCAAGCGAATTTTCGCCCATCCGTTTTCCGTCCGTCGCTTTGATGCCACTCGATTCCCGCTGGCGATCCTGTCCGGCGATTTCGACTGGACCCGTCAAGACAACATGTCTATTTATCTAGACAAGTATATGTCTGGTAATGAATTCAAATGACATCTCGATGACGGACGAAACGGCAGCCCTGCGTGGGGACGGGATCGCCCTGTGGCGGCGGATCGGCGACGCGCTGCGCAGGGAGATCGCTGATGGCACCCACCGGACCGGGCAGCGCATTCCCTCCGAGGCGGCGCTGGCCGGCCGCTTCGGCGTGAACCGGCACACGGTCCGCCAGGCCGTCGCCGCGCTGGCGCAGGACGGGCTGGTCAGGACCGAGCAGGGCCGCGGCACGATCGTCACCGCGAAGCCGATCGACTATCCGATCGGACCGAGGACACGGTTTTCCGAGATCGTATCAAAGCAGGCGCGCGCGCCGTCGGGGCGTCTGATTTCGGCAAGCGAGGCCGAGGCCGACGTGGAGGTCGCCGCCGCGCTCGGGCTGTCGCGCGGCGACCGGGTGTTACGCCTTGAAACGCTGAGTGCGGCGGATGGTGTGCCGCTCAATGTCGCGACGAGCTGGTTTCCCGCCGACCGGCTGCCGGGCTTCGTCGCCCACTACGCCGAGACCGGTTCGATCACCAAGGCGCTGGAGCGCTGCGGGATCGCCGACTATCACCGCCGCGAGACCCGGGTGACGGCGCGGATCGCCAATCCGGAAGACGCGCTGGCGCTGAAGATCGAACCTGGCAGCCCGTTGATCGCGACCGAAAGCGTCAACACCGATCCCGACGGCAGGCCGATCCAGTATTCGCTCGCCCGCTTCGCCGCCGACCGGGTGCAGATCGTGGTGCAGAGCTGAAGACCAATTGTGATTTTCCGCTCCCTGCCCGCCCGCGTGTCGCGACAATGCGACGCCCTTTCGAAATTACCTGACCAACCCCTTATTGTCTTGGTAGCGTGACGTGTGCCGGTGCCACCCGGCGGAAACGGGGTCAGGGTATGACGGATACACAGACGAACTCTGCCGGGGACGCCATCTCTCCGCCCGAGCCACTGGCTGCGGACCAGCTGTTTCGGCCAGCCGATCTGTCGGGCGTCGACTTCAAGAGCACCGCCGGTCTGGAGCCGGTCGAGGGGCTGATCGGTCAGGCCCGGGCACTCGACGCGATCACGGTCAGCACCGGCATCAGCCGGCAGGGATTCAATCTGTTCGCCATCGGACCGGCCGGCGCGCTGACACGAAAGGCCGTCGAGCAGGTCCTGAAAGATGCCGCAGAGAACCGTCCGGCGCCGTCGGACTGGGTCTACGTCAACAACTTCAAGGAGCCGCACAAGCCGATCGCCATCGATCTGCCGGCCGGGCGCGCGCCGCAGTTCCGCGATGCCATGCGCGAACTGATCGAGGCGCTGAAGACGGCGATCCCGGCAGTGTTCCAGAGCGAGGAATACCAGGCCCGGCGCGGCGCCATCGACGAGACGTTCCAGAAGCAGCAGTCGGAGGCCTTTACCGACCTGCAGAAGAAGGCGGGCGAACAGAGCATCGTCATCGTGCGCACGCCGCTTGGCTTCGCGCTGATGCCCTCGAAAGACGGCGAGGTGATCCCGCCGACCGAGTTTTCCGCGTTGCCGGAAGAGGAGCGCGAGCGGATCCAGGCGATCATCGAGACGCTGGAAAAGGATCTCGAGCACATCATCCACCGGATCCCGCAGTGGGAGAAGGAACGGCGCGACGAGATCCGCCGGGTGAACTCGGAGACGGCCGAGGTCGCCGTCGAGCAGCCGATCGCCGAGGTGCGCGAAAAGGTCGGCGACTTGGAGCGCGTCAGCGCGCATGTCGACACGGTGCGTGCCGACCTGATCGAGAACATCAATCTGTTCATCGCCCAGGCGGCCGCGGCAGAGGAAGCCGGGGTTCCGGACGAGATGATCGGCGGGCCGTTCGACCGCTACGAGGTCAACGTGCTGGTGACACAGGAAGACCGGGACGGGCAGGCTCCGGTGATCGAGGAACTGCATCCGACGCTGCCGAATCTGACAGGCCGCGTCGAGCACATTGCGCAGCAGGGCATGCTGATCACCAATTTCCGCCAGATCAAACCCGGAGCCCTGCACCGGGCGAACGGCGGCTACCTGATGCTCGATGCGCGCAGCCTGCTTTCGGAAGGGTTCAGCTATCAGGCGCTGAAACGGGCGCTCAGGCAGAAGAAAATCGTCATCGAGGACGTCAGCCGTCTCGTCGGCCTGACAAGCACCATCTCGCTGGAACCCGATCCGATCCCGCTCGACGTCAAGGTCGTGCTGTTCGGCGACCGGGTTCTCTACTACATGCTGGCCTCGCTCGACCCCGATATCGCCGAGCACTTCAAGGTGGTTGCCGACTTCGAGGATGATTTCGAGCGTTCGCCGGAAAACGAGGCACTGCTGGCGCGCTTCATCGCCTCGATCCTTGCCCGCGAGGATTTGCGTGCCATGAAACGCGACAGCGTCGCGCTGGTATTGGAGCATGCATCCCGACTTGCCGAGAATTCCGGCAAGCTGACGCTGATGGTCGACGAGATCCGCGATGTTCTCATCGAGGCTGATTTCCGGGCGGGCGAAGCGACGCGCAAGACGATCGCGCGCGAGGACGTGCGCAAGGCGCTGGATGAGCGCATTCGCCGCGCCTCGCGGCTGCGCGACCGGGCACAGGAGCAGATCCTCGATCAAGTCGCGCTGATCGACACCGACGGCGCGCGCACCGGCCAGATCAACGGCCTGGCCGTGCTGTCGCTTGGCGGCTTCACCTTCGGGCGGCCGTCGCGGATTACCTGCCAGGTCAGCCCCGGCAGCGGCAAGGTCGTCGATATCGAGCGGGAGGTGGAGCTCGGCGGGCCGATCCACTCCAAGGGCGTGCTGATCCTGTCTGGCTTCCTGTCGGGGCGGTTCGCGCTGACTACGCCGATGTCGCTGTCGGCCAGCCTGGTGTTCGAGCAGTCCTACGGCGGGGTCGACGGCGACAGCGCTTCGTCGGCGGAGCTCTACGCACTGCTGTCGGCAATTTCGGAGATACCGCTGCGCCAGGATCTTGCGGTGACCGGCTCGGTCAACCAGCACGGCGAAGTCCAGGCGATCGGCGGAGCCAACGAGAAGATCGAGGGCTTCTTCGACATCTGCAAAGCCCGGGGACTGACCGGCAATCAGGGCGTACTGATTCCGGTTTCGAACGTTCGTCACCTGATGCTGCGCGAGGATGTGATCGCGGCCTGCGAGGCGGGCGAGTTCGCGGTCTATCCGATTACGACGATCGACCAGGGCATCGCGCTCCTCACCGGCCGGCCGGCGGGCGAACGCAATGCCGACGGCGCCTATCCCGAAGGTAGCGTCTTCCGGACCGTCGAGGACCGGTTGGGCCGGTTCGCCGAGATCCGCCGCAGCTTCGGGCGAGGGGGCGAGAACGGGGCTGGCGGCGGCCTCGCGGCCGGAGCGGACAAGAAGCCATGACGACCCGGATCGCCTACAAACGGGTGGTGGTCGGGCTGCACCAGAGCGCGCCCGACAAGAGAACAGTGCGCATGGCCGCCGAACTGGCCGGGCTGTTGCGGCTCGATCTGATGGGGCTGTTCATCGAGGATCCGGGCATGTTCGCGCTCGCCCAGCGGCCCGGCGCCCGCGAATTTCAGCTTCTGGGAAAGCGCTGGCAGGCGATCAATCCAGAAAGCCTGTCGCGTGACATTGAATTGTGCGCGCTTTCGGCCAGGCGGGTCCTCGACGAGACGGCGAAATCGCTCGGCGTGCCGACGCGGTTCGAAGTCGTCCGGGCGGCGATGCGGGAGGCCATCAGAACGGTCTCGCTGCCGAGCGACATCGTCATCATCGCCGAGCCGGGCAATCCGGCCGAACGGACCATCGCGCCGTTTCCTCAACTGGTTAAGGCGGCTTTCGAGTCGACCGCGACGGTATTGTATCTGCCGCGCCGGATTGCCCGCACGCGCGGGCCCGTCGTGGCGATTGCGACTACGCCGGACGATCCGAGCATCGGCGCTGCTGCGTCGATCGCGGCGGCGGCAAAGGAATGTCTCGTCGTTGTCGAAGCGTTCGATCGGGACTTGTCCGGGCGGGAACCAACCGGTACTGGCGCGGCGGCGGACGTCACGTTCGAAGCGGGCGTTTCGGTGGTGCGCCTGAAAGTCGCCACCAAAGCCCTGGCGGATGTGAGGGCGTTGTCCTCGGCGCTAGAGGGCCTGCGTGGACGGATGATCGTGGTGACGCGCGGAGCTTTCGGCGAAGGCGACGGCGACAAGCCCGCCGCGCTCGCCGCGCTGCAGGGATTGCCGGTGCTGCTGGTCGAGCCGGAAAAGGCCGGTACGCCACCGGATTCTCCCTCGTAGGGTCTTTTCGCGTGGCGGGCGGCGCGCTCCGTTAGCTATGCGCTGAGCGAAAGGTCGTTACGCCAAACGTGTGTGTATTCCCGCATCCGGACGTTGGGTAAGCTCCGCGTCGATTACTCACCGCGGGGC
>CAJQNW010000100.1 GCA_905479765.1 uncultured Tepidamorphus sp. | reverse complement strand
CTTCGTTTTTATTGGTGGCGGCTTCATCACGATCTCAGCGGCATGGCGCGATCTTCATGCCGCGCAGCAGCAGCATGCGCTCGCCACCACGGGTCTATACGCCCGTGTTCGCCATCCGCAATACGTCGGCTTTGTCTTAGTCATGCTCGGCTTCCTCTTCCAGTGGCCTACGCTGCTCGCGCTCGCGATGATCCCGGTGCTTGTCGTCATGTGTGTGCGCCTCGCCCGAACCGAAGAGCGTGAGGCGCTTGCCGAGTTCGGCGACGCCTATCGACGCTACATGACCGAGGTGCCGGGGTTCGTTCCGGGATTTGCAACCCCTGCCGGTCGTGCATCGCGCGGCGGTACGCGGCGCCCATGACGCCGGAACGCGCGGGACGACATGGTGCTTGAGACTCGGCCAGTGAACCGGTTCGAGCAGCTTCTGCGGAGTGACGTGGCGCGGCTTACGACGCAACCGGGCGAGCCGCAGAGGCGGTTCAGAGCGCCACGAGCGATGTTTCCTACATGAAAGCAATGATATCCCATCGCTCAATTGCAATCATGACCAGCGAACGGGCGCACATTTGCGAATCCCGTGTGCGGGAGCTGACGGATGGATTCATCGACGTGCAAGTCGGGGAGATTACGGAGATGGATCGGCTGATAGCCGACCTCGAACGAAATCTAATACCTCCGGGCGCGCCCGATCTGCCTTCCCAAGGCCAGAAACCATCCGAAAGACGAGAACAGCGGCACCGGCGAACATCCCGCCGACCACCCATCGGCGCCGGAAGAATTGTAAACGAGCTGATGTGTGGGCAGTTGAAGTACTTACGGCGCATCGCCAGCCGATATGACTGATCTGCCATCAACCCCTTGCTGCAGTATGTCTAGCCGCGACAGTCAGCTGTTGGTTATGAGTGCTATCTCCGACTCTCTATTCTGTGCTGCACTCCAAACTGGGGGGCAGCATTCTGTCGACCATATATTCGTCGATTGTGAACACCGTTGCGCGCACATTGCCGATATGGTCCAGTTTCTCCTCGACATCGTGCGTCTCGAAAGCATCGGGCATTCTTATGCAGTCGTCGGCGGCGTCCGTGACCATCACGTACCGGTCGCTCGTGACGCTGTTTTTCATCAAGCTGTGCAATATCACGATATCCGACCCGAAATGATCGACGGAGCCGCGGAACTTGAAACGCGTCGCCGGGCCTCTGTGGACGAAAATTTTCAGGTCCAGATCACCGATATGACGGCACACGCGGCATGAGCAGAAATTGGCCGCGATCAGGCGATCTCGCTCTTTGAAAAATGCTTCGAAAATGCCCATCACCGTGTCGCCGATCTCTTCCGGGGAGTGACTGCGGGCATTGGCAAAGAACAGCGCGGCGTCACCTTCGAGCTTCGACAACTCGACGGTCTTCGTTGCAGCCTCGATAATCGCGTTTATCAGCGAAAATATGATCTGCTGCTTGCGTGAATTGCTAAAGTGGTCGCCCGTAATAAATTTCGTGTAGTGACTTATATCGGGGATGATAAATACCGTATCCAGATCTGGATCGCTGGTTTGTTCTATGAATATTCCAGACCCAGAAGGTCGATCTGAGACGTCACCGGCGCTTTCGAACGCGAATTCGGTGCGCGGGAAATTTCGCAGCAGACCACGTCCTTGAAAATAGAAAAAATATACTATTCCCGCGATCAACAATATGGCCGCAAATAGCCATCCGGTAGTTCCGAAATGTTGAAAATCATGTACAACATGCTCTATCATTGATACACTCATTTACTCATACCCTTGGTTTTCACCACTCAAGCTTAGTTTGTACGATTCAACGCTACTACTTATTTCATATTTTCATTTTTCTATTTAAACAATGTAAATTAGTTCAAAATTTCAAGCAAATTTTCGATTTTATATCCTGAAATGGCGGAGCGCTATATTCAGCGCTCCGCCACACCGTTGCTTCGTTATTTCAGTTCGATGATCGTCAGCTTGCCGTTGACGCGGTCGGCGACGAACTCGATATCCTGACCGTCCTGCATTCGCGCAAGGATCGTTTCGTCGCCGGCCACGAACACCATGGTCATCGCAGGCATTTCGAGGTTCTTCAGTTCCTCGTGGATGACGGTGACCTTACCGGCACCGGCATCGACGCTTTTGACCACGCCCTTGGTATATTCGGTGGCAAGCGCGCCGCCGAGCGCCGACAGCGTCAGAGCAGCGGCAAGCGGAATGGATAGTTTGTAGCTCATGTCACAGGTCCTCGTGTGTTCAGTTCAACGTGAAACGGATCAGTTGGTGGCCGGCTGCTCGACCACGGACAGTTCGCCGTGCATGCCGGATTCGTAGTGGCCGGGAACCAGGCAGGCGAATTCGAACCCGCCGCCGTTGGTGAAGGTCCAGATGATTTCGCCGCTCTCGCCGGGCTTCAGGCGCACGGCGTTCGGGTCGTCATGCTCCATTTCCGGAAATTTCTGCATCAGTTCCTTGTGCTCGGCGTTGCGCGCCTTGTTGTCGAGAACGAATTCATGCTCGAGCTCGCCGGCGTTGACGATGCTGAAGCGGACGGTCTCGCCCTGCTTGAGCGCGAGGCGGTCCGGCTTGAAGATCATCTTCCCGTCCTCGGCTTCCAGCATCTCGACCTCGATCGTGCGGGTGACCTCGGAGGCCTTCCCGGCCTCGCCGACCGCCATGTGGCTGCCTTTCGACGCATCGTCGTGGCCGTGGCCACCGGAATGACTGCCCGCGGCCAGGGCCGCGGTGGCGGACAGGACGGCGAACGCGGGAACAACAAATAGGCTCTTCATTGAATTTCCTTTCAGGAGGGTACACAGGTTGAGTTCAGGTTCAGGCAATCAACTCTTGGCCGGCGTTGCCGGCTTCGGGGTAATCTTCGTTTCGGCGCTTGCCGCCTTGGCGAAGTCCGGGAGTTCGCCCGTCCATTCGTAAGCCTGGGTTCCGGGCGGATTCTCGTACCAGCCGGGATCGGCGTAGTCGTCCGAGGCCAGCCCGTCGCGGACCTTGACGACCGAGAACATGCCGCCCATCTCGATCGGGCCGTGCGGACCCCAGCCGGCCATCATCGGCACGGTGTTGTCGGGAAGCGGCATCGACATCTCGCCCATGTCGGCCATGCCGGCGGTGCCCATCGACATGTATTCCGGCTGCACCTTGCGGATCATCCTGGTGATGCCGCCGGCGTCGACGCCGATCAGGGTCGGCACGTCGTGGCCCATGGCGTTCATGGTGTGGTGCGACTTGTGGCAGTGGATCGCCCAGTCGCCGACGTACTTCGCGTCGAACTCGTAGGCGCGCATGGCCCCTACGGGAATGTCGATGGAGACTTCCGGCCAGCGCGCTTCCGGCCTGACCCAGCCGCCGTCCGTGCAGGTGACCTCGAAATCGTAGCCGTGCATGTGGATGGGGTGGTTGGTCATGGTGAGATTGCCGACCCGCACGCGCACCCGGTCGTCCTTCGAGACGACCAGCGGGTCGATGTCGGGGAAAAGCCGGCTGTTCCAGCACCACAGGTTGAAATCGGTCATCGTCATGATCTTCGGCACGTAGGAGCCGGGATCGATGTCGAAGGCGTTGAGCATGAAGACGAAATCCCGATCGACCCGCATGAATTCCGGGTCCTTCGGGTGGACGATGAACAGGCCCATCATGCCCATCGCCATCTGCACCATCTCGTCGGAGTGCGGGTGGTACATGAACGTGCCACTCTTCACGAGATCGAACTCGTAGACGAAGGTCTGGCCCGGCTTGATGTGCGGCTGCGACAGGCCGCCGACGCCATCCATGCCGGACGGCAGGATCATGCCGTGCCAGTGGATGGTGGTGTGCTCGGGCAGCCTGTTGGTGACGAAGATGCGTACCCGGTCGCCCTCGACGGCTTCGATGGTCGGGCCGGTCGACTGGCCGTTGTAGCCCCACAGGTAGGCCGTCATGTCTTCGGCCATTTCGCGCTCGACCGGTTCGGCGACGAGGTGGAACTCCTTGACGCCGTTGTTCATCCGGTGCGGCAGGGTCCAGCCGTTCAGGGTGACGACCGGCTGATAGTCGGGGCCGGTGGTGGGATGGAGCGGCGGCTGCGTCTTCGCCGTCTCCATGACCGCCGCGTCGGGCAAACCCATATTCGAGGTTTTCGCCCAGGCGGAAGTCGATACGAGCGCGGCACCCGCGCCCAGAAGCTGACGTCTGCTGAACATGTCTGTCTCCTGTCTAGTGTCCGCCGCCGCCGCTGTCGGCGAGCGCCATCGCTTCTCCCCCGCCCGCGCCGGCGGAATCGCCGCCGCCGTAGATCGAGGCAGACAGGTCCGCTTCGGCGAGCCAGAAATCGCGTTTCGCGCTGACAGCCTGGAGGATGGTGTTGATCTTCGCCCGCGTATCGGCGAGCAGCTCGAAGGTGTTGGTGATCATGCCGTTGTAGGTGAGGAGCGACTGTTCCTCGATCTCGATGCGCAAAGGCAGCACGTTGTTCTGGTAGTGCCGCGCGATGTCGTAGGTCGCCGTATACGCCGTGTAGGCCGAGCGGGCTTCAGAGCGGATGTTGACGGCCTTTTCGGCGACCAGATTGGCGGCCCGCATGTAGGCCAGTTCGCCCTTGCGCAAACGCGCCTCGCCGGAATCGAAGATCGGAATGACGAATTTCAGTTCGACCTGCGGCGTGGTGACGGTCTTCCGAGCGCCGTCCTCGTCGAGTTCGCGCTCGCTTTCGAAGCCGCCGATGATTTCGAGATCGGTGATGTAGCGGGTCGCCTCGGTCAGTCCGTACGCCTGTGCGACCGCCTGGAGCTCCAGCTTGGCGATCTGGAGATCGACGCGCCGCTGCAGCGCCTCCATTTCGATGGCGTTCCTCCTCGCGACCGACGCGGGCAGTCCCGGCAATAGGTCGGGAACGAAGTAGTCGACGTCCGCGCCCCACAGCCCCATCAGCCGAGTGAGCTTTTCCTTCGCCAGCCGTGCTGCAAGGCGTGCTTGCGCCTTCTGACCTGTAAGTTCGGCGTAAAATGCGTGCTCGCGGGCCTGCCCGCCCTTCGGCATGGCGCCGGTTTCACCGAGTTGCTGGGCCAGTTCCGACGCGGCGTCGGCGGCGTCCTGCGCCTGATTGAAGTACACCGTGGTTTCGAAGGCCCCCACGGCGCCGATCCAGGCCTTGCGGGTTTCAGCGGCGAGCCGAAGCGTTTCGAGAACGGCGGTATATTGCGCCTGCTGGAACCGCGTGTCGGCGATGCCGACACGGTAGTCCTGCGTCGCAAGCGCAAGGATGTTGGCGGCGATCAGCCCTTCGATCGAGCGGTAGGCGCCGAGTTCGGGATTGATGATGCCGAAGAACCCGATCGAGACCTTCGGATTGGGCAGCATCGTCTGCTGCCAGGCCTCGGCCGCGGAGAGTCCCAGATCGGCATAGGCCGCCTGCAGCCCCTTGTTGTTCAGGAGCGCAACCTGAACAGCGGTATCGGCGCTGATTGTCTTCTTGTGAACAAGTGCGTGGACACGTATGGCCAGCGCCTCGGCGTCCTCCTTATTTTGCGCCCAAACGGTCTGCTTGCCGATGGCCGCGCCGGTTCTGGCCGACACGGTCGAAAAGCCGGCGTCCAGCGCCGAATATTGCTCAACCTCCGCCCCGGTGACGCAGCCGGCCAGCACGACCGGCGTCAGGGCAACGAAAGCCAACCGGACCACGCGATTCATGAACCCGCTCCCTTGTTCGGGGCCTGCTCTTCTTTGAGCAATTGCCACGGTTTGGGAGAGACGGGCTCGCGACGGACGTAGCCGTCAATTACGTTGATACCGCGGGGCGCGCTGTCCGCGATTTGCGGGTCAGCGGGCGATTGGTAGGGCACGACATCGGGCAGGGACGAGTCCGCGCACGCGCCGAGCAGCAGAGGCAGCAGGGCTGCCACAAGTGGTCGTTGCATAGAGTAAGCACCTGAGTATGCACCAAGTCGATTGGTTGCCCGCGCTTAGGGTCGGGCGACACGACTAAGGAGAGGCAGTGCCTCTCGGTACAATCAGGCTCGGGGGGGAGAGTGGGGCGCGACCAGGTCCGCACATTTAAAAGCGGTCGGCGCTTCGCGAACGAATTGGGACGGGACGCGATCCCGGCTCGACAAATTGCCGGCCACGACGGCATCGGCCAGACACATGCCGTAGCAGCAGGCACTGCTGGAGTCGCCTGAGTGGTGGGCAGCCGTACCCAATCCGCCTGGGCAACCCGATGCGTCTCTGAGGGTTTCCATATGGCCGGAATGGTCACGATGCGCGGCTGTCGTGTCGGGCGCGGAGTGCGCGGCGAGAATGGACGACCCGACAGCATCCGAAGACGTGTGGGCCTCAACCATCGACAACGGCACGGCAACGAGCGCGAAGACGATCGCGATGCATAGAAGGATTTGTGGAATTCTCAATCGCACGGCTATGAGACTCCGCATCCGAATTCATTTTCGTGAGCCATGGAAACTGACATCGCGCCTAACGCAAAAATTCGAATCGCCCTCTGAGAATCCGACTTGTAGCGAACGGATGCTAATCAGTCAAGTATGGACAAGTTCTGCGAAGAAACACGCTCGGATCATAAATTCGTGATTGATTATTAGTCATTTGGTAACGTTTAGCGCCGTTTTCGCCACATTTCACGATTTCTGGCTGGTTCGCTCCAAGTGTGTTCCTGCCGCTGTGCTGATGGGTCAGCGAAACGAAATGCGAGGCGGCAACTGCTCAGTTCTCGCAATCCGACACCGGGGTCGTTGCGCGTTAGGCTACTTCCCGGCAGGCACAAGATCTTCGGAAATCCCCCAGTCGGGCGGCCAAAATCGGAGGAAATATCATCTTCCGTTGCGGACCACGCTCTGCCGATTCGAAACCGCTAGCCGCTCGATGGTTGCCGCGATGCCACTGAATAGATCGCACCGTTAAAACCCTGGGATCAAACACCTGCCGGATGTCCAACATCACAGCGACACGGATGACCTCGGGAGTACCGT
>CAJQNW010000099.1 GCA_905479765.1 uncultured Tepidamorphus sp. | reverse complement strand
CCGAGCGGCGCCTGCCGCAGGACGGCCGCGCCCACGTCAAGGTCGTCAACACGGAAGCCGACCTGCGTATCGCCACCATGCCGACGCTGCATGGCGAAGCCGCCGTCATTCGTATCCTCGTCAAGGAATCACGGGCGCTCGACCTGACCAAGCTCGGCATGTCGCGGCACGACCTGACGGCGCTGGAAACCCAGCTTGCCGAGCCGTATGGCATGATCGTCGTCACCGGCCCGACAGGCAGCGGCAAGACGACGACGCTGGCCGCCGCGCTGACGTCGCTCAACGATCCGCAGCGCAAGATCATGACCGTCGAGGATCCGGTCGAGTATCAGGTCCCCGGCATCCATCAGACCCAGATCAAGCCATCCATCGACCTGACGTTCGCCAGCGCCCTGCGTTCGTTCCTGCGTCACGATCCGGACATCATCATGGTCGGCGAGATGCGCGATTCCGAGACCGCCTCGATCGGCGTGCAGGCCGCGCTGACCGGCCATCTCGTGCTCACCACGCTGCACACCAACAACGCCGCCGACGCCGTCGCCCGTCTGCTCGACCTGAATGTCGAGAGCTTCCTGCTCGCCTCGGCGCTTCGCTGCGTGGTCGGCCAGCGGCTCGTACGCAGGCTCTGCGAGCGCTGCCGCGTGCCCGCCAAGCCCGGCGACGCCGCCACGGAATCGCTGATGGAGCGGGGACTCCTGAAACTTGGGCCCGGCGAAGTGCTTTATACCGGCGGCGGCTGCGACTGGTGCGGCGGCACCGGATATCGCGGCCGGATTGCCATTTTCGAGGTGATGAAGTTCGACGCCAACCTGCGCCGCCATATCCACGACGAGGTGGACACCTCGCAGCTTCAGAAAATCGCCCGGGATTCCGGAATGACGCTGATGCTTGACGACGGACTGGCCAAGTGCCGCGCTGGCCAGACATCGGTCGCTGAAGTGCTGCGCGTCACCACCTGACGTACAGCCTCGCGCAGAAACGCTTTCACGGCGGCCCCGCCCCTCAGGACTGCCCGAAGGGTTTGATGGCTTGCGCGAAGTCTAGCGCCTTTTCTTCTTTCTCCGCTTTCGGGCGTTTTTGTCGTCCTCGCGGGGCGCGGCGGCGGCGTCACCAGGCTTGAACATCCGGTAGACGCTGCGCTCGGTCTTCAGCTTCAATTCGACCATGTCCGGCTCGAGCTTGACCACCGACCAGCCGTCGATCTTGTCGCCCAGCGCGACGCGCTTCACCGACTTGTCGCCGCCGAGCATCAGCGCCAGCGTCGAGTCATCCGTCAACACCACGCCGACCAGGCGCAAAGAGGGCGGCTTCGGCGGTGCCGGCGGCGGCGGCGGTGCCTTGACGACCTTCTTTTTCGGCGGTGGCGGAGGCGGCGGCTTTGGCGGATGCCGGACCGGCGTGAACAGCGGCAACTGGCGGGTCTGCTCGAGATCATTGAGAAGGATACCGCCGATCAGCGCTGCCCGTTGCTCGAGCTCTTCCAGCTCGGCCCCGGATATTGCCCCGCTTTCAGCACCGCTCTTGCCCTGCTGGTTCTTGCCCTGCTGGTTCTTGCCCGAGTTGTTTTTGCCCGAGTTGTTTTTGTCCGCCTTGTTCGTGGACTGCTTGTTACCGGACTTCTGGACCTTTTCCCCCTGGACGTTAAGCTTCTGTGCCTCGAGCTTTTTGGCCTTGATGGGATTCTCTTCGCCTTGCACGGTCTCCAGGCCCATTGGCCGCGCTGGCGTTTCGTCATCGCCCGTGTCGTCATCGCCGGAGACGTCATCATCGGAGACGTCATCGGAGACGTCGACGTCGGAAACCTCATTGTCAGGATTACCGTCGACGTCGGTAAGCTGGTCTCGGGCGCCGAACTCGGCCGGCCTCTTGACGTCCGCCTCGCCCTTGGCGGCCGCGGCCCGGGCGGCTTCTGCCTTCTCCTGCTCCCTGTCGGTATTACGCGATGCGTCCTGAGCGGTGGCGGGAAAGACCGCAAGCAGAAGCGCGGCGGCAAGCACCGGCCAGGCCAGACCGGCGCCAAATCCCGCACGCTGCATGAAACGGTGGAGAATACGGCCCATCATGGCTGCTCCGCCGTCCAGAAGCCGGAGATCGTCAGCGCGACCTGCAGAACCGGATTTTCCTGGTCGGCGTCGCGCCGGCCTGCCGAGACAAACGAGCGTACCGACATCGAACGGACCATCATCATCGGCAGATGCGTCTCGATATCGTAAAGCGCCTTCTGCAAGGCCTCGATGTCGGCTTCGAAGGACGCCTTGAGATCGATCCGGTTGGCAGTGTCCTCGCTCGCCTCGACGGGCAGGATCTGGCTTTCCACGACCCGACCGCCGGCCTTTTCGACCACATCGGCGACCGTGTCCTGCATGGCCGCGCCGGCAATCGCCTGGGTTCCGCCGGGAAAATAGACGTCGAACCCGGTCGCCTCGCCGCTGGCGTTTGCCGTTAGATTGCGCGTCCGCGTCGCCAGCGCGTCGAGCTGGTCTTGTTGCTGGGCGAGCTGCGCATCGATAGTCGAGGCTGCCACCGACACCCAGACGATCCACAGGATGCCGGCCAGCAGCAGCACCGCGAACAGCGCCACCGCGGCGAACCGCCGGGTATCGAAATTGGCGCCGGTCGTGAGTCCGATGCTGCTCATTGCTCGGCGGTCTCCGGTTGCCCGATCCGGACGACGATCTGGAAGCTGTCGCGACCGCCCTTCTCGTTGCGCGTGGTCGGCGCGCCGAACTCGGCCGCTTCCAGTGTCTCGGCATCCTCCAGCAACTCGATCAGTGCCGGCACCTCCGATGACATGCCGTTGATCCGGACCGTGCTCCCCTCGATGTTCAGTTCGGTCACATAGGTGTTGGCCGGAATGGTCTTCGACAACTCTTCCAGAAGCACCACCATCGGTACGGCGGACGACTTGCGGGCTGCCAGCGCCCGGTATTCGTCAGACGACGTGGTCCGCGCCACCGCTTCGGCGATAACCCTGCGCCGCGCCTCTACGGCCGCCTGCACTTCGGCGCTCTCAGCCGACAGCCGGACCATCTCCCAGGTCTGTACGCCCCCGACGATGACGATGATCGCGGCGGCGGCAGCCATCCCCACGGCGACTGCGCGTCGCAGCGACGACTGGCGCTCGCCCTTGCTGACATCCTGCAGATCGACCGGGCTCTGGTGATCGAACGGGTCGGCGGCGGTGCCGACGCTGCGCGGCTTGATGCCGGCGGCTTCCAAAGGCGCGAGCGCGGCGGCCACGGTATCGCGCGAGGTTGCCACCAGCCGGATCGCGACCTGCCCTTCCGCGGCTGGCGCCGCGCCGTCCGTCACATAGTCGAAGGCGACGCGGTCAGCCGCCCACGGCGTCAGCCGTTCCATCTGGTGGCGCAGGATCGCGTCCATGTATTGCTGGCCGGCCGACGGCAGCGTCAGCTGCTTGTCGAGCACCATGTCCTGGTCGAGCCTGAGTTCGACGGTCTGGTTCTTCAGTTTCTTCAAGACGTCGGAGCCGGCGGCCGCGCCGGCCTCCACGACGCCGATTTCCTTCATGCCCCTGCGCCCGCCGCGCAGGCATATGAGCCGTTCGCCGTCCTGCACCAGCACATAGGCAGGCGCCGCGCCACGGCGGATCGTCAGCGGCTCGATGATCCGGGCGAGCTCCTCGACCCACCATTTGAAGAAGTTGACGACGGCATTCATCACGGGTCGGGCTGCTCGTGTACGCGCGGCACCACGGCAATCGTGGTCCGGGCCAGGAAATACATCGAGGCGGCGGCATGGCTCATGACGCCACCTCCGGCTGATCGAATACCCGCCAATATAAGACGTAATAGGGAATCCGCCGAAACCCTGCCATCAATACAGCCTCTACGGACTTTACGTAACCGTTGTTGAGCCGCGCCTCAACGATCACCCGGAACACATCGGTGCCCGTCGAGGTGAAATAGCGTCCGAACGGCCTGATCGCCTGGTTGAGGTCGCGCCGCGACGATTCCGGATTATCGAAGACATCCTTGATGTCGGAGGCCTCCTTCTCGGTCATGTCCGGCACCGCCAGCATCACCGGCATGCCCGCGCTCGCCGGATCGATCTCGCCGATCGGATTGAATACCGTCAGATAAGGCATCAGCAGATCGAAATCCTCATCCGTCATGCCCGGCATCAGCAGCATGTCCTCGAGCGACAGGAACGGTCCGTTGCGCGGTCCGTAGGCGAGCCCCTGCCCGGAATACTCCGGCGCCTCGGCGCCCTGCGCGCGCGCATTGGAGTTTCGGTCGCGCCAGTCGAGGACCAGGGCGGCGAACTCCTCCGGCTTCAGGGTGCCGCTGCCGGCGGCTTGGTAGAGCCCGGACAACAGCACCGGTGCCGCGCCGTTCAGATCGATGCGGCCAGCTTCCGATACCACCTTCAGCCGCACCGCCCCGGTCTCCAGCGGCAGTTCCAGCCCGTCGACCGTGTCGATGGGGCGGTTGTTGCCGTAAAGCGCGTAGCCGGCTGCGGCCACCCCGGCGTCCAGCAGGGCGTCGGCCTGCATCTCGTCGATATTGACCAGCGCCTGCCCGACGCTCGGCCGCGCCACGTTCAGTGTCGCCGCCACCAGCGCGGCCATCAGGCCGGCGAAGGTGAGCACCACCACCGTGATATAGCCGCCGGTTGCCCGGCGCCCGGAGTGTCGTCCGAAGCCCCGCCTCATGTGCCGCACTCCCCGCCGATCTCGTCGATGCAGCCGGGTTCGGCGATGACGTGGAACGGCACCACCAGCGGCGGGAACACCCGCTCGCCCGTGATGTAGTCGAGAACTTCCAGCCTGACCGCGATCGGCAGATCCTGCTCGTCAAGCCACTGGTCGAGCCATTCGATGCCGTCGCGCTTCTGCGTCGCGTAGTAAAACCGGTACTTCCAGGGCCCGCTCATCAAAACCACAGGATCGTCGGTGGTGATCGCCTGGAAATTCTTCATGTCGGGGCGAAACGGCGCCATCAGGCGCACCAGCGAGTTGCCGTCCTTCTCCGGCCGGGCGGCCAGCATCACCATATACTCGCCGCGCTCCGATTTCGCCCCCGCGTCGGGAATGACGAAGCCCAATTGGTCCGGTGTCGCCAGAAACGCATAGGCGCCGGCGGCATCGCGCGAGGCGAACCGTTCGCGGCGCATCGCCGACAGCTCGCGGCGCACCACCGACAGCCCGGTGGCCACCGTGTCCAGCCGGTCGGACCCCGACGTGGCCGATTGCCAGCTGCGGATCAGGATGCCCGAGGCCAGCGGTACCGCCGCCAGCACCAGCCCGGACAGGGCAAGGGCGGCGAGCGCCTCCAGCATCACGTAGCCGGACCGCTTTCCAGCGCGCCGGCTGTCTGGCCGCCGGCCGGTCAACCGGCGAATGCCCGGGCGCCATCTCATGAGCTGCGCCCCACGCGAATCGTTTGCAGCGTCACCATCGGTCCGTTCGGCACGGGCACCTGGATGATCACGTCGTAAGGTACCCACTGGCGCGACGGATAGGCCTCCTGCAGAAACTGGCTCTCGCGCACCAGCGTCGACCACTCGTAGCCGTCGAGCGTACCGCTGTTGGTTCCCGGAACGAGATACGGCACGGAAAATTCGTTGGTCAGCACCGCTTCGGCCACCAGCCTGGCGCCCACCACGTCCGTTGCCTTCTGCACGCTCTTGCGCGACAGCACGACGCCGGCGGGCAGCACCGACAGGACGAACGCCATGATCGACACCGCTACCAGCGCCTCCAGCAGCAGGAATCCGCCCGTCTTGCGTCCGCCCCTGCCCAGCCTTTCGCGGATAAAGCCCATCATGGCCGGGCCGTGGCGGTAACCGGCGCGACCTCGACATTCGCCGTCAGCCAGTTGACGCTGACCTGAAAGCCGTACTTGCCGCGATGCAGGGTGACGACGCCGCCCGAGGTGCGCCCGTCGGGATAGAAACGGATGCCGCCGCCGCCGGGAAACGCCTCGCGCTCGGACTGGAGCAAATGGATCTCGACGCTGTCGGGCACCCGGATCGCACGGTCGCGCGAGCCCGAAACGGCGATACGGCGATCCAGTTCGATGCGGCTGACCACCTCGCCGCGCCGCATCATCGCGGCATTGCGGTCGTCGCGAAACAGGGCGGCGATCTCGTAGGCCTTGGCTTCCAGCGCACCCGGCCCCGGCTCGCGAGAGATGCGCGGCAGCACCAGCGAAACGACCAGCGCGACGATGGCCATCGCGACGACGATTTCGATCAGGGCGAAACCGTTTTCGCCCCGCTCAAGGGTCGGGCGCGGGTTACTTGCTCTTGATGTCCTGATCATCCCCGGATCCTCCCTTTCGGCCGTCAGCGCCGAGAGAGATTATCTCGTAGGGACCAGCTTCGCCTGGCGAA
>CAJQNW010000098.1 GCA_905479765.1 uncultured Tepidamorphus sp. | reverse complement strand
CGCAAGGCCTGATCCGCACCCGGACGGGGCCGGGCGGCGGCGTTTTCCTGGCCGAGATCGCACCGCAGCGGGCGATGGCGCTGTTGTCCAACTACTTCCTGTTCCGCACGCCCAGCATCACCGATATCTATGCGGTTCGCTGTGATCTCGAACCGGAACTCGCAGCCTCCGTCGCCGGCCAACTGTCGGAGGCCGACTTCGCCCGGCTGGAGCGAACCATGCGTCTCTACGACGCGCCGCCCGAAACAGCGGAAGAAGAGTATTTCCAGCGGATGGCCGAACTCGATTTCCACAGCGTTCTGGCCGAGCTCTCGCCCAATCCCGTACTTGGACTCTACTGCGGATTCCTGCAGACCCTGCTGCGAGAAATGGTGGTATGCCGCCGCATATACGACGCGCCGCACCCCGAGCTGCGCGATACCGCGCTGCACTACCAGATCCGACTGATGCGCGCGCTCAGGGCCGAGGACGCCGATGCGGCCCGTGCCATCATGGCCGAGCACATGGATGCCGCCCAGGCCTACATGGTGAATATGGAAGCCAGAATTGTCGGCGGCTTCCTGCGCGCCGGCGACGGATAACCGTTTGCCGCGGAAAACCAGAACCTATACCGCCGGTCCTAGCCGTGCGCCTTGCTAAAACGATTCCAGGCCGAGGGAATCGACGAGACCGGGCAGGGCATCCAGCAGGAGATCGTGAAACGCGGCGGTTACCGGGCTGCGTACGACGCCGCGGCGTTCCAGGAGGCCGACGGTTCGCTGGGCATTCGAATCCCGCAACTCGATCGCGGCGACGCCATCTGGCACGTCCACTGTTGCCAGCGCCGGAAGCAAGGTGATGCCGAGCCCGGATTTCGCCAGCGCCATAAGGGACGTGACATTGCGGACCGTCAATGAAGCGCGGGCAGCCATCGCGCGATAGTCCGCGGCCTGAATGGCCTCCGAGGCGCCGTTGCGAATGAGCGGTTCGTGCACGATATCGGCCCACCGCAGCGGAGCGGCTTTCTCGCAAAGGCGGGACGCGGAACTGCATACGACCTTGAACCGGTCGCGAAACAACGGCCTGAAGTCGACGAGAGCATCCGAAACCGGTTCGCCGGCAATTCCCAAGTCCGCCTGGTCGGTTTCGACCATTGTCTGCACACTGCGGCTGTCGATATCGAACAGCTCCACCTCCAGGCCGGGTCGGTCGGCGACGAACTCCGGCAGCAACGCAGGAAGCAGGTTCGTCGCCACCGAGGGGACCGAAGCGAGGCTGAGACGGCCGATCCTGTTTTGCGCAAAGGCGCGGATCCTGCCAACCGCCTTGTCGTAGCTGCGCAACTGCACCTGCGCGGTTTCCAGGATGAACGCGCCCAGCGCCGTAAGGCTGCTCTTCCGGTCGGTGGCAAACAGCGGACCGCCGACTTCCTCCTCGAGTTGCTTCAGCGTCATCGAAATCGCCGAAGCGGTCCTGCCGATCTGATCGGCCGCATCCTTGATGTTGCCGACCTCAGCAACAGCCACGAAGACACGCAGCGTTTCCAGTTTGATCATGGTTGCCCCAACTTCAGAATTCTTGAAATTGGTAACAGAAATTTCTGTTTGATTGAAGCCACACCTTCGCCGACCCTAACGCCGAACGGGAGATCGGCATGAGCGGGATATACGGAAACCTTATCGCGGGCAGCTGGGCCGAAGGGTCCGGTGCGATAGCCAACATCAATCCTTCCGACCTGTCGGATGTGGTCGGCGAGTATGCGCAGGCGACGCCTGCTCAGCTCGACGACGCCGTGTCCGCCGCGCGCGCGGCCCTGCCGGCGTGCCGTGACCTGGGGCTGGAAGCCAGGCAGACCGCGCTCGAGATGATCGGCCGCGAACTGATGGCGCGCGCCGCCGAGCTGGGGACGCTTCTCAGCCGCGAAGAAGGAAAACCGCTGGCCGAGGGCAGGGGAGAAGTCTTCCGCGCCGGGCAGTTCTTCACCTACTTCGCCGCGGATGTCCTGAGGCAGATCGGCCAGAACGCCGACTCCGTCCGGCCCGGCGTTGAAATCGATGTGCGCCGCGAGCCGATGGGCGTTGTTGCCGTTATCTCGCCGTGGAATTTCCCGACCGCGACGGCAAGCTGGAAAATCGCTCCGGCGCTCGCGTTCGGCAACGCGGTCATCTGGAAGCCGGCGAACCAGACGCCCGCGTCCGCCTGGGCGCTGGCCGAAATCATCTCCCGCTCGGGCCTGCCGCGCGGCGCCTTCCAGCTGCTGATGGGACCGGGCGGCTCGATCGGCAGCGGGCTGGCCGGTCATCGCGGTGTCGACGCGGTCACGCTGACCGGATCCTATGCGGTCGGTTGTCAGGTTGCGGCAGCCGCTGCGGTCAATCTCACCAAGTTCCAGCTCGAGCTCGGCTCCAAGAACGCGCTGGTCGTCATGGACGATGCCGATATCGACCTCGCGGTCGCCGCGGCTGTCGCGGGCGGCTATTCGGGCAGCGGCCAGAAATGCACGGCATCCTCCCGTTTGCTGGTTCACGAGACCGTCCATGACGACTTCGTCGACAAGCTCGCCTCGTCTGTTGCCAATCTGAAGGTCGGTCATGCGCTTGAGGAAGGTACGCAGATCGGTCCCGTAATCAGCGCCGAGCAGCTGGCCTCCAATCTCGACTGGATGGACAAGGCGCGACAGGCTGGTGCGGAGATTGTGACCGGAGGAGATCGTCTCTCGCTTGCCCACGACGGCTACTACATGGCGCCGGCGCTTCTGACCGAAACCACCAATGCCATGGACTTCAACCGGGAGGAACTGTTTGCCCCGATTGCCGCGGTGCAGAAGGTCGGGTCCTACGAGGAAGGACTGGCGGTCGCAAACGACACCGACTACGGACTGGTGGCCGGCCTGTTCACACGCTCGATGGCACGCGCCGCACACTTCCGCTGCAACGCCGAAACCGGCTGCGTGACGATCAACCTGCCGACCGCCGGCACCGACTATCACGTGCCCTTCGGCGGCCGGAAGAACTCCAGCTTCGGCCCGCGCGAGCAGGGCCAGGCAGCCGCGGAATTCTACACGCAGGTCAAGACGACCTATATTCGCGCCGGCGAGCCGGAGTGAGCGCCATGACCGAAGCGCCAAGCATCGATTGTCTTCAGTATGCGAACTGGTCGGAAAAGATATTCCGCCAGATGCGGGCCGGCGGCGTCGACGCGGTACACGTGACGGTCGCCTATCATGAAACCTTCCGCGAGATGGTTTTGAACCTGGAACAGTGGAACCGGTGGTTCGAGCAGTATCCCGACCTGATTGTTCCCGGCCGCACCGGAGACGACGTGCGCCGCGCCGCGCAGGGCGGGCGAACGGCGGTGTTCTTCGGCTTCCAGAATCCCTC
>CAJQNW010000097.1 GCA_905479765.1 uncultured Tepidamorphus sp. | reverse complement strand
ACGGGCTCGACGATCCCCGACAGCGAGGCGATCAGGAAAGCGTGCATCCGCGTGTAGCCCTGCGAGGCAAGTGCCACGGCGACGGCCAGGCCTTCCGGTGCGTTCTGCAGGCCGATGCCGATGGCAAGCGACATGCCGTTGTCGAAATCGCCCGATCCGAAGCCGACGCCGACGGCGAGCCCCTCGGGGAAATTGTGGATCGTGATGGCGATGACGAACAGCCAGATCTTCCTCAGCGCCGGCGAGGCGGGGCCTTCCGGGCCGAGCAGGAAATGCTCGTGCGGTACCGTCTCGTTGACCCAGGCGATCATGACGACACCGAGGACGAGACCGCAGACCGCGATGGTCGCGGCGATCACGGCACTGTCGTAGAGCATGGCGGAAGCGTCGAGGCTTGGAACGAGCAGCGAGAAGAACGAGGCCGCCAGCATCACGCCTGCGGCGAAGCCGAGCAGCGCGTCCTGGGTGCGGGTCGATATGTCCTTGCTGGCGAAAACCGGCAGCGCGCCGACCGCTGTCATGCCGCCGGCGAGCAGGCTGCCGATTGTTCCAAGCAGGACGGGATGGGTGTCGAGCATGCCGGTGTCGACCCTGGACGGATTGCAGGCGACCCGGAGTCTAGCTCAGATCACGCCGGCGGCCCGCAGCTTTTCGCGCTCGGCGGGATCGAGGTCCAGCAGGTCATCCAGCACATCGTCGGTGTGCTGGCCTAGAACCGGCGGTGGATTACGGTAGCTGACGGGTGTCGCGGAATATTTCAGCGGGTTGCCGATCAGGTCGACGGTGCCGGAGCCGGCCAGCGGATGCTCCATCGAAATCTTCATCTCGCGGGCTTCGACCTGCGGCTCGGCGAAGGCGTCGGCGATGGTGTTGACCGGGCCGGCGGGAACGCCGAGGGGCTCCAGGCCCGCGAGGATCTCCGCGCGGGTCAGCGCCTTCAGCCGCGCGGCCAGGATCGGCACCAGCTCGGCGCGATGGATCACGCGGTCCCGGTTCTTGGCGTAGCGCGGATCGGCGGCAAGTTCCGGCGCGCCGAGGAAATCGCAGAAGCGCTTGTACTGCCCGTCGTTGCCGATCGCGATGATGATGTGGCCGTCGGATGTCTCGAAGACCTGATAGGGCACGATGTTGGCGTGGGCGTTGCCGCGTTGTACCGGCACCTCGCCGGAGGTGAGGTAGTTGGTGGCCTCGTTGACCAGCCAGGCGACGGCGGTATCGACCAGGCCGATATCGATATACTGGCCCTCGCCCGTGCGCTCGCGGTGGCGGAGTGCCGCCAGAATGGCGGTGGAGGCATACATGCCGCAGACGACATCGGTGATGGCGACGCCGACCTTGACCGGCTCGGTGCCGGGCAGGCCGGTGATCGACATGATGCCGCCCATGCCCTGCGCGAGATAGTCGTAGCCCGCGCGCATCCGGTTCGGGCCGGTCTGGCCGAAGCCGGTGATCGAGCAATAGACGAGGCCGGGTAGGTCGGCCTTCAGGTCGTCGTAGGCAAGCCCGTATTTGGCGAGCCCGCCGACCTTGAAGTTCTCCACCAGGATATCGCATTTCGCCGCCAGCCGTTTCACCAGCGCGGCGCCCTCGGGGTTCGCCACATCGACGGCGACCGAGCGCTTGTTACGGTTCGCGGAGAGATAGTAGGCGCTCTCGCCGGTGTCGTTGCCTTCGGCGTCCTTCACATAGGGCGGACCCCACTTGCGGGTGTCGTCGCCCTCGCCGGGCTTTTCGACCTTGATGACGTCGGCGCCGAGATCGCCGAGCAGTTGTGTGGCGGTGGGGCCTGCGAGAATGCGGGTCAGGTCGAGGATGCGGATGCCGGCGAGCGGGCCGGTGTTCTTCTGGTTGTCTGTTGTCATCAAACGTCCGTTCGGCGGGTCTTGAAGCGCCCGCATCCTAACGGTGTGCGTTCAGGATGGAAGTCACCTAGGCGTCATAACCGGGTTGCGGCAACCGATGCGGCTTGCGCGGCGGCCTCGTAGCGCCCAGCCGACGCCTCGTCGAAGCAGCACAGAACGATCCGCTCGACGGCGCCGGGCAGGGCGGTGCGGACTTCGTCGACGGTGCGCACCGCGATATCGGCGGCGCGGTCGGGCGGGAAGCCGAAAATGCCCGTCGAGATCGCCGGAAAGGCGACGGACTTCAGTTCGTTCTGATGGGCCAGCCCAAGCGAAGACCGGTAGCAGCCTGCCAATAGCGCGTCCTCGTGCGAACCGCCGCCCTGCCAGACGGGGCCGACGGCGTGGATCACGTGGCGGGCCGGTAGGTCGTATCCGGCAGTGAGGCGTGCCTCGCCGGTCGGGCAGGGAGCGGCCGCGCGGCATTCGGCGGCAAGCTTCGGCCCGGCGGCGCGGTGGATCGCCCCGCAGACGCCACCGCCCGGTGCCAACGCTTCATTGGCCGCGTTGACGATGGCGTCGACGTCAAGCGTCGTGATGTCGGCGACGATGATCTCGATCGGCATCATGGGGGGATTTCAGCACGGGAGGGGCGTAGATCCAAGGCCGGCGACTGCCGGTCGCACTGTACTACCCGGCCCTGGATTCCCGCCTTCGCGGGAATGAGCGGAAAAGGAAAACCGTGTCCGGGCCCCGCAAGCGTGGTGCAGGGGCGCCGCTTGTCGCGATTATTCTATGCTGCCTATGAACCCGGCGGGGCCTGCTGGCACGGCCGTCCCACCGGAAGAGGAAGGCCGTGTCCGGGCCCCGCAAGCGCTGGTGCAGGGACGCCGCTTGTCGCGATTACTCTATGCTGCCTGTGAACCCGGCGGGACCTGCTGGCACAGCCGTCCCACCGGCGCGGCATATTGAGCACAGCCATCCCATCCCGCTCATTCCCGCGAAGGCGGGAATCCAGGGCGGCTTGCTCCGAACCGTGCCGCCCCGGGCTACGGTTCAGGTCCGGTGCAGATCGCCAGAACACAGCAGCGGTTGCCGCAGATTCGAGGTGTCCGCCTAGTCGATCAGGTGACGCATGTCAGTTGTAGGCGCGACGCCGATGTGCTCACGATACTTCTCCACGAACCGGCCCGCCGCGTCGCGGCCGGCATCGCGCAGATTCGTGAGGAAATCCCACTCCGCGTTGAACTTGCTCGAGGCGGTCAGATCGTTGAGGAAGTCGCCGCCGTCGATGACGTGGACGCGGATCTGCCGGTAGCGGTCGGCCGGCAGCGTGCCGTGCTTGACCAGCCGGTCGACGAACTCGATGGCGCGCAGCTCCTTGATGAGGGAGGAATTGAAGGTGATCTCGTTCATCCGGTTGAGGATGTCGCGGGCCGTCTTCGGCGTGTCGGGCCGCTCGATCGGGTTGATCTGGATGAGCAGAAGATCCTCTGTCCCGGTCTCGTAGAAGAACGGCCACAGTGCCGGATTGCCCGAATAGCCGCCGTCCCAATAGGGTACGCCGTCGATCTCGACGGCTTGGAACATCAGGGGCAGGCAGGCCGATGCCATCACCACGTCCGACGTGATGTCCTTGTTGCGGAAAATCTTGACCTTGCCGGTGCGCACATTGGTCGCCGACAGGAACAGGCGGATCGATTCACACGCCCGGACCGCCTCGAAATCGACGATACCCTCGACCAGGTCCTTCAGGGGATTGAGGTTGAGCGGATTGAACTCGTACGGCGACACGAACCGGGAGATGACGTCGACCATCATGAAGCCCGGCGACCAGTCGAGGCTCCAGTTGCCCATCAGCCGGTCGATGATGGTGCGCTGGACCGGCGAGGTGCGCGAGGCGCGGCTGACGGCCTTCCAATAGCTCTCCAGCGCCTCGCGGGCGCCATCGGGGCCGCCCTTCTGGAACCCGGAGGCCAGCGCCACCGCGTTCATGGCGCCGGCGCTGGTGCCGCTGATGCCGTCGATCGCGACCGGCGAGTGCTCCAGCATCCAGTCGAGCACGCCCCAGGTGAAGGCGCCGTGCGCGCCGCCGCCCTGCAGGGCGAGGTTGATCGTGCGGATATTCGGCGTACCGGCCGAGGTGTCGATCGTGACGGGCGCTTTCGGGAAGGCGGATTTTGCGGTTCGGGCCTTCGGGGCACTCTTCGGCCTGGCTGCCGCTTTCGCCTTTGTTTTCGCAGCACCGGCCTTCGACGGGGGCGTTTTCGGAGGGTCTGCCTTCTGGCGGGGAGCCATCGGCCTTACTCCGCCGTCCAGCCGCCGTCGACCGGCAGCAGCGTGCCGGTGATCGAGCGGGCGCCGTCGGAACACAGGAACACGGCGACGTCGGAGATTTCCTCGACGGTGACGAATTCCTTGGTGGGCTGGGCGGCGAGCAGCACGTCCTTCTTGACCTGCTCTTCCGTCATGCCGCGGGCCTTGGCGGTGTCAGGGATCTGCTTTTCAACCAGCGGCGTCCAGACGTAGCCGGGGCAGATGGCGTTGACGGTGATGCCGTGCTGGGCGGTTTCCAGCGCCACCGTCTTGGTCAGCCCGGCGATGCCGTGCTTGGCCGAAACGTAGGCTGCCTTGAAGGGCGAGGCGACCAGCGCATGGGCGGAGGCTGTATTGATGATGCGGCCCCAGCCGCGCTTTTTCATGCCGGGAACGGCGGCGCGCATGCCGTGGAAGGCCGCCGACAGGTCGATGGCGATGATGGCGTTCCACTTCTCGATCGGGAACTCCTCGATCGGCGAGACGAACTGGATGCCGGCGTTGTTGACGAGGATATCGACCGAGCCGAGATCCTTCTCGGCGTCGGCGATCATCGCGGCGATCTCGTCGGGCTTGGTCATGTCGGCGGGCGAGTAGCGCACCTCGACCTTGTGTTTCTCCGCCATGCTTGCGCGAATCGTCTCGATTTCGGCGGCATCGCCGAAACCGTTCAGCGTGATGTTGATCCCGTGCCTGGCGAAACCTTCGGCGACAGCATGGCCAATTCCGGACGTCGAGCCGGTGATGACGGCGGATTTACCCTTGAGAGACATGAGACGTTCCTTTTCTCGCGACCAGCCTGACATAAGTATGTAGGGCATATTGCAATGCAGCAAACACGTTAAGACCGCGTTTCGCTGCATTGTAATGACGAGATGTTTATACTGGGCCGCTAGGCTGGCCGGATGCGCGGTTTGGCGCTAAGGAACCGATGATGTCTGACTTTCCCAATCCGGAGCACGATCACGACGCCTGCGCGGACCGGGTGGTGCGCGTTGCGCGCGCCGTCTGCCGGCGGCGCGGCGTGCGGCTGACAAGCCAGCGCGAGAAGGTTCTGGACGTGCTGGCGCAGAGCCATCAGCCGATGGGCGCCTACGACATTCTCGACCGGCTTGCCGATGCGGGCAAAAGACCGGCGCCGATCACCGTCTACCGGGCGCTCGACTTCCTGCTGCAGCAGGGCCTTGCCCACCGCATCGAGAGCCGCAACGCCTTCGTCGCCTGCATGGCCGGCGACAAGGTGCATGACACGACGGTGTTCCTGATCTGCCGGGCCTGCGGCAACGTCGGCGAGGCGCCGGCGGAAGGCGTCGGCGCGGCGATCGACCGGGTGGCGCGCGAGGCCGGCTTTGCGCCGGACCTGACGGTTGTCGAAATCGAGGGCCTGTGCGCCCATTGCGCCGGTCCGGCGCGGCGGACATCGATGCAGTAGGGCGCAATTCGATCGATGGCGAATCGAACACGAACACGATGGAAACCCCGATGAGCGAAGAAACCGGCGTTAACGAGAGTGACGTTAACGAGACTGGACCGGCGCCGCGCCGCGAGACCGTCGGCGTGCTCGTCGGTCAGCGGGAGGCCGGCGGCGTCTTCGTCGGCGGCGATCATCCCGTCGTCGTCCAGTCGATGACCAACACCGATACCGCCGATATCGAGGGAACCGTGGCCCAGGTCGCGGCTCTCTCGCGTGCCGGCTCGGAGCTGGTGCGCATCACCGTCGACCGGACGGAGGCGGCCGCCGCGGTGCCGCATATCCGCGACAAGCTGGTCGCGCGCGGCGTCACCGTGCCGCTGGTCGGCGATTTCCACTACATCGGCCACAAGCTGCTCACCGAGCATCCCGCCTGCGCCGAGGCGCTCGCCAAGTACCGGATCAACCCGGGCAATGTCGGCTTTCGCGAAAAGCGCGACCGGCAGTTCGGATCGATGATCGAGATCGCCGAATCCTACGGCAAGCCGGTGCGGATCGGCGTCAACTGGGGCTCGCTCGACCAGGAGCTGCTGACCCGGCTGATGGACGAGAACGCGGCCTCGGCTCAGCCGAAATCGGCCCGCGCGGTGATGCACGAGGCGATCGTCCAGTCGGCGCTTCTGTCGGCCAAGCGCGCCGAGGAGATCGGCATGGGCCGCGACCGGATCATCCTGTCGGCCAAGGTGAGCCAGGTGCAGGACCTGATCGCCGTCTACCGGATGCTGTCGAGCCGGGGCGACTATGCGCTGCATCTGGGACTGACCGAGGCGGGCATGGGCTCGAAGGGCATCGTCGCCTCGACGGCGGCGATGGCGGTGCTGCTGCAGGAAGGCATCGGCGACACGATCCGCGTCTCGCTGACGCCGGAGCCCGGCGGCGACCGCACGAGGGAAGTGCAGGTCGCGCAGGAAATCCTGCAGACGATGGGGCTGAGGACCTTCGTTCCCGTCGTCATCGCCTGCCCGGGCTGCGGGCGGACCACCTCGACGGTGTTCCAGGAGCTTGCCCGCGATATCCAGGACTTCATCCGCGACGAGATGCCGGCATGGCGGGAACGCTATCCCGGAGTCGAGGCGATGAACGTCGCGGTGATGGGCTGCATCGTCAACGGGCCGGGCGAATCCAAGCACGCCGATATCGGCATTTCGCTGCCCGGCACCGGCGAACAGCCCGCCGCGCCCGTGTTCATCGACGGGCAGAAGGCGCTGACGCTGCGTGGACCCGCGATCGCGGCAGAGTTCAAGGCGCTGGTGATCGACTACATCGAGCGCCGCTTCGGTAGCGCGAAGGGCGCGGACGCCGCGGAGTAGGCGCCTCTCCGGTCACCTCAGTGGGGACTGACGAGCTTCAGTCCGACGATGCCGGCGACGATCAGGCCGATACAGGTGATCCGCATGACATCGGCGGATTCGCCGAGCAGCGCGATGCCGAGTATCACCGTTCCGATCGTCCCGATGCCCGTCCACACCGCATAGGCTGTTCCTAGTGGCAGATCGCGGAGGGCAAGGCCGAGCAAGGCAATGCTGACGGCCATCGACGCGACGGTGCCCAACGTCGGCCACAGCCGCGTGAATCCGTCGGTATATTTCAGGCCGACGGCCCAGCCGATTTCAAACAGACCGGCTGCGAACAGGACAAGCCAGGGCATATTCATCCTCGTTTGCGGGTGGTGAGGCCGGCGTTATCTAGCTCCGCCGGCTCGCGGCGAAGTCGGCGGCGGCGCGCAGCCGGCCGGCGCGATCTCCAAACGGCACGAGAGTCTCGCGCGCCTGGGATACGGCTTCCGCCAGTTTCGTCCGTGCGGCGCCGATGCCGATGATCGCCGGCAGGGTCGCCTTGCCCTTCGCACGATCCTTGGCGGTGGCCTTGCCCAGTTCCTCCGGGCTTGCTTCCTCGTCGAGAAGATCATCGGCGATCTGGAAGGCGCGTCCGAGCGCCGTGCCATAGCGGACAAGCCGCACCTGGTCTTCCGGATTGGCCTTGCCCAGGATCGCGCCGGCTTCGGCGGAAAAGCGGAACAGCGCGCCGGTCTTCAGCGCCTGCAGACCCAGGATTTCTCTTTCGGACAAGGTCAGCGGCCGGCCGTCGGCGGAAAAGCGCCCCTCGGCTGCGAGATCCTGCATCTGGCCCTCGGCCATGCCGGCCGCACCGGCGGCGCGGGCCAGCGTATGGACGAGCGTGGCGGCGCTGGCGGGATCGGCGTGCGGGCCCGGCGTCGTGATCGCCTCGAAGGCAAGCGTCAGCAGCGCGTCGCCGGCCAGGATGGCGGTGGCCTCGTCATAGGCGCGGTGGACGGTGGGCTGGCCGCGCCTGAGATCGTCGTCGTCCATGGCGGGAAGATCGTCGTGCACCAGGGAGTAGCAGTGCAGCAGTTCGAGCGCGCAGGCCACCGGCATGGCCGCGGCTTCGGGAACGGCGAACAGTTCCGCGCTGGCGAGCACCAGATAGGGCCGCAACCGTTTGCCGCCGCCGAGGGCCGCGTGACGCATGGCGTCGGCGAGCCGGCCTTCCGGCATGGCGGTTTCGGCAAGCAGCCCCGCGAGCGCTGAGTCAACGCGCTTGGCCGTTGCCGCCAGATCCGCCTCGAAATCGATCGTCGCCGTGTTCATTTTGTCCGTCAGGCCCTGTCCGGGCCGCCCCTTCTCCAGTTTGCCGGGACTTTGGCCGAGGCGGACGCGCATGGCAACCAATGCTTGAGGCGACCGCGAACGGTCGTTTTTGTTGCCGGTACGGGTCATGAGACGGTATTGCCAGTTGATGGCCACCACGAAGACATCCGCGAAGACGCCCCGGACGGCGCCGCCAAAGACCGCCCAGAAGGCGGGGGCGAAGACGGGCGCGCCGAAACGCAAGGGCAGGAAGAAGCCTCAACGAGGCCCCTTGCGCAGGATCCTGCGGTTTGCCGCCATCGTTGTGGTCGTCCTGATTGCCCTGCCGGTCGTGCTGGTGCCTGTCTACGCTGTCGTCCGGCCGCCGTTCTCGACGCTGGAAGCCTGGACCCGGCTGAGCGGCGTTTCGGTCAAGAAGCAATGGATGCCGATATCCGAAATCGCGCCGGATCTCGCCTACGCGGTGATCATGTCGGAGGACGGCAAGTTCTGTGCGCATCACGGGGTCGACTGGTCTGCGGTCTGGGACGTGATCGACAGCGAGGCTTCGCGCGGCGCCAGCACCATTCCCATGCAGGTCGCCAAGAACCTGTTCCTGTGGCAGTCGCGCAGCTACGTTCGCAAGGCGCTGGAGGTGCCGCTCGCCTACTACATGGACTTCGTCTGGTCGAAGCGGCGGATGATGGAGATCTACCTCAACATCGTGGAATGGGGCCCGGGCGTCTTCGGCGCCGAAGCCGCGGCCCAGCACTGGTTCAACGTGCCCGCCGCCAGGCTGTCGCGCCGGCAGGCCTCCCTGCTCGTCGCGGTTCTGCCGAACCCGATCGCCCGCAACCCCGCCAAACCCGGCCGTGCGACGAGCCGGATCGCCGGAATCATCGAGCAGCGAACCCGGCAGGCCGGCGCCTACGTGAAATGCGTCCAGGAGGGGGGATGAAATTCCCCGATACTCCGGGCTTCCGTTCGGCTTCGCTTGGCGCTATAAGCCTCGCAACTTCCGTTACACCGCCGGGGCAGCCGGGAGCGGATCGCTCACAAGACCGCTTCACCAGGCGCCTGCGGCGTCGCCGTTACAAGGAGATACGAAATGGCCGTACCGAAAAGGAAAACCACGCCGATGAAGCGCGGGCACCGGCGTTCCGCCGATGCGCTGAAGGCCCCGACCTACGTCGAGGACAAGGAATCCGGCGAGCTGCGCCGTCCGCACCACGTCGATCTGAAGACCGGCATGTATCGCGGCCGTCAGATCCTGCAGCCCAAAGACGCCGACTGACGCCAAAGTGCTGGCGGACGCACCGTCAGCGCGATGAAACGATGAAGGTCGGCCCTGTGCCGGCCTTTTTTCGTTGGTTTTGCGCCTTTTTTCGCTGACTGATGCGCACAGGGGTTTTCCCCGGGCCGCCGGGTCGGCAAGATGGAATTTCCTGAGACGCAATCGATTCGAACCGGAGAGCTGACATGTACGGCGTGCCGCTGATGATCCTGCCGCTGATCGGCTACAACGTGCTCGTTTTTCTGTTCGGCGGGGTCGACTGGCAGTCGCCGATGTTCTCGATCACCATGGCGTCGGGCGCCGTGTGGACGATGACGTCCTCCGACATCTTCCTGCTGGTGGCGCTGTTCTTCCTGTTCATCGAGATCCTGAAATCGACCCACACGGGCGCGGGCTCGATCGTCGACCACATCCTGTCGACGCTGGTCTTCATCGGCTGCGTCGTGGAATTCCTGCTGGTCGCCCCGGCCGCGACCTCGACCTTCTTCATCATGACGGCGATCGCCTTCGTCGACGTCGTCGCCGGGTTCTCGATCACGATCCGGGGCGCCAGGCGCGATTTCTCGGTCGGCCCGCAGCAGCAATCCTGATCCGTCGTCGGATGTCGAGAATGGACCCGGCCACATGAGCCGCGATTTCCAGGCGCCCGGCCGCTCGGCCGTCTATGCCACCGGCGGCCTGGTCGCCACATCTCACCCGCTTGCTTCCGGCGCCGCGCTGGATGTCCTGAAGCGCGGCGGCAACGCCGTCGACGCGGCGGTGACGGCGGCGGCCGTCCTGCCGCTGGCAGAACCGCAGATGACCTCGATGGGCGGCGACTGTTTCGCCATCGTCGCCGAGCCGGACGGCACCCTGCACGGCCTCAACGGCTCCGGACGGTCTCCGTCCGCACTGACGCCGGAGCGGGTCGAGGCGGCCGGTCCTGAGGCGCTGGAAGGCAGCCACGGCTGCTCGGTCACGGTTCCCGGCGCTGTCGATGCGTGGGCACGGCTCCTGGCGCGGTTCGGCACGATCGGCCTCGACAAGGCGCTTGCTCCCGCGATCGATCTGGCAGACCGCGGCGTCGGCGTCGCGCCGCGCGTCGCCGTCGACTGGGCCGGTGAAGCGGGCCGGCTGTCGCGCGATGCCGGGGGGCGGCGGTATTACCTGAAATCAGACGGCAGTGCACCTGCCGCCGGTGACGTGATGCGGTATCCCGCGCTGGCCGAAACGCTGCGCAGGGTCGCAGCCGACGGCCCGTCTGGGTTCTATTCGGGCGCGGTGGCCGAAGATCTCGTGGCGGCGATTTCGCGCCATGGCGGCTGCATGAGCCTTGATGATCTCGCCGCGGTCGAGGCCGATTGGGTCGCCCCGATGCTGTCGCCCTACCGGTCGGTATCGGTCGGGGAACTGCCGCCGAACGGCCAGGGCGTCACGGCTTTGCTGATGCTGGCGATCCTGTCGCGGTTCGAGATGTCCGGGCTAGACCCGGTGGGGCCGGAACGGCTGCATCTGGAAATCGAGGCGGCGCGGCTTGCCTATGCCTGCCGCGACCGGTTCGTATCCGACCCGGCGACGGCGGCATTCCCGGCCGCCATGCTGCTGGAAGACGACTTTGTCGACGGTCTGGCGACCCGCATCCGACCGAACCGACGCATGGACAACCCGGGCAATGTCGATCCGCGCGATTCCACCGATACGGTCTATCTGTGCGTCGTCGACCGGGACGGAATGGCGGTTTCCTTCATAAATTCGCTGTTTTTCTCGTTCGGATCGGCGATCGTCGGTGAAAAGAGCGGTGTTGTCCTGCAAAACCGCGCATCCGGCTTCGTGAAGACACCGGAGCACCCGAACCAGGTGGGACCGGGCAAGCGGCCGATGCATACGCTGATCCCCGGCCTCGTGATGCGTGACGGGCTGCCGATGGCGGTGTTCGGGGTGATGGGCGGCCAGTATCAGGCCTGCGGGCACGCCCATGTGCTTGGAAACATGGTTGATTTCGGCATGGACCCGCAGGCTGCGATCGATGCGCCCCGGGTTTTCTTTGACGGCGATCTCACGATGCTCGAACATGGCGTATCCGATGCGGCGGCCAGCGGACTTGCCGAACGGGGTCACACGATCGCACGCCGCCAGATGCCGCTGGGCGGCGGTCAGATGATCCTTATCGATCGGGAACGCGGCGTGCTGATCGGCGGTTCGGACCCGCGCAAGGACGGCTGTGCGATCGGCTATTGAGCTGATTGGGCTTGGGCGGCGGGCTTGAGGGCCTGATTTGGTCTATCTGGCCCCGAATCGGGTGAAATCCCGCGATTTTTCCTCAGACGCGGCGGTCACGCAGCGCAATCGCGTCGGGTGCGAGCGTTTCTGTGAACCGGTAGGCGGTGTCGGCCTGTGTCGTGCCGGCGCGGCGCAGGGTGCGCGTCTGCGGCAGGCCCAGATGGGTTGCAATAAGGTGTGCAACCACGGCGGCCTGCGGCTTCGAGTTCTCGGTGAAACGTCTCGTTTGTCCCGAATCAGGCCGCGCTGCCGGGACTGGCAAACTCGTGTCCGGCGCCGAAACCACCTGGTCGTCAGCATGGTTGTTCCGGTCACGCGGCCGCGCATTCGCCGACGGCGTGACTGCTGTAACTGTCCCGAAATCGGTCGTTTTCCGTGTAATGGACAACGTGGTCGGCGTCATTCCTGGTCTCCGTGCCAATTCGGAACGGGGGCAAGCCCCCTGTCCTGACAGGAGCAAGGAGCGGGCCACGCGATAACCACATATTAACCATTCCTTATTCGAAGATCATCACAACCCAAGCTGGTTTGTTCGGGAAATCTTAATGTCGTTCCGGCATGGTATGCCATCTAATTAGTGTGTTGAGAGATACCGGCTCAAAAGGGGCACCGGCGTTGGCGAAAACCGCCGAAGCAACCGATCAGTCGCCTAACTATGGTTTCGACGCCGACGCCAAGGGTACGCTCGACCCGACGACGGTGCTGCCGCTCGTCGGGGTGGCCGTCTATGAGTGGGATATCGTCGGCGACCGGCTGATCTGGAGCCGCGATGCGGCGGATCAGCTCAAATCGTCTCCCGATTCGATCTCGACTGGCCTCGGCTATGCTCGCCATATCGATCCCAACGGACCGGCCGGCCGTTATGACGCGGTGACGTGCACCGGCCAGTGCGACGAGGGCGCCGGCGTCAGCTATCATATCGAATACCGCTTCATCACCGACGATCCGCGCGAACCCGAGCTCTGGATCGAGGACAACGGCTTCTGGTATGCCGGCCCGGACGGCCGTCCGGCACTGGCGCGCGGCGCGATCCGCGCGATCAACGAGCGCCGTGCCCGCGACGAGAGGCTGATCTATCGCAGCGACCACGACGACCTGACCGGCGGACTGAACCGGCCCAGGCTGATCGAGGAACTGGGCGCGGCGATCGAAACGGCCGAGCGGTCCCAGACCACCGCGGCTTTTGCGATTGTGGCGGTCGACAACCTGGCGGTCCTCAACGACGCCTACGGTTTTGATGTCGCCGATGAGATAATTGCCGGAGTTGCGAAGCGGATCCGACGGGAAATGCGCGCCGACGACGCTATCGGCCGGCTGTCGGGCAATAAGCTCGGCATTGTCCTGAATACCTGCACGGACTCCGATCTGCATGTCGCCGTCGAGCGGTTTTCGCGCGCCGTCGGCGCCGGTCCCATCTCGACGGAAACCGGATCGGTCGCCGTCACCGCGTCGATCGGCGGGGTCGTGGCGCCTTGCCACGGGAGCACGCCCAACGAAGCGCTGATACATGCCCAGGAGGCACTGGACGAAGCGCGGTGCCGGGGATGCTCGGGCATCGTCGTCTACGAGCCGTCGGCAAAACGGGACGCGGCACGCAAGAACAACGTCAAGGTCGCCGCACAGATCGTCGCCGCCCTCAATGAGGGGCGTATCGCGCTGCTGCTGCAGCCGATCGTCGCCGCCGGCGATGGCAAGCCGGCGTTCCACGAAGCGCTTTGCCGGATCAACCTCGATGACGGCACGCAAATCGCGGCCGCAGATTTCATCGAAACGGCCGAGCGGCTGGGTATCGTGCGCCTCGTCGACCACCGCACGCTCGACCTGGCGGTTGCCCGGCTGGTAGAGACACCGTCGCTGGTACTGTCGATCAACGTATCGACGGTCAGTGCCTACGACGGCAGCTGGTTTGCCCGACTCGACGCGCACCTGCGCCGCCACCCCGGGCTCGCGCAGCGGCTGATCGTTGAAATCACCGAAACCATGGCGATCCGCGACGTGACGCGGGCCATCGATTTCGTGCGCTCGGTTCGTGACCTGGGTTGCCGGGTGGCGATCGACGACTTCGGCGCCGGTCACACGTCGTTCAGGAACCTACGCACCCTGGGGGCGGACATCGTCAAGATCGACGGTGCCTTTGTCGAGCGGCTGTCGGAAAACGAAGACGACCAGTTCTTCGTGGCGACGCTGGTCTCGCTGGCGCGGCGGATCGGGTTGGAAACGGTCGCGGAGCGCGTGTCGAAGGACTCCGATGCCCGAATACTCAAGGGCCTGGGTGTCGACTATCTGCAGGGACACCTGTTCGGGCTCGAGGACATCGGCACCGAGGCGGGCATCACCGAAGGCCGGCAGTCAGCCGCCAGCTGAGGCGGCTTACGGTCCGCCGAAACCGGTTTACTTAGCCAAGTTGCACGGCTGCGACGCCGGTCAGCGCTTCTTCGAAATCTTCTCGAGCCGGTCCTGCACGTCGGAAAGCTGTTTTTTCA
>CAJQNW010000096.1 GCA_905479765.1 uncultured Tepidamorphus sp. | reverse complement strand
CGCATGGCCGGGAAGATACTGCCGATGCCGCCAAACGGCAATGACTGCCTGATCATAGCGGAATCCGGGGGCGTTTTCGGGCGCTGAGCGAAAAGGACAGAGGCGGTCCGGCAACGTCCTCGGGCAGCCGGAACATGCGGTCTTCCCCCTGCTGCATCATCGGGACATGCGGCCATGGCAGGCTGTCGTGCTCGTGCAGGAATTCAAGCGTCAGGCCAGCATCGACAAGGCCGCCGACGATATCGGACAGCGAATGCATCCATTCGTAGCTGCGCTGTGTCTCGAGCGGTGTGCCGTCACCGGCATAGGTCTCGGCCTCGTCGAAGGCGAGCGGCGCGTCGGCCGGCGTGCGCCAGGTCCAGTCGACGACCAGCTTGCCGTCCGCCTGCTCGGTCTGGCGCAGGAATGGATGGCTTTCGGCGAGGTAGAGCCGTCCGCCGGGCTTGAGCAGGCTGGCGACGACCTCGGCCCAGCGCCGGATATCGGGAAGCCAGATGATGGTTCCCCAGGTCACATAGACGACGTCGAACTCGCCGGACAGACGCGCGCGTGCCTCGTAAACGTCAGCCTCTACGAAGGTCGCCTCGATGCCCGTCTCGGCGGCGAGCGCGCGGGCGGCCTCTATCGCCGAGGCCGAGAAATCCAGGCCCGTCACATCGGCGCCGCGGCGGGCGAGGCTCAAGCTGTCGAGGCCGAAGTGGCACTGCAGATGGGCAATGCGCAAACCCGAAACGTCGCCGATCTCGCCGGCCTCGATCGGCATCAGAATGTCCGCGCCGTTGCGGAAGGCATCGATCGGGTAGATCTCGCCAGTATCGCGCAGATGGATATCGACGCGTTCGTCCCAGGTCTTGCGGTTCGCGGCGGTGAAGGGGTTGGTCATGACGATCGCGCGTTCGACACTGCGTTTCAGGGCGGCAAGTCTTGTCAGGCGCCAAAAACAGAACGGGCGGCTCGAAGGCCGCCCGATCGAAACACGTCCGGAGAATAAGGACCGTTAGTCCTTCTTCTCCTCGGCCGGGGCATCGGCCGCTGTTTCCGCGGCGGGCGCCTCGTCGACCTGGATCTCGTCGGCGGTGGCCTCGGCGATCTGCGCGCGGGCCTGGCCGATCCAGTCCTCGCGCTCGATGCGACCCTTGAAGTCGAGCATCTCGTCGACCTTGACGATGTCGTCGTCGGAGAAATTGGCGATCTGTTCGAACTTGACGATGCCAAGCTTGTTGAGCTTCTCGACCAGCACCTCGCCGACGCCCTTGATCCTGGTCAGGTCGTCGGGCTCGCCCTTCGGCTTCTTGAACAGCGCGGACAGTTCGGCCGGCTTGGCTGCTTCCTGCCTGGCCGGACCCTTGGCGGGCCTGGCGCCGGCACGCGTGTCGACGCGCTCGGCGATACGGGCCGACTTGCCGCGCCGCTCGCGCAGGTAATAGAGCTTGGCGCGCCGCACCTTGCCGCGTCGCTTGACCTCGATCGACTCGATGTTGGGCGAGTGGACCGGAAAGACGCGCTCGACGCCCTCGCCGTAGGAGATCTTGCGGACGGTGAAGCTCTCGTTAATGCCGGCGCCGCCGCGGGCGATGCAGACGCCTTCGTAGGCCTGCACGCGGGTGCGCTCGCCCTCGACGATACGCACGTTGACGCGCAGCGTGTCGCCGGGCTGGAATTCCGGCACCGGGCGGCTGGCGGCGAGAGCCTGGGCGTGCTCTTTTTCGATTTCCTGCAGGATGTTCATCGTACTCTAGTCCTTCAAAGTCGGCGCGCGTCGCGGGCTGTTCAAGCCGCCGGCTGCGCTCGGGTTGGCGTTCGTCTACTTGAAACCTTCGGAGTTGTCGATACTTGCTGGCTTTTCAGCCCCGTATTGGTCAGCCCCGTATTGGGCCCACAAATCGGGACGGCGTTCGCGCGTGATGCGCTCGGCTTCGGCGTGCCGCCAGCGGGCGACGCGGCCGTGATCGCCGGACAGAAGCACATCGGGGATCGCCCGGTCCTCCCAGACCTGGGGGCGGGTGTAGTGCGGGTATTCGAGCAGGCCCTGCTCGAAGCTTTCTTCGGTGGCCGAGGCTTCCGCCCCCATGACGCCCGGCAACAGGCGCACGCAGGCGTCGATCAGGGCGATGGCGGCAATCTCGCCGCCCGACAGGACGAAGTCGCCGAGCGAGACCTCCTCGAGGCCGCGGGCCTCGATGACGCGCTCGTCAACGCCCTCGAAACGGCCGCAGACAAGGATCGCGCCCGGCCCTTCGCTCAAGCTCCGAATACGGGCCTGCGACAGGGGCTTGCCGCGCGGCGACAACAGGATGCGTGGGCGCTCCGGGCCGGACGCGACCGCCTTATCCAGTGCGGCCGCGACGATGTCGGCCTTCATGACCATGCCCGGTCCGCCGCCGGCGGGTGTATCGTCGACGGTGCGGTGGCGGTCGGTGGCGAAGTCGCGCATGTCGAGGGCATCGAGCATCCACAGGCCGGCGTCGAGCGCGCGGCCGGCGAGCGCAAGCGCCAGCGGCCCGGGAAACATGCCCGGGTAGATGGTCAGCACGGTGGCGTGCCATCCGCTCATTGCGCGTCCTCGTCCTCTTCCCTGTCCTCGTCCGACAGATCCTCGCCCAGCAGTCCCGGCGGCGGATCGATCACCACGAAACCGCCGCCAACATCGACGACCGGTACCGCGGCCCGGGAAAACGGCACCAGGACCGTTCCCGGGGTTCCCGAAAGGCGGACTTCGAGAAGTTCTCCGCCGCCGAAATCCTGCACCGCCAGCACCGTCCCGATTGTCTCTGCGTCCGTGTCGCGGACATCGAGACCGATCAAATCGGCGTAGTACCACTCGTCCTCGTCGGGCTCCGGCAACTTGTCCCGATCGATATAGAGGCGCTGGTTCTTCAGCGTCTCCACCGCGTTTCGGTCGTTCACCCCGTCCAGCGTGGCGATCACCATGTCCTTGGCGAGCCGTGCCTTGCGGATCCTGACCGTGCGGCCGTCCTCGGTCGTCAGCGGTCCGTAGGCGGAGATATCCAGCGGAACGGCGGTGTGGCTCTTGATGCGAACCTCGCCGCGTATGCCGTGGGGGGCGCCGACCACGCCGACACAGACCCGCCGATCATCCGCTTCCGCCATCGGACTGCCTCACGATACCCGGGCTCACAGAAGCCAGACCGATCACTCGGCCTTTGCTTCTTCCGCGGCCGGTGCTTCCTCGGCAGCCGCCTCGGCGGGAGCCTCGGCAAGCGCTTCCTCGGGGGCGGCTTCCTCAGGGGCTGCTTCTTCCGGGGCGGCTTCGGCAGGCGCCTCGGCAGCGGCCTTGGCGTCTTCCTCGGCCTGACGCTTCAGCTCGACGCGCTCCTGCGCCTTCTGATGCGGCTTGCCCTTGTTCGGGTTGTTGCGGGCCGGACGCGTCATGACGCCGGCGGCATCGAGGAAGCGCAGCACGCGGTCGGACGGGGTCGCACCCTTGGCGAGCCAGCCCTTGGCCGCCTCGATGTCGAGGACGACGCGCTCGGCGTGGTCCTTCGGCAGCAGCGGGTTGAAGGTGCCGAGTTTCTCGATGAAGCGGCCGTCGCGGGGGCTGCGCGAATCAGCGACGACGATCCGGTAGAACGGCCGCTTCTTGGCGCCACCACGGGCCAGTCTGATCTTCAGTGACATATTAAGTCCTTTTCGCTTTCGTTATTCTCAAAGTGTTCCGTAAACGCCCCGCTTCGGAGCGAAATTCGATCATTTCTTCTTGCCAAAGCCCTTCGGCAGGCCCGGCAGGCCACCGGGTCCGCCCAGTCCGGGCAGGCCGCCCGGTCCAAATCCCGGGGGGAGACCGCCGGGCATTCCACCTGGCAACTTCGGCATGGTCTTCGGCAGACCGCCCTCGGCCTGCATGGCGGCGAGCTCCTCGGGCGAAGGTTGTGGCATCCCGCCACCGCCCATCCCGAACAGCTTGGCCATGCCGCCCTTGCCCTTGCCCATGGCCTTCATCATGTCGGCCATCTGGCGATGCATCTTGAGCAGCCGGTTGACGTCCTCGACGCGGGTGCCGGAGCCGGCCGCGATGCGCTTCTTGCGGCTGGCCTTCAAAACATCCGGCTTGCGGCGCTCCTGGCGCGTCATCGAGGAGATGATGGCGGTCTGGCGCTTGAGAACGCTGTCGTCGAGATTGGCGCCCTCGAGCTGCTTCTTCATCTTGCCCATGCCGGGCATCATGCCGAGCACGCCCTGCATGCCGCCGATCTTCTGCATCTGCTTGAGCTGATCGGCCAGGTCGTCGAGATCGAAGGCGCCCTTGCGCATCTTCTCGGCGATCTTCTGGGCCTTTTCCGCGTCGATCGACTCGGCGGCCTTCTCGACGAGGCTGACGATGTCGCCCATGCCGAGGATCCGGCTGGCGATGCGCTCGGGATGGAAATCCTCGAGCGCGTCCATCTTCTCGCCGGTGCCGGCGAGCTTGATCGGCTTGCCGGTGACGGCGCGCATCGACAGCGCCGCGCCACCACGGCCATCGCCATCCAGGCGGGTCAGCACGATGCCGGTAAGCGCCAGGCGCTCGTCGAAGGCGCGCGCGAGGTTGACGGCATCCTGGCCGGTCAACGCGTCGGCGACGAGCAGGATCTCGTGGGGGCTGGCCGCCTTCTCGATCTCGGCCATCTCGGTCATCAGCGCGTCGTCGACGAACTGGCGGCCGGCGGTATCGAGCAGCACCACATCATAGCCGCCGAGGCGGGCGGCCTGCATGGAGCGCCCGGAAATCTGCACCGGCGTCTGGCCGGCGACGATCGGCAGCGTGTCGACGCCGATCTGCTCGCCGAGAATCTTCAGCTGTTCCTGGGCGGCGGGACGGCGCGTGTCGAGGGAGGCCATCAGCACCTTGCGCTTCTGCCGGTCGGACAGGCGCTTGGCGATCTTGGCAGTGGTGGTGGTCTTGCCCGAGCCCTGCAGGCCAACCATCATGATGGCGACGGGGGCCGGCGCGTTCAGATCGATCGGCTGGGCATCGGCGCCAAGCGTCTCGACGAGCACGTCGTGGACGATCTTGACGACCATCTGGCCGGGCGTGACCGATTTCACGACATCGGCGCCGACGGCCCGCTCGCGCACCTTCTCGACGAAGTCGCGCACCACGTCGAGGGCGACGTCGGCTTCCAGCAGCGCGCGGCGGACCTCGCGCAGCGCCGCCGAAACATCGGCCTCGGTCAGCGCGCCACGCCTGGTCAGCGTGTCGAGAATGCCGGAAAGACGTTCCTGGAGGGTATCGAACATCGTTTTGAGTCTGCCTATCCGCCGATGGCGCTATCGAACATGGTCATCGCCGCGGCGAACTTGTCGCGGCACCCGGTGTTGCAGAAGCCGACGACCTGGCCGCGGTAAAGAACGAGCGAATCCGCGCTGACGGGCTTGCCCGACCACGGGCAGACCTCGTTGACGCAGTTCTCGATCTTCAGGGCCTCGATATTCAGTTCGTCAGCCATCGCAGCACCGGTTTTCCATACGCAAAAGACACCCGCGGGCGAATCTTCGCTGGCGGGTGTCGATCCCTCCACCTCATGTGTGGAGCGACCGTGCGGATCTCAAGTCTCTTTTCAGAGAGTGCGCGGGTGATACGCGCGGGGCAATAGAGAGTCAATGCTAGCCGAGCTGATTAGAAAGCGAATCGACTCTGCGGACTCTTTTTCCGTCAAGTGTCAAGATCAATTGACTTTTGGCGAATTTGAGCTATCTTTTGACCATACCCGCCAACAGCGTGCTGTTGGCTCAAAGGCCGCAAGGGCGTTAAGCTCAAGCGGCCTTTGTTGTATGGGGGTTGCAAATGAAAGTCTACGTGTACGTAGACGGTTTTAATTTATACTACCGCGCTCTTAAAAATTCCCAACATAAATGGCTGAATTTACACCGTCTCGCTGAGAGACTGCTAAATTCGGGCGATAATGTTGAGTTGGTCCGCTATTTTACGGCCCGCGTCTCGGCCCGATCTGGAGACAAAGATGCTCCTCGTCGTCAGCAACTCCTATTTAACGCTCTCAAAACCGTACCGACTGTCAGATTTCACTACGGTAAATTTCTACCGAAAACAAAGCGTAGGCCGCTCGTTTCGGATCCAACGAAATTTGTTGAAATACACGATACTGAGGAGAAAGGATCTGACGTCAATCTGGCCGTTCATCTATTAAACGATGGTTGGCAAGGCAGCTATGACGTTGCTTTGGTGCTTTCTCAAGACACCGATCTTATCGAGCCGATTCGATTAGTTACTCAACAGCTTGGCCTTAAAGTTGGGCTGGTTTGGCTAGACGGCCGGCGTCCCAATAAAGATTTGGCCTCCGTCGCGACGTTTGTGCGGCACGTTCGGTCATCTGATCTAGCGGCCGCACAATTTCCAAATCCGATTGTTAGGCCAAACGGAACTGAAATACACAAACCAGCCAAGTGGTGAGTTTGCGAAGCACCGCTATCAACGCCGGCGGAAATTGCCGCCGCCACGACGCGGGCCGCCGGGGGCGGGGCCGGCCGTGCGGTGGCGGAAGTTGATGCGTCCGCGCTCCAGGTCGTAGGGGCTCATCTCGACCGTGACACGATCGCCCGCGATGGTGCGGATGCGATGCTTGCGCATCTTGCCGGCCGCATAGGCGAGAATCTCGTGATCGTTATCGAGTTTCACCCTGAAGTTCCCGTCCGGAAGCACTTCCGTGACGATCCCTTCGAACTCGAGCATTTCTTCTTTTGCCATCCAGGTCTCCTCTTTGCCTTTGAAGAGTCAGCTTTTAGCCAGGCCGGCCGCAGCGCCGGAACGGCGGTCGCCGATCTTTCGCTTCAGGAACGGCATTCCCGCCAGATCCTGTCCGCCGCCGGCAGCGGCCCTGTTTCTATCGGAATTTCTAGTCGAATTGCCATTGGCATTGCCAGTCGCATTGCCGTTCGCGTTTCCATTGGCCTTGGCGGGACGCGCCTGCGCGGGGGCCTGGCTGTGTCCATTGCCCTGTTTCGCACCATTGTGGCCGTGGCCCTGCCCGGTTGCACCGCCATTCGCGGAACCCTGGGCATTGCCGCCCGACCCGGACCGGCGGCGCTTGCGGCCGTTGCGGCTGCTGTTGCGGGAGGCGTTGCCCGATCCGGATTCACCGGTGCGGCCATTGGCTTCGCTACGGGCTTCAACGGGACGGGGCGCCTCGCCGTCGACCGGGATCGACATGCGAATCAGTCGTTCGATATCGCGCAGAAACGGCCGTTCCTCGACATCGCAGAACGAGACGGCAATGCCGTCGGCGCCGGCGCGGGCGGTGCGGCCGATCCGGTGCACGTAGGATTCCGGGATGTTGGGAAGGTCGTAGTTGACGACATGGCTGACGCCGGGAATGTCGAGGCCGCGCGCGGCGATGTCGGTGGCGATCAGGGCACTGATCTTACCGGCGCGGAACGAGGCAAGCGTGCGCTCGCGCTGGTTCTGCGATTTGTTGCCGTGGATCGCGGCAGCCGAAACACCGGCCTTGGCGAGGCCGCGGACCACCTTGTCGGCGCCGTGCTTGGTGCGGGTGAAGACCAGCGCCCGGTCGATCGCCGCATCGCCAAGGATGGTGGCGAGTCGCGCCTGCTTGTCGGCCTTGCGCACATGGATGACGGTCTGCTCGACCTTGTCGGCGGTCTTGGCGACCGGCGTCACCGAGACGGAGACCGGATCGCGCAGGAACTGGCGCGACAGTTCGGCAATCGCATTCGGCATGGTGGCCGAGAATAGAAGTGTCTGGCGATCCTTCGGCAGATACCGGATGGTCGCGCGGATGGCGTGGATGAAGCCCATGTCGAGCATCTGGTCGGCTTCGTCGAGCACCAGTACTTCGACCTGGTCGAGCTTCAGGGCGCGCTGCTCGACGAGATCGAGCAGGCGGCCGGGCGTTGCGACGAGGACGTCGAGACCGCCCGCAATCGAGCGGATCTGGCGGCCCATCGGCACGCCGCCGATGACCAGTTCGACCTTCAGGCCGAGATGACGGCCGTAGCCGCGAAACGAATCGACGATCTGGCCGGAGAGTTCGCGCGTCGGGCTCAGCACCAGCACGCGGCAGGATTTCGGCGGGGTCTTCTTCTCGCGGCGCTTTTCCAGGTGATTGAGGATCGGCAGCGCGAAGGCGGCGGTCTTGCCGGTGCCCGTCTGGGCGATGCCGATGAGGTCGCGGCCGTTGAGAACGTGGGGAATGGCTTGCGCCTGGATCGGGGTCGGGGTCACGTGGCCGGCGTCCGACAGGGCGCGCAGCAGGGCCTCCGACAAGGAGAGTTCAGCGAATGTGTTCAAGTAAAAAGCTTTCGGTATCGCGGGGCGGCGCCAATGCAAAGGCGCCCGCGCACACGCGGTTTTGCGGCGGAGACACCCCGCGCGGCCTGGGCTGTCGATAAAGGAACGAGATGAAATCTGGCGGGCAAAATACCGATGAACGGCATTCGAGCTACGCGGCCCGCAAGGCTCGGATGAGCACTACATGGCTGATAACTGAGAATTTTTCAAGGTATTTCCCATGTCTTTTTGCAGTAGCGAAGAAGGGCTACGTTAATTTGTGCGCTGCAAAGTGCACTCCGCCAATCGCTGAGGAGGCTTGCCGATGATTTCCGAGGACGACGTCCGCGCCCGTGCTTACGCGATGCCGTTGACCAGCCCTGCCTATCCGCCGGGGCCCTACCGTTTCGTCAACCGCGAGTTCTTTATCATCACCTACCGCACCGATCCGGAAGCGCTGGCCGCCGTGGTGCCGGCGCCGCTGGAGGTGACCGATCCGATCGTCAAGTTCGAGGTGATCCGGATGCCGGATTCGATCGGCTTCGGCGACTACACCGAGTCGGGGCAGGTCATCCCGGTATCCTACAAGGGCCAGACGGGCGGCTATGTGCACGCCATGTACCTGGACGACGATTCGCCGATCGCCGGCGGCCGCGAGCTGTGGGGCTTTCCCAAGAAGCTCGCCAGCCCGACGCTTGCCGTCGACAAGGAAACGCTGGTCGGCACGCTCGATTTCGGCTCGATCCGCATCGCGACCGCGACCATGGGCTACAAGCACCGGGAGCTGAGCGAGGCCGAGGTGATGCCGGCGCTCAACGCGCCGAACTTCCTCCTGAAGATCATGCCGCATGTCGACGGCACACCGCGGATCTGCGAGCTGGTGCGCTATTACATGACCGATATCGTCTTCAAGGGCGCCTGGACGGGGCCCGCGGCGCTGGAATTGTTCCAGCACGCGCTCGCCCCCGTCGCGCAGCTGCCGGTGCGCGAGGTGCTGGGCGCGACCCATATCGTCACCGACCTGACGCTGGGCCTCGGCGAGGTTATGCACGACTATTTGAAGTGAGCGACCACGCGTCCTCAGTCCAGAGAGAGTGGCGCGTCCTTCGCCCAGCGGTGCTCCTTGCCGCAGGCGGCGATGCGCTGGACGATGCGGGGATGCTCGCCGGTTAGCTCGCCATGTTCGTAGGCGACGACGACGAGATCGGGCAGGGCCGCCTCCAGCAGCTCGTTGGGCTTCAGCAGGAAGTCCTCGCGCGACGGCTTGCCGTGGCGCTGGTGGCCGAGCGCGAAGGTTTCGTAGATGAAGAGGCCGTCGTCGGCGACGCAGCCGACGAGGTCGGGCAGGATCGGCCGCCACAAGTAGTTGGTGACGATCACCGCGTCGAAACGCAATTCCCGCAACGGGAAGGGCCGTCCGCTTTCCAGGTCCGCTTCGATCAGCGCGACGTCGCCGCGCTCGCCGAGATCCTCCACATCGGACAGGTCGCGGTCGATCCCGGTGACGACGAAGCCTTTTTCGAGCGCATGGCGCAGATGCCGGCCCGACCCGCAGGCGACGTCGAGCAGACTGCCGTCGGGTTCCGCCCCGTCGAGAAAGCGCGTCACCCAGGGGGACGGACGTTTCGGGCCTTCGTGCATCAATTGTCTCCGGTTTCCTGCCGAACAGCTAGCCGGTCATCCGGACGCGGGCAAGATGCGAGTCGGCCAGATCGTCGCGAACCGACAGCTTGCCGTAGCGTTTAGAGTCACGGAGGTCCGTTATGCCGACACCGGACAATACGCAGGTCGTTCAAGCCTTGCTCGACGAGTACGGCCAGACTTATTGCGACGAACTGGGCATCGATATTGGCAAGGGCACGCCCTCGGTCCTGTTCCGCTGGCTGGTCGCCTCGCTGCTGTTCAGCGCGCGGACCCGCGCCGATGCGGCGTTTTCCGCAGCAAAAGCCCTGTTCGAGGCCGGCTGGACAACGCCTCGGAAAATGCGGGATGCCGGCTGGGAGGCGCGAGTGAGAGTGCTCAATCGCTCCGGCTACGCCCGCTACGACGAAAGCACGTCGCGCATGCTGGGAGACACCTGCGCCCTGCTGATCGACGAATACAAAGGCGATCTGCGGAACCTGCGCGAAAATGCGAACTGCGATCCCGGCGAGGAGCGCAAGCGCCTCAAGGCGTTCAAGGGGATCGGAGATGTCGGGGCCGACCTGTTCTTCCGGGAAACGCAGGCGGTCTGGCACGAGATCTATCCCTTCGCCGACAAACGCGCCCTGAAAGCCGCCGCGACGCTCGGGCTCGCCGAAACCGCCGAGGGGCTTGCCGAAACGGTCGACCGGGCCGACTTTCCCCGGCTCGTCACGGCCCTGGTCCGCGTCGATCTGGCGAAGGGGTATGAAAAGATTAAGGCCGCCGCTGTCTGATCGGAGTCGGCCGAGGGTAGCGCTAAGGCCGGAAAACGCCATATAACCGGCGCAGCCGGCAAGACACGGGCCGATACGACCTGCCATGTGACCTGGGCCGGCACGGAGTTTTCAATGAGTGCGCCAACAATCCGCTACGCGAAGATGAACGGGCTCGGCAACGAGATCCTGGTTGTCGACCTGCGCGCGGAGCATTTGAAGCTGACGCCGGAGATGGTGCGCGCCATCGCCGCTGAGCCGCGCACGCATTTCGACCAGATGATGGTGCTGCTGCCGGCCCGCGTGCACGGGGCCGACGCCGCGGTGCGCATCTACAACAACGACGGCTCGATCTCGGGCGCCTGCGGCAACGGCACGCGCTGCATCGCCGCGATCGTCATGCAGGAGACCGGGAAGGCCAGCGCGACCTTCGAGACCGCTTCGGGCATGCTGAATGCCTGGGACGCGGGCGATGGTCTGATCACCGTCGACATGGGCATGCCGAGCTTCGACTGGCAGGCGATCCCGCTGGCGGAGGAATTCCGCGATACCCGCGCCATCGAACTGCAGATCGGGCCGATCGACGATCCGATCCTGCATTCGCCAAGCGCGGTGAGCCTGGGGAACCCGCACGCGATCTTCTGGGTCGACGATGTCGAGGCCTACGACCTGTCGCGCATCGGGCCGATGCTGGAGAACCACCCGGTCTTCCCCGAGCGCGCCAACATCAGCCTCGCGCATGTCACGGACCGCGACGCGATCACGCTGAAGGTGTGGGAACGCGGCGCGGGCCAGACGCGGGCCTGCGGCTCGGCGGCCTGCGCGGCGGCCGTCGCGGCTGTGCGCAAGAGGCTTACCGACCGCACGGTCACGGTGACGCTACCGGGCGGACCGCTCGTGATCGAGTGGCGCGAGGCCGACGACCATGTGCTGATGACCGGCCCGTGGGAACTCGAATACGAAGGCGAGGTCTCGGTCGAGACCCCCGCTCTGGTGGTCTGAAAACATTATGCCCGACACCACGACCTCCCGGCCCGATATCCTGACCTTCGGCTGCCGCCTCAACGCGGTGGAATCCGAAACCATCCGTCAGGCGAGCGACGAGGCGGGCCTGACCGGCGCCGTCATCGTCAACACCTGCGCGGTGACGGCCGAAGCCGTGCGCCAGGCGCGCCAGGCGATCCGCAGAGCGCGGCGCGCCAATCCCGCAGCACGCATCATCGTCACTGGCTGCGCGGCGCAGATCGAGCCCGAGACCTTCGCCGAAATGCCCGAGGTCGATCTGGTGCTCGGCAATGCCGAGAAGCTGCGCGCCGAGAGCTACCGGAGCCTGCCCTTCGGGCTGGATGAGGCCGAGAAGGTCCGCGTCAACGACATCATGGAGCTGACCGAGACCGGCGCCCACCTCGTCGAGGGCTTCGAGGGACGCGCGCGCGCCTTCGTTCAGGTGCAGAACGGCTGCGACCACCGCTGCACCTTCTGCATCATCCCCTACGGCCGCGGCCCGTCGCGATCGGTGCCGATGGGCGCGGTCGTCGATCAGGTGCGCCGGCTCGTCGAGGGTGGCTACGCGGAAGTGGTGCTGACCGGCGTGGACCTCACCTCCTATGGCGGCGACCTGCCGGGCGCGCCCCGGTTCGGGGCGCTGGTCAGGGCGATCCTCAAGCATGTGCCGGAACTCGAAAGGCTGCGAATTTCCTCCATCGATTCCGTCGAGGCCGACGACGACCTGATGCGGGCGATCGCGGAAGAAGAACGGCTGATGCCGCATCTGCACCTGTCGCTGCAGGCCGGCGACGACATGATTTTGAAGCGCATGAAGCGGCGCCATTCGCGCGCCCAGTCGGTCGGCTTCTGCGAGGAGGTGCGCCGTCTGCGCCCCGACGTCGTCTTCGGCGCCGACCTGATTGCCGGCTTCCCGACCGAAACCGACGAGATGTTCGAAAACACCCTCAATATCGTTCAGGACTGCGGGCTGACGCATCTGCATGTCTTCCCGTTCTCGCCCCGCAAGGGCACGCCGGCAGCGCGCATGCCGCAAGTCGACCGCCAGCTCGTCAAGGCGCGCGCGGCACGGCTTCGCGGCGAAGGCGACCGGGCGCTCGGCCTGCATCTCGACGCCGAGATCGGCCGTGAGCGGATGGTGCTGGTGGAAACCGAGACGACCGGGCGGACCGAGCAATTCACCGCCGCCCGGCTCGACCGCGCACTGCCGTCGGGATCGATCGTTCGCGCGCGCGTTACCGGCCATGACGGCCGCCGCCTTGCCGCCGACGTCGAGATGGCGGTGGCATGAGCGAGGATAAATCAAGCACGTCCTTCATGAACCGACTGCTCGGCCGCAAGGCTTCCGAAGAGGCGGCGCCGGAGCCGAGCGGCGAGGAATCGCCGAAAGAACCGCGGTCCTGGCTGCAGAGGCTGAAGGCCGGGCTGTCGCGCTCGTCCAGTGCGCTGGGGCAAAATCTCTCGGCGCTCATTCGCAAGCGCAAGCTCGACGACGAGACGCTGCAGGATCTCGAGGACATCCTGATCCAGGCCGATCTGGGTCTGGAGACGGCGGTGCGCATCACCGAACGGCTTGCCAAGGACCGCTACGACAAGGAAATCGACGACGCCGAACTGCGCGCCGTACTCTCCCAGGAGATCGAAGCGGTGCTGGAGCCGGTGGCGGTGCCGCTGGAGATCGATCCGGCGGGCAAGCCGCACGTGATCCTCGTGGTCGGCGTCAACGGATCGGGCAAGACCACGACGATCGGCAAGCTTGCCGCAAAGTTCCGCGCCGACGGAAAGTCGGTGATGCTCGGCGCAGGAGATACGTTCCGCGCCGCGGCCATCGAGCAGCTGAAGATCTGGGGTGAGCGGACCGGTTCGACAGTCATCGCCCGCGATCAGGGTTCTGACGCCGCGGGGCTTGCCTTCGATGCCCTGCAGACGGCCCGCGCCGACGGCACAGACGTATTGATGATCGACACGGCCGGGCGGCTTCAGAACAAGACCGAGCTGATGGCGGAACTGGAAAAGATCGTCCGCGTCATCAAGAAGCAGGACGAAACGGCGCCGCACAACGTCATTCTGGTGCTCGACGCGACCACCGGCCAGAACGCAATGAGCCAGACGGAGATCTTCCGGCAGGTCTGCGGCGTATCAGGTCTCGTGATGACAAAACTCGATGGAACGGCGCGCGGCGGCATTCTCGTCGCCATCGCCGCAAAACACGGCCTGCCCGTGCACGCGATCGGCATTGGCGAGGGCGTCGACGACCTGCAGCCGTTCAAGGCGGACGAGTTCGCCCGCGCCATCGTCGGTGAAACGATGGAAGGCGATGACGCAATGGAGAGCGGTGAATGACCCGGCCAGAAACCGTCGAAACCCATCCCGGACCGCCGGAGTGGGTGCGCCCGGCGCTCGAACTCGGGCCGCTCATCATCTTCTTCGTCGCCAACTGGAAGCTCGGCATCTTCTGGGCAACCGGCCTGTTCATTCCCGCGACGCTGATCTCGGTCGCGATCTCGTGGATCATCCTGCGCAGCGTTCCCGTGATGCCGCTGTTTACCGCCGGCTTCGTCACCGTGTTCGGCGGCCTGACGCTGTGGCTGCAGGACGACACGTTCATCAAGATGAAGCCTACCATCGTCAACATCGCCTTCGCGGTGATGCTGGTCGGCGGGCTCTATTTCCGCCGGACCCTGCTCAAGTACGCCTTCGGCACCGTGTTCCAGCTCACGGAGGAGGGCTGGCGCATCGTTACCTGGCGCTGGGCGATATTCTTCCTCGTCCTGGCCGCCTTGAACGAGGTCGTCTGGCGAAACTTCTCGACCGACTTCTGGGTCAGCTTCAAGGTGTTCGGCATCATGCCGCTGACCATGCTGTTCGCGGTGGCGCAGATGCCGCTCCTGAAGAAATATGCGCTGGAAGACGAGACGGAAAAGAGCGAGGCGGCCTAGCCATCCGTCTCCTGTAGTGGCTTCCCGCCGGGCAGCAGATCGCCGTTTTCCCCGGGCGGATTGGCGAACGGCGGGTCGGCTTTTCCGAGTTCGGTCTGGCGGTCGTGATTGAGCGCCCAATGGACGGACGGAAAGGCGATCTCGTCCCAGGGAATGGCATCCCAGTCGAACAGGTCAACCTCCAGGCTTTCCTCGCCGGCCGAAAAGCCGCCGTTGAGCGTCGCCCGATAAATAACCTGCACTTGTGACAGGCGTGGCACGGAATAGACGGCGAGGATGCCGGAGATGGCGATGTCGGCGTTGGCCTCTTCCATCGCCTCGCGCCGCGCGCCCGCATCGGGCGCCTCGTTCAGTTCCAGATAGCCGGCCGGCATCGTCCAGAAGCCGCGGCGGGGATGGATCGCGCGCCGGCACAGCAGGACCTTGCCTTTGGAGCGCACCACGGAGCCGACGACGACTTTCGGGTTGTCGTAGTGGACGAAGCCGCAGCGCGTGCAGACGCGCCGCTCCAGCGTATCGCCGGCGGGAACCGTATGGTGGAAATCGGGGTCGAGGTCGCTCATCGCCGCGATCGTGCCGCGAGGCGAGGGTAAAAATCAATCCGTCAGGAGTCCGGCGTGCCGGTGCGCGCCTTTTCGATCGCCGGCATCAGGCGTTCGGCAATCGATTGCTGGCTCAACGGACCGACGTGCTTGAAGGCGATGCGGCCTTCGTTGTCGACGACGAAGGTCTCCGGCACCCCGTAGACGCCCCAGTCGATGCCGACACGGCCCTTCTCGTCGACGCCGACCTTCGCATACGGGTTTCCGTAATGACCGAGGAAACGGCGGGCGTTGTCGGCTGAATCCTTGTAGTTCATGCCGAAGACGCGGAAGCGGTCGTCCTTCGACAGCTGCTCGATCAGCGGATGCTCGTCGCGACAGGGCACGCACCAGGACGCCCAGACGTTGACGAGAGTCACGCCGTTGCCCTTCAGGTCGGCGCTGTCGAAGCCTGGAACCTGTTCGCCGCTGCGTTCCAGGCCGGACAGGGCGGGCAGGTCGAATTCGGGAACCTCGCGGCCGATCAGGGCCGAGGGCACGACGGTCGGGTCGCCGGCGAACAGACGGAACAGCAACAGTCCGGCGAGCCCTGCGAACAGGATGAGCGGCAGCGCGACGACGATGCGCCCGAGCGTCGAGCGTCTCGGCCTGTCGCTCTTTTCGGGACCGCTTTTCTCCGGGATCGTTTCGTCCGCACTCATCGCGGCGCGGCCGAGCGGCGGACGCCGCGTCTGTCGAGTTCGGCAAGGGCAGCCTTTTGCGTCCTGCCGTCGGCAATCACCCAGACGACCAGGCCGAGCAGTACCGCGGCGGTGACGGAATAGGCGGCGACAATAAATCCGAGATGACTAATCATGGCATGAACTCCCTTATTCGGCCGCGACGAGGGCGCCGGCCGCCTTGACCCGCATCGCGCGGACGCGGCGGCGCATGATCTCGTTGCGCATGGCGGCGACATGCAGGGCGAAGAACAAAAGCGTGTAGCCGATCCCCATGGCCAGCAGCGGCCACAGCATGGCGTTGTCGATGGTCGGGCCGTCGAGGCGGAAGACGCTGGCGGGCTGATGCAGGGTGTTCCACCAATCCACCGAGAACTTGATGATCGGCACGTTGACGAAGCCGACGAGCGCCAGGATCGCCACCGGACGGGCGGCACGGGAGGGATCGTCGAAGGCGCGCCACAGCGCGATCAGGCCGAGGTACATCAGGAACAGGATCAGCACCGACGTCAGGCGTGCGTCCCATACCCACCAGGTGCCCCACATCGGCTTGCCCCAGAGCGAGCCGGTGACGAGCGCCAGGAAGGTGAAGGCGGCGCCGATCGGGGCGGCGGCCTTGGCGGAGACGTCGGCGAGCGGATGGCGCCAGACCAGCGTGCCGACCGATGAGATGGCGATGATCGAGTAGCACATCATCGACAGCCAGGCGGCCGGCACATGAATGTACATGATCAGAACGGTCTGGCCCTGCTGGTAATCGGCGGGTGCACGGAACGCCAGGAACAGGCCGATCGCGCAGGTCAGCGCGGCAACGGCCCACAGCCATGGCATCAGGCGCTCTGACAGCGCCATGAAACGGGTCGGGTTCGCAAGTTCGATCATCTTAAACGGTCCTCAGCCGTTTTCCCTTCGCCGGTGTTTTTATATGGGGGGATCGGCGAAGCTTTGATACGTAACAATTCTAACGGCAACGGTATTCCGTGTCTGTCCCAATTCAGGCGCCTTATTCAAGGGCCAGCCTTAACGCCGCCGCGGCGGCAATCGGCGCAAGCACCAGACTCAGCAGCGTCAGGCCGGCCAGGATCAACAGCGGCGTCGACATGGGCACCGGGCCGGTGATCGCGGCATCCGTCGCACCAACCCCGAAAATGAGCACCGGTACGGTCAGGGGCAAGACCATGACCGGAACCAGCAGTCCGCCGCGTCGCAATGCCACGGTCAGCGCCGCGCCAATGGCGCCGAGAAAGGTCAGCGCAGGCGTGCCGACCAGCAGCGTTGCGGCAACGGCGCTGAGTGCGCCCGGCTCGACGTTCAGCATCAGCCCGAGCAGCGGTGCGACGATAACCAGCGGCAGGCCGGTCGTCACCCAGTGGGCGACAGCCTTGACGGCCACGATGACGACGAGCGGCGTCTCGGTCATGGTCAAGAGGTCGAGCGAACCGTCCTCGTGATCGGCCTGGAACAGCCGGTCGAGGCCGATCAGCGTCGCAAGCAGCGCGCCGGTCCACAGGATTGCGGGGCCTATGCGGCCGAGCAGGTTGAGGTCGGGACCGACGGCGAACGGCATGATCGTGACGACGATCAAAAAGAACACCGCACCCATCATGGCGCCGCCGCCGACGCGCAGCGACAGCCGGATCTCGCGGCGGAACAGGGAGGCGACGGCACCCATCATGCGCTTGATCCCGTCATGCGGGTCCTCCCATCGTCAGCGTGCGGGTGTCGAAGGGCAGGTCGTCGTGGGTCGCAACCAGAGCCATGCCGCCGGCGTCCAGGTGTCGGCTGATCAGTTCGAACAGGCGCGCACGGGCGGGCGCGTCGATTGCCGTGGTCGGTTCGTCGAGCAGCCAGAGCGGGCGTTCGGCGACGATCAGCCGGGCGAGCGCAAGCCGCCGCCGCTGGCCGGCGGACAGCACGCCGGCTGGAAACTCGGCGAGTGCGGCAAGGCCGACTTCGTCGAGCGCGTCGACGGTTTCCATCTTCCGGAGGCCCAGCATGTCGGCCCAGAACGACAGGTTCTCGGCAACCGACAACGCCGGCTTCAATGTGTCGAGGTGGCCGATGTAATGTGCGTACTCAGGGATAGGCACATCGTCCGCCGCCCCTTCCAGGCCGAGCCGGCCCGCGGTCTTCTGAACCAGCCCGGCGATCAGCCTGAGCAGCGACGACTTGCCCGAGCCGTTGGGCCCGCGCAAGACGAGCAGTTCGCCGGCGCCGACTTCGAATCGCACATCGCAGAATACCTCGCGGCCGCCGCGCACGCAGGCCAGTGCCTCACCTGTCAGCTTCATTGCATCAGCATCATAGGGACCGAATATTCGCGTGCGACCGTTGCGTCATTTTCCCGATGTGTCCCGAATTTCCTTTGTCGTATTGGCACCAGTCTTAGAAATTCTCTATATACGCGGCAAGTCGGCTCGGCGCAGGCGATGCGGCAACCTCGATTTTTATGCACCGCCAGCGACGGCCACCACCGCTATTGACCCCCGAACGCAAGAGGCCGAATACCGTGACCGCCACCTCCCTCGACAGTTTCAAGGCCCGCAAGACCCTCAAGGTCGGCAACAAGTCCTACGAGTATTTCAGCCTCAAGGCAGCCGAGCGAAACGGCCTGAAAGGCATTTCCAAACTTCCCTATTCGCTGAAGGTGCTTCTGGAGAACCTGCTGCGCAACGAAGACGGGCGCACCGTCAAGAAGGCCGACATCAAGGCCATGGCGACGTGGCTGAAGAAGAAATCATCCGATCGCGAGATCGCGTTCCGCCCCGCCCGCGTGCTGATGCAGGACTTCACCGGCGTGCCGGCGATCGTCGATCTGGCGGCGATGCGCGACGCGATGACGGCGCTCGGCGGCGATCCGAAGAAGATCAATCCGCTGGTGCCGGTCGACCTGGTCATCGACCACTCGGTGATCGTCGACCAGTTCGGCAACCAGCGCGCCTTCAAGGCGAACGTCGAGCACGAGTATGAGCGCAACGGCGAGCGCTACCGCTTCCTGCGCTGGGGCCAGGAAGCCTTCGACAACTTCCGCGTGGTACCGCCCGGCACCGGCATCTGCCACCAGGTGAACCTGGAGTATCTCGGGCAGACGGTCTGGACCAAGAAGCACAAGGTCAAGGACGCCAAGGGCAAGACCAAGAATGTCGAGCAGGCCTTTCCCGATACGCTGGTGGGCACCGACAGCCACACGACCATGGTCAACGGCCTTGCGATTCTCGGTTGGGGCGTCGGCGGCATCGAGGCGGAAGCCGCCATGCTCGGCCAGCCGATCTCGATGCTGATCCCGCAGGTGGTCGGTTTCAAGATGACCGGCAAGCTGAAGGAAGGCGTGACGGCGACCGACCTGGTGCTGACCGTCACCCAGATGCTGCGCGCCAAGGGCGTGGTCGGAAAGTTCGTCGAGTTCTATGGCGCCGGGCTTAACCACCTGCCGCTGGAAGACCGCGCGACGATCGCCAACATGGCGCCGGAGTACGGCGCGACCTGCGGTTTCTTCCCGGTCGACGACGATGCGCTGCGCTACCTCAACCAGACCGGCCGCGCCAAGGCCCGCGTCGATCTGGTCGAGGCCTATGCCAAGGCGCAGGGCATGTACCGCACGACGCGGGCGGCCGATCCGGAGTTCACCGATTCGCTTGAACTCGATCTCGGCGACGTCGAGCCGTCGATCGCCGGGCCGAAGCGTCCGCAGGACAAGGTGCTGTTGTCGAACGCCAAGCCGAAGTTCATCGACGCGCTGAAGACCGAATTCGGCAAGGGCGAGGAAATCGACCGCCGCGTCGAGGTGACCGGCGAGAAGTACGACCTTGGCCACGGCGACGTGGTGATCGCGGCGATCACCTCGTGCACCAACACCTCGAATCCCTATGTGATGATGGCCGCCGGTCTCGTCGCCCGCAACGCGGCGGCACTCGGCATGAGGCCGAAGCCATGGGTGAAGACGTCGCTGGCGCCGGGCAGCCAGGTGGTGGCGGAATATCTCGCCGACTCCGGCCTGCAGAAGGAGCTCAACAAGGTCGGCTTCAATCTGGTCGGCTTCGGCTGCACCACCTGCATCGGCAATTCCGGGCCGCTGCCGGAGCCGGTGTCGAAGACGATCAACAAGGCCGATCTCGTCGCCTGCTCGGTGCTGTCGGGCAACCGCAACTTCGAGGGCCGGGTCAATCCGGACGTGCGCGCCAACTATCTCGCCTCGCCGCCGCTGGTCGTCGCCTATGCGCTGGCCGGCTCGATGCAGATCGACATCACCAGGGATCCGCTCGGCACCGATCGCAAGGGCAATCCGGTCTATCTGAAGGATATCTGGCCCTCGACGCAGGAAGTCGCCGACGTCGTGCGCGGCACCATCACCCGCAAGATGTTCCGCGAAAAGTACGCCGACGTCTTCAAGGGCGACCGCCACTGGCAGAAGATCGATATCGAGGGCGGCATGACCTACGGCTGGGACAACGGCTCCACCTACGTTCAGAACCCGCCGTACTTCGTCGGCCTGGATAGCAAGCCCGAAGCGGTGACCGACATCGAGAACGCCCGGGTGCTCGGCCTGTTCCTGGATTCGATCACAACCGACCACATCTCGCCGGCCGGATCGATCAAGGCCGACAGCCCAGCCGGCGAATACCTGATCGGCAACAAGGTCAA
>CAJQNW010000095.1 GCA_905479765.1 uncultured Tepidamorphus sp. | reverse complement strand
AACCCGGTCCCCGCTTTCGCGGGGACGAGCGGGGCAAAAGCGCGGATCGCGGCCAACCCAACCGTCAACGCCTCACCCCTCGGACGGCAGGCCGCAGAACATGTCGTGGATGAGTTCGAGCAACGGCCGGGTGCGTTCATCGGTCAGGCGGTAGTAGATTGTCTTGCCCTCGCGCCGCGCCTCGACGAGACCTTCCTGGCGCAATCGAGCGAGCATCTGCGAGACGGTCGACTGGCGCACGTTGAGAAGCTGTTCGAGCTCCGCCACCGAGCGTTCCCGTTCGACCAGATGGCACAGGATCATCAGGCGTCCCTCGTGGGCGAGCGCCTTGAGGAAGTCCGTGGCGGCTTCCGCGGTACCGGCGAGCTCGACAGCCTCGCTGGCGGTCAGATCCGCCTCGCCGGCCTCGTCGGCCAGCGAGGGCGCCTGAACCGGGGCTTTCCGTTCTGTATCAATCGTCTCTCTGGCCACGACGCTCGGTCCGGTCTGCTCTACAGCGCTAATATATTCCACTTTATGAATATATGCGAGACCCGTGAGCCGTCATCAAGAGGCCTCGTGCATCGGGAAACGAAAACGGGGCCACAGAGGCCCCGTTTTGCGGTACTTTATCCGTATTCGTCCGGTACGGCGGCTTAAGGGCGCCCCTAGTTCCAGACCGAGGCCAGACGCGCGTCGCGACCGCAGCGGGACCGGTAGAACTTATATTTCAGGCTATTCTTCTTGTAGTAGTTCTGGTGGTAGTCCTCGGCTGGATAGAATGTGCCGGCCTGGCGGATGGCGGTAGCGACCTTCTTGCCGAACCGCGTCTGGACCGCCTCCTTGGAGGTCTGCGCGGCTGCCTTCTGCGCATTGTCGGTATAGAAGATGGCGCTGCGATACTGGCTGCCACGATCGCAGAACTGGCCGCCGGCATCGAACGGGTCGATGTTGCGCCAGAAGATATCGAGCAATTTTTCGTAGGAAACGCGGTTCGGATCGTAGACGACACGGATCGCCTCGATATGGCCGGTCCCGCCGGCGGAGACCTGCCTGTAGGTCGGATTGGCGACACTGCCGCCGATGTAGCCCGACGTCGTGGAAATAACGCCGCCTGTCTTGTCGTAGGGTGGTTCCATACACCAGAAGCAGCCGCCGGCGAAAATCGCCGTCGCCTGGGCGGCCTGCGCCGAGGGCATGAACGCCACCGGCGTCGCAAAACTCAGGACCGCAGCCGCGAACAGGCTTTTCAGAAACATCCGTCTCATTTTTCTCTCCTGTCCGCCGATCAGGCCGGGACAAATTTCATCGCCACGCCGTTCATGCAGTAGCGCTTGCCGGTCGGTTGCGGACCATCGTTGAAGACGTGACCGAGATGACCGCCGCAATTCGAGCAGTGGACCTCGGTACTGGTGCCGAACAGGCCACGGTCCGGCTTGGTTCCGACAGCGCCGGGAAGCGGTGCATAGAAGCTCGGCCAGCCGGTGCCGCTGTCGTACTTGGTTTTCGAGGCGAACAGCGCCTGGTCGCAGCCCGCGCACACGAAGGTTCCCGTCCGTTTCTCGCGGTCAAGCGGGCTCGATCCGGCCCGTTCGGTGCCCTCGTCGCGCAATACCTTGTACTGGGCCGGCGTCAGGACCTTGCGCCACTCGGCGTCGGTCTTTGTCACCGCGTATCCGGCGTTTGCCGTACGGGCGAGCGAAAAGGCGGCGATCGCGCCAAGCGAAACGGTGCCGAACTGTCGTCTTGTTAGCATCGGATACCTCCAATCATGCCCAGAACATAGGGATTGCGACCGGATTCCGCAGGAAACAATAAGATCGCGGCTGTTCAAACATTCGTGCGAGGTGAGTGAACGACCGGAACGCCGGTCCCGCTCAGAAGATCCGAAGCGCCTTTTCAAGCACGGGGGCAAGGTCTCCGGATTTCTCAACCTCGACCCTCTCCAGCCCGAGCCAATCGGCCATCAGCCCGAGCTCACCGGCAAGCCCTGTCGCGACGGAGGCCGCATCCGCACCATCCTCGGCATGGGCGGCGTTGACGCGCAGGATCCCGGCGGCCCTGTCCGACTTCAGGCAGACACGGCCGACCAGGTCATCGCCCATCAGGAACGGCAGCACGTAATAGCCGTGCACGCGCTTTTCGGCCGGGGTGTAGATTTCCAGCCGGTAGCGGAAATCGAACAGGCGCTCGGCGCGGTCGCGTTCCCAGACAAGCGAGTCGAACGGCGACAGCAGAGCCCGCGCCTCCACCTTGCGCGGCATCCGGGCGGCCGGATCGAGGTAGGCCATCTGCTTCCAGCCCTTGACCTCGACGGGGATCAGATCGCCGGCCTCTACAAGCTCGGGAATGCGTTCGGCGGTCTCGGTGGCGGGAAGGCGGAAATAGTCGCGCAGGTCGCGCTCGGTCGCGATGCCGAGTGACTTCGAGGCAACGCGCAGGAGGCGCCGGTGTGCCTCGGCCTCATCCGGCGCCGGTTGAGAAAGGATCTCCTCGGGCAGCACGCGCTCGGTCAGATCGTAGACCCGCGCGAAATTACGTCGCGTGGCGGTGGTGACGAAGCCCGCCCAGAACAGCCATTCGAGCGCGGTCTTACCCTCACCCCATTCCCACCAGCCCGGGCGGGTCTTACCACCCACACTGAGCTCGGAAGCGCCCATGGGGCCGTGCGCCTCGATCTCCTTGAGGACTGTCTCTACGAGATCGCGCTTTTCCCGGCCGAAGCGGGCGAGACCCGAATAGATTCCCTCGCCGGCGCGGGCCCGCTGCATCCGCCAGCGCATCGCCGGCTGCAGCTCGACGGGGATGAAGGAGGCTTCGTGCCCCCAGTATTCGAAGTAGCGCCGGCGGCGATAGGCCTGCCGGTCGAGAAGGTCGTTTTGGTATGGCCCGAGCCGGGAGAAGAACGGCAGATAGTGCGAGCGCGCCAGCACGTTGACGGAATCGATCTGCACCAGGCCGACACGCTCGAACACCTTGCCCATGTGCTTGGGCGTGATCGACGCGGCGGTCGGACGGCGATCGGCGAAACCCTGGGCCGCCAGCGCGATGCGCCGCGCCTTCTTCACGGTGAAACGGTCGACAGGTTCGGGATCGAAACGGGGCGGCATGGGGCGTGAGCGGTCCGGTGAACAGGTTCGGCGAAGACGCTAGCGGATATCGCGCCGATCCGGCTACCCGAAACGGGTCGCCGTCCTCAACTCTCGCGGTTCTTGCGGCGCCAGCGCGACAGCAGCAGCATCGCCCCGCCGGCAATGAGCCCCCAGAATGCCGACCCGACTCCAAGGAAACTCAGACCCGACGCCGCGACGACGAAGGTGACGATCGCGGCGTCGCGGTCGTCGGCTGCCTGCATGGCGCCGAGCAGCGAATTGGCCAGCGCGCCCATCAGCGCCAGGCCTGCCACCGCCTGGATGAGCAGCGGCGGCGAGGCGGCGATCAGTACCGTGGCGAACGTCGCCGCGAAGCCGAACACAATGTAGAAGACCCCGGATGTGAACGCCGCGACCCAGCGGCGGCGAGGATCGGGATCGGCGTCGGGGCCGGCGCAGATCGCCGCGGTGATCGCGGCATAATTGATCGCCTGGCCACCGAACGGGGCGCCGATCATGGTTCCGAAGCCGGTCACCAGGAAGGTTTCCCGGATCCTCGGCCTGTAGCCGTAGGCTTGCAGCACTGCGATTCCCGGGACGTTCTGGGAGGCCATGGTGACGATGAACAGCGGGATCGCGATGGACACCATCGCCGACCATGTGAAATCGGGAAAAATCAGCACCGGGTCGGGCAGGAACACCGCCGTCGATCCGACCGGCAAATCCGTCGAGGCCACGATGATGACCGCCGTCACCGCCACGGCGACCGGCACCGCGTAGAGCCTGGCAAACCGCAGCATGACCGCCCAGACGATGACGACCGGCAGGGCGTACTGCGGCACGGTGCCCATGGCCTCCACCGGCGCCAGGCAGAGCTTCAGCAGGATGCCGGCCAGCATCGCGTTGGCGAGCGAAGAGGGAATGGCGGAAACGAGATCGCGAAACGGCCGAACGGCGGCGGCGATCACGATCAGCAGGCCGGTCAGCAGAAACGCCCCGACAGCCGCCGGAAACCCGCCATCGACGACACCGGTCGAGATCAGCAGGGCGGCGCCGGGCGTCGACCAGGCGATCGACACGGGATCGCGCGAGCGCCAGCTCAGGATGACGGCGGACAGACCCATCAGGATCGACAGGGCCATCAGCCCGGACGCCGCCTCCTGCTCACTGGCCCCGACAGATGCAAGCCCTTGAACAACCACGGGAAACGAACTGCCGAACCCGACCACGGCGGCAGTGATACCGGCACCGATTGCCGAGTAGGAAACACGCGACGGCGCGGCGACTTCAGTCATGGCTGACTATCCCAAGGCCGGCCCGGCGCGGCCGCCATCCCGACACTGGCCCGTGCACGCGCGGCGCGCACTCACCGTGAGAACAACCGGCGCTTGATGTTGCCCAGCATCCGCTTCCTGCGGTCGCTGTCCGGCACGCGGCGCAAAACATAGACGTCCTGGTTGCCGACAAGCCTGCCCTGCTGAAACAGCAGTACATCCCAATCGGCCGCCAGTTTCGATTCGAGCCAAGATTTCGGGAAATAGGCCATCCCCCAGTTCTCGCGATCGAGGTCGTCTCCCAACTGCTCGTCCGGATAGCGCTTGAAGAAGTACTGGCCGGCATCCAGGCTTTCCAGAAGCAACGCCAACTCGGACTTGTCGGGATCCGCTTTCTTCTGCCTGTGCGCGACTGAGGCGTATCCGTGTGTCGTAAAGACCAACAGCCCGCCGGGTGCTATCACACGGCGCAT
>CAJQNW010000094.1 GCA_905479765.1 uncultured Tepidamorphus sp. | reverse complement strand
GATCGGAGGCAAAGGCGTGGACGGAGGTCAGCACGCCCGAGCGCACCAGGAAGGTGCCGAGCAGGCTGAGCGAAAATGTGAGGATCGCCAGCAGGATCGTCCAGACCTTCAGCGCGTTGCGCTTCTCCATGACGATCGCCGAATGCAGCAGCGCCGTGCCGGAGAGCCACGGCAGGAACGACGCGTTCTCGACGGGGTCCCAGAACCACCAGCCGCCCCAGCCGAGTTCGTAGTAGGCCCAGTAGGAGCCCAGCGCGATGCCGAGCGTCAGGAAGCACCAGGCTGCCAGCGTCCACGGCCTCACCCAGCGCGCCCAGGCGGCGTCGACCCGGCCCTCGATCAGCGCCGCGACGGCAAACGAGAAGGCGATCGAAAATCCGACATAGCCGGCATAGAGCAGCGGGGGATGCACCGCGAGCCCGACATCCTGCAGGACGGGATTGAGATCGCGGCCCTCGGCGGGAGGCTGGAGGATGCGCAGGAAGGGGTTGGAGGTCCCCAGGATGAACAGCAGGAAGACCGACGATATCCATGCCTGTACCGACAGCACGGTGGCGCGCAGGGTGTCGGGCAGATTGGTGCCGAAGGCTGCGACCAGCCCGCCGAAGAAAGCGAGGATCAAAACCCACAGGACCATCGAGCCCTCGTGGTTCCCCCACACGCCGGAGACCTTGTAGAGGATCGGCTTGGCCGAATGGGAGTTCTCCCAGACGTTCACCACCGAGAAATCCGACTGCAGATAGGCCGTCATCAGCATCAGGAAGGCGACGAGCACAAAGACGAGCTGGGCGAGCGCGACGCTGGGGCCGACGGCCATCAGCGCCTGATCGCCCCGCCGTGCGCCCCACAGTGGCAGCACAGACTGGACGAGCGCAAGCGCCAGCGCGAGGACGAGTGCGTAGTGGCCGATTTCGGGGATCACTGAGTGACCACTCCCTGAGCCTCGGCGGGGGCTTCGTTTGCGGCCGCTTCCTCGCCTTCTTCGCCCATCCAGTGACCCTGCTCCTTCAGCGCGTCGGCGACTTCGCGGGGCATGTAGGTCTCGTCGTGCTTGGCGAGCACCGTATCGGCGACGAAGATGCCGTCGGCGCCCATCGCGCCCTCTGTAACAACCCCCTGGCCTTCGCGGAACAGGTCGGGCAGCAGCCCGGTATAGACGACCTTCAGTTCGTTCGCGGTGTCGGTGACAACAAACCGGATCGTGGTGCCGTCGAGGCGCTCGACGCTGCCGTCCTCGACGAGGCCGCCGAGACGGATGCGCTTGCCGGGCGCCAGCTTGTTGGCGATGACGTCGCTGGGCGAGTTGAAGAAGACGATGTTGTCCTGGAAGGCGACCAGCATCAGCCCGACGGCGGAGAAGAGGATGGCGCCGGCCACGCCGATCAGTACCAGGCGACGCTGCTTGCGGGTCATTCTCGCTTCAATCCTTCTGTCAGCGCTTCAACCAATAGCACGCCCGTGAACACACGAGCGCTCAAGATCTTCCCAGACCGAGCATGCGGGCGGCTTCGTCGATCTGGCTCGCCGCCGCCTCGTCATCGGGAAAATTCTCCCGTGCCGAGGCCAGCGCCTCGCGCGCCTTCGTCTCGTCTCCCAAGACAACATATGCGCGCGCCAGCTTGAGCCAACCGTCCAGATCGTCGCCATCCTCGGCCAGACGGCCGGCCAGCCGCCCTACCATACCGGAAATCATCTCGGTGCGTTCGTCCGCGGACATATCGCGCGCCGCCGCCACATCCTCGGCGCTGGGGCCAGGCCCCGATTCAGGAACACCAGGGCCGGCAAGGGCTGCAAGGCGCTGCTCGACCGCCTGACGCCAAGGCGCATCTGGGGGAGAATCGGCCAGAAGGCCGCGCCAGAGGCGGGTCGCGGTCTGCGTGTCGCCGTCCTGTTCGGCGGCGATCGCGACGAAATAGCGCGCCTTCGGCATGCCCGGATCAAGCTCGAGCGCCCGTTCGAAGGCCGCGCGGGCGTCCTGGGAGACCACACCGTCGCGGGCCGCCACCAGCGCCTCGCCGAAGCTGGCCTCGCGGTCAGCCGAGGGACCGAGCAGACGCACGGCATTCGCCCAGGCCTGGGCGGCCTCCTCGAAGCGGCCGACCCGCATATAGACCGGCGCCAGCACCTCCCAGCCGCGTCCGTCCTCGGGATCGGCTGCCAGATGCTCCTCGACGCGGGCGACGAGCATCTCCACGTCCTGCTCCTGCGGCGGCGCCTGCATGCGCGCCGACAGCGGCTGTCCGGGCAGGTTCGGCGACCCGACCGCCAGATAAACGGCAAGGCTGACGAGCGGAACCAGGACGATGACGGCGGCAACGAGAACCCGCGGCACCGGCCTGACGGTGCTGGTTATCTCGCCGGCGCGGTCGGCGGCGAGCAGGCGCCTGCCCACTTCCGTGCGGGCCGCCTCGGCTTCGCTGGCGTTAACGACGCCGCGCGCCAGATCGGCGTCGATCTCGCGAAGCTGGTCCTTGTAGACGGCGATATCGGAGTCCTGGCCGGTGCGGGCACCCGACCGGGTGCGCGTCAGCGGCATCAGCACCGCCAGCACGGCGACGCCGGTCAGAACCGCGAAAACCACCCACAGACCCATCATCACTCTCCTCACGCCGGGCGAAACCATCCGCCCGGGCGCCGACTAAATAGCGCGTAAGCGACAAAACGCGAAACGGCAAACCGTCGCAATCGGCTGCAGAATGCCCACGATTGGGGCGAAACAGCGTTGATCTAGCGCAGACGTGATGGTGACGTGACGGGATATTCCGGCTCGGGCGGGACGAAACGGCTCAGGCGGCGGGCGCACGCTCGCGGTAAGGGGCTTCGCCCCCCTTCGCACCGCGGCCGGACTGATCACCGGCATCATCGTCCTCGTCGGCTTCGAACGGGCTCGGCATCGGCCCGGCCACGTCGCCGGAGCGTTTCAGGAGGGCGGCGTAGCTCTCGCCGAACACGATGGCATTGATTCGGACCGCGACATCGAGGTCGCTTCGCGCCACATCGACCCCCGCGCCCGTGGCGGTCCGCAACTCGTGATTGATCGCCTCGTTGGCGGATTCGACGAATTTCTCGATCTGGCTGGCCACCGTGCCAAGCAGTTCGTTGACGGCGAGTTCGGCGCGATAGGGCTTCAGGCCGACCATCAGTCGGACGGCATATTCGGCTTCGAGGACATCGTCCTCGGGCACCGGCTGGATACGCTCGCCCTCGCGGCGGCGCGGCCGCATGGCGCGGCGGACGGCGCCGGGAATAGTCTCGACCTCGGCGGAGAGGATCTCGGAGGCGCGGCGGCGGTGCGCAGCGAGGCGCTTGCGCCAGTCGGTGGCGCCTTCGAGCTCAACGGCGACGCTCAGGCCGTTGGCAAGGGCATAGAAACGTCGGATGGCCGCCAGCAGCGAATCGAACTCGGCCGGCCGGCTGATGTGGGCAGCGATCCGCTCGTCGGCGAAATCGATCTCGGCAAGGACGATATCGGCGCAAGGCGCGAAACGGCTCTTGGACAGCCGGACGCCGTCGTCGGTGCCCTCGAACCGGGTCAGGATCCGCAGGATCTGGGCTGGATGCTCGAGACGGCGATAAACGGCGATGAGCAGGTAGATCAGGTCGGCGCCATCGTCCTTAACCTGCCGCACGATCTTGCCGATGGTGGCGTCATCGAGGTCTTCGATGGTGTTCGCCAGCTTGGAGACGAGCTTTCCCAGACGCGCTTCGAGCCGCAGGATCGCCGCGATATCGTTCAGGTCCTCCAGGTTACGCGAGCCTTCGAGCTGCATGGAGAGATTCATGTGCTGGCGCGGATCGGCGGCAGCGGCGGCGATCGCCTCTTCGAGGACCGGGAGGATATCGGCGCGCAGCCGCGCCATGATCGCGACGGCCTTTTCGTCTTCGCCACCAAGCAGCGCCTCCGAAGCCTCGTCGCTGGCGACGGCAATCCTGTGGTTGATGGAGTCCTCGCGCTGCAGCCAACGCCAGACGGCATCGAGCGACTTCCGGCTTATGAAGCCCTTGTGTTTGGTGGATCCGGCTTCGTCCACCAGGAACGGCTCCAGAGGCTCGTAGAACAGCCTTTCCGGGGATCCGGTGCGCTTGGCCTCCTCGGCCTCGGAGCGCATCACCGAGCGTACGAGATTGAGCACCACCTCGTGAGCGGGTTCGCTCTTGCCCTTGAGACGCTGGGTTTCGATCTCGCTGACGAGTTTGGCACGCAGCCGCGGGGACAGCGTGGCGAGATAGCTTCTGACCTGATCCAAGGCCTGGGCGTCCGCGGTCATGCAGATACTTCCGTGCGCGCTTCCGGCGCGGTCGGGTTGCGGGTTACGGAGGGATAGTCGGGCAAGCAGTTTAAAAAAAACTGAAATCCCGCGGGAAAAGTCAAACAAGCCGGATCGAGGCGATTTCGGCCGAAATCCCGGCCGAAACGACAATGGGGGAAGCCGCAGCCTCCCCCATATCAAACTTTATACAACGCAAATCCGTCAGGAGACGGTCTGCCAGGTGCCGTCCGGCAGCCGGCAGGCGGTGCCCCGGCCGACTTCGGGACGCCCGTCGATATAGATCGTGTGGGTATAATCGCGGCAATCCTGGCCGCCATGCTGATAGGGCGCGCCGGGCACGACCTCGCCGTAGACGTCGTCGTCGGGATCGCGCCAGACCACCGGCGTATCGGGCGGGCCGTACTGAAGCGCCTGGTATTCGGCCTCCATCGCGCGGCGCCGGGCGTCCTCGTCGGCTGCGGCGCCGATCCGGTTGCCGATCAGGCCGCCGGCGACGATGCCCGCCGCGGTGGCGAGCGCGCGGCCACTGCCCGAGCCGAACTGGTTGCCGATGATGCCGCCGGCGGCGGCGCCGACGACCGTGCCCACCCCTTCACCGGTGCGGTCGGTGTTGCAGGCCGCCACGGACAGGGCGAGCGCCACGACGGCGGCGAATTTCGTCAAATGCATAGTCTCTTTTTCCTCATCACTGCCCGGCCATCTCACGACCAGACGGAACGGCCCGATCGCTCGCCTTCGGGCAAAAGTGAAGCCCCAATTCGATGTTCGGGCCACGAATTCGCGGCGAAATGGGGCGGAACGATGACTTTCACGCCGCCGGAAGCCGCAACAGCGCGCGCAGGCCGCCAAGCGGCGAGCGCGCCAACTCGAAACTGCCGCCATACAAGTCGGCCAGGTCGCGGACGATCGACAGGCCGAGACCGGAACCCGGCTGCGTTTCGTCCAGCCGCTTGCCGCGCCGCATCGCCTCCCGGCATTCCGCTTCGCTCAGACCGGGACCGTCGTCCTCGACAACGATTTCGAGCATCTTTCGTTCCGCGACCGGCTCGAGCCGGCAGGACAGGCGCACCTGCGACTTCGCCCACTTGAAGGCGTTGTCGACGAGGTTGCCGAACAGTTCCTCCAGATCCTGCCGCTCGCCCTGGAACCGGGAGCCTGCCTCGATATCGAGCGCGAATTCGATGCCGCGATCGATATAGATGCGGCCCATGGCGCGGGCGAAGGTTTCGGCGACCGGCTCGACGTCGGTGACCGCGCTGACGATGCCCGACGAGGCGGCGACCCGGGCGCGGTCGAGATAGTAGTCGATCTGGTGGCGCATCAGGCCGGCCTGCTCGACCACCTTGTCGCCGAACGGGCTTTTCTCCGTCCGCGCGTCGTTGGTGATCACCGACAGCGGTGTCTTCAGGGCATGGGCGAGATTGCCGACATGGGTGCGGGCGCGCTCGACGATCTTGGCGTTCGAGTCGATCAGCGCGTTGATCTCGGCGGTCAGCGGCGCGATCTCGCGAGGATAGGCACCGGTCAGCCGCTCTTCCCTGCCCTCGCGGATGCCGGTCAGCGCGCGGCCGACCTGGCGCAGCGGCGTCAGGCCGACGCGCACCTGAAGCACGGCGATGGCGACGATACCAACGCCGAGCACCGTAAAGACGACCAGGACAAGGGTGCGGAACCGGGCGATATCGGCGTCGACGCCGCCAAGTTCGGCAGCGGCTGTGAAACTGAACTGATCGCCGGTTGAGTCGAAGACGACGAGCTGCTCGATGGCGCGCAGGCGCTCGCCGCCGGGACCCTCGACATCCATCACGCGGCGAAAACCGTCGTCGAAGGGCACTTCCTCGATGTTCTTCAGCGCCAGCCGCCCGCCGGCAAGCGAAGGCGAGACCAGGATCTCGTCGGTCTCGCCGAGGCGGACCGCCTGCCAGTACCAGCCGGAATGGAAGCTCTCGAAGCGCGGATCGCCGAGCTGCGGCACGCCCAGGATATTTCCCGCCTCGTCCTGCTGGATGGCGGCGACAACGTTGAAGAGATGGAGATCGAGGAGGGTTTCGAAGCCGCGCTCGACGCCGTCGCGGTAGTAGGAGGTCAGCACGAAATAGGCAACGGCCAGCGCCAGCAGGCTCCAGCTCGCGGCCAGGATGAACAGCCGGAGCGCGAGGGATAGCGGCTGACGGGGAGTCGGGATCACGGCGCGGCTCCGGCGCACAGGCCCGGATCGCGTTCGCGGGACCGCTGCATGGGTCCCGGATCAAGTCCGGGACACGAGGCTTTCTGAATGGCACGGCCTCGCGACATTTTCAGCGCCGTGCCCCGGACCTGGTCCGGGGCCCGCAGCCACACAGTGCAGAGGTTGCGGAATACACGGATCGAAGCGCCGTCAACCGGCCGCCGCCTGGGCGGAGACCGAATAGCCCAGCCCCCGCACGGTCTCGATGATGTCGGAGTTCAGCTTCTTGCGCAGGCGGCCGACGAAGACCTCGATGGTGTTGGAATCGCGGTCGAAATCCTGGTCATACAGGTGTTCCACCAGCTCTGTGCGCGAGACGACGCGGCCCTGGTGATGCATCAGGTAGGACAGGAGCCGGAACTCGTGCGAGGTGAGCTTGACCGGATTGCCGTCGACCGTGACGCGCGACGAGCGGGTGTCGAGGCGCACGGGGCCGCATTCCAGCTCGCTGGAGGCATGGCCGGCGGCGCGGCGCAGAAGCGCGCGGACGCGGGCCAGCACCTCCTCCATGTGGAAGGGCTTGGCGACATAGTCGTCGGCGCCGGCGTCGATGCCGGCGACCTTGTCGCTCCAGCGGTCGCGGGCCGTCAGGATCAGGACAGGCATCTTGCGGCCGTCTGCGCGCCATTTCTCCAGCACCCGGATGCCGTCCATCTGCGGCAGGCCGATGTCGAGAACCACCGCGTCGTAGGGCTCGGTGTCGCCGAGGAAGTGGCCTTCCTCGCCATCGAAAGCCGCGTCGACGGCATAGCCGGCGTCGGTCAGCGCGGCGATCAGCTGCCGGTTCAGGTCCTTGTCGTCCTCAACAACGAGCAGTCGCATTGCGGTATATCCCTTCGCGCTCGCGCCGGATCAGTTCGCGGGTACGGTGACCTGCCGGCGGGTCGGGGGCTTCTTGCCCTTCGGATCCTTGATCAGCACGGTTACCACACACATGGTCTTGTTGCCGCGCTTGACGACCTTCGGCGAGCCGATCACCTGGCCGCCCTGCGAGGCGGCTGCCTGGGCCGCCGCGCCGCCGCAACCGCCGCCGGCCAGCCTGACGGCCGGCGTGTCCGGCCCCCTTGGCGCCATGTGGCCAGGCGACACGAGAGCCGGCGACTGCACCGGTCCGGTCAGGTCGAGGGGCGCGAGGCCGCGCGGTCGGAGTTCAGCGCAATTTTCGCCGAGCCCGCCGGAGCACGCAAGCGCGTTTCCCGGCGCCGCGGCGGCCATCGTGGCGATCGCGACAAGTCCGGCGGCGGCGAGGCCTATGAGGGTTTTCTTGTTCATGAGCCGGGACCCTAGTGGCGGTTGGCTGAACCTTGCATGAATGGGGCGTTCATGGGCCGTCTCCCGTCAAAACCCGCGCAGCACGGCGAACTCGTCGAGTTCGGCCCGCTCGGTACGCCAGTTGTTGATCGGGTGTTCCGTGTCGGCGTGGCCGAGCGCGATGCCGCAGAACAGCATCATGTTTTCGGGCAGCTCGAGATAGGCGGTGAGCGTCTTGTGCCAGAACGTCCAGGCCTCCTGGGCGCAGGTGTGCAACCCGTGGTCGCGCGCCAGCAGCATGATGTTCTGGGCGAACATGCCGACATCGGACCATTGCGGCGGGCCCATCAGGCGGTCGATGGAGATGAAGATGCCGACGGGGGCGCCGAAGAACTCGAAGTTCCGGGCGAACTGGCGGTAGCGCCCCGGCCGGTCCTCGCGCGGGATGCCGATGGAGGCGTAGAGATCGGCGCCGCACTTGAAGCGGCGGCCGGTATAGGGCGGGGTCAGGGGGGCGGGATAGACCTGGTATTCGGCGCCCTCGGCCAACGGCAGCGTATTGAAGCGCGGGGAAATGCTGTCGAGCAGCTCTTTCAGCGGCTCGCCGGTGAGCACATGAACATGCCAGGGCTGCAGATTGCCGCCCGAGGGCGCCCAGCGCGCCGCGTCGAGGATCTCGCGGACGGTTTCTTCCGGGACGGGGGTATCGAGAAAGGCCCGGCAGGACATGCGCGTGCGGGCGGCTTCGGTGACGTTCAAGGGATCGTTGCTCCGGGAGGATGAGGTCGTCCCGGAACCTAGCCGTTCCCGGCAGAGATTGCCAAGCACCCGCGCGCCGCAAGATCTGGACTGCAGCCCCTCAGGCGCCCCCGGCCTCCATGCGCTTTTGCAGCGGCGTCAGGGCGGTCGTGCGCGGGGTCTGCCGCTTGTAGGCGAAAAAAGCCGCGCAGATATCACCGGTTCCGCCTGAAAACACCCCCGTTACATAGACGTCTCCGTTGCCCGGGCCCAGGGAACCGGGCGCGTCGGCGAGCCTGCGCCGCTGCCGCCGTTCGTCGTCGTTCATCGGGTTTGCCTCACGGATCGATCTCCTCGAGTTCGATGACGGCGCAAGCCTTGCGCCGCTCCACCGCCCGGACGCGGAACCGGCTGCCACTGCAGAAGACCACTTCGCCGCTGTCGGGATCCTCGGCGTATGCCCCGAGCAGGCGGGCGTTGCGCGAATTGACGATGAACAGCACGTTGCCTTCGCGGGCGACGTCGAGATCGGGCGTGCAGCTGGCGAACTCGAACCAGAGCACGGTGCCGCCGGCGACGTATTCGCCGAGCATGTCGTCGAGGTCGGGTTCGTTGAAGGCGCGGTAGACGCGTCCGGTATATCTGGGCAATTTGCGCAGGGCGGCGTTCAGAATCGCCTCCATGCCCTCCACCGCGCCGCTGGCCTCGCCGTCCCAGAGCTCCCGGTTGATCCGCAACTGCCAGTCGGTATTGGCGCACGCATAGATCCAGACCGCCAGCCGCTCGGCGCCGGACAATTCGTACGGTCCGGGGTCATAAACCCGCGCCGCCCGGCAATATCGTTCGTAAAGCGACTCATCGCCGATAAAACCGATGAAAACGTCCTGATAGGTCACGCTGTCGTCGTTGTACAAAGTCGCCGCACCGAATCTACTTAAGGTTGCATAACAACATCACACATCAACTTGTCTGACAACACCGCGTTGACGCACGGGATGACGCAGGGGATGAGGCGGGGGATGAAGGGGGGCTCATCGACGGCCGCGAGCCGGGACGGCGGGCCTGCGACGGCGTGGCTAACCGGCTTCCCGCCGCTTCCGGCCGCGCCGATCCGGCAGGATGCGCAGCGGACAGAAGGAACGGATATTCTTCCGATCCTTCATCATTTCCAGATACGTTCCCAGGAGGTTGGTGTGGACCTTCGCGTCGCCCCACCCCTTCATGACCCAGATCAGCGGCCCGGCTTCCTCCTTCAGTCTTCGGTAGGTTTCGGGATCCTCGTGAAGATAGACGAAGCCGACATCCGGCCTGTAGGCGAAGAAGACATCGGGCCGATAGGCCGGGTGGTCGCGGCCGAGTATTCCGTTGAGAGTGCCGCCGTAGACCGTCGTCTCGGAGAAATAGAAATGCTCGACCCAGTCGGGGAGCGCTGTCGTTCCGTCGGGAAATTTCAAAACTACGGTCGGCTTCCAGAAGTATTTGTCCGGATCGACATAGGCTTCATGGCCGATCAGCATGCCGTTAGGCAACACGACACAGCCGCTTCGAATAACCCAAGCGCCACCGAAAACGTAAATCAGTACAAGCGCGACGAAGCCCAAGGCCAAATTGCGGAGCAAGCGGAACCACAGCGGCTTTCTCTTGGTTTTACCCATCAAATTTGAACTCGCTCTTCGAGCGATCTTCGATGATCGGCCCGCTCCGTGCTTCATCGGCGATCTGACCTTTTAGGTCGTGTTCGACGTCTCTCATATATTCAGCAACGACGGCCCGGAGATGACCCGTGTCCCGCACGAGCACCCGCCGACCATCACCTGTGAAGTAATGGTAGACGAAGTCTCGCGACGTCCAAGGCGTGCCCCTATCGCTCACGTTGGAAAGCGAGATCCTCATGTATTCGGCGACCTCCGGTTCATACGGCTCGGCCCGGCAGCGGCAGCCGTAATCCACGCCGGGATGTCCGGTCGGGGGCGGTTCGTCCCAGGCGAACACCTTGCCGTCGTTGGCACGGTGCGAGGGGCGAACGCGAGCGTCGCCCCGCGTGCGCCAGATATAGTGGGTCGTCGGATGGGACTCGGCCTTCAGCGAAAGGTCGATCGGCGTACCCCGATACAGGAGGGGGCCGCATATAGTCGTCGAAGGCCTTGTGATAGGCCGGCGTTTGCGTGATGCGCATGGGGCTCACTGCCCCCTGCCCGCGAACACCTTTTCCAGCGAGCGGCCGCCGATGTAGCCGCCCATGCCGACGACCAGCAGGGTCCACAGGCCCTCGGGCACAGCCTTCAGGCCGACGACGTCGTCGAGGGGGACGGCGAGGACGGCGGCGAGGATCGGCACGGCGACGGCGTGCCAGACCAGAAGCCCCATGCAGACGATCATGAAGATCGGCCGCCAGTTGCGCTGCAGCGGCGAGCCCTGCGCCTCCGCCGTGATGATCGAAGCCTGCGCCTCGGCCATGCGGGCCTCCGCGTCGCTTGCCGCCTGCTTCAGCTCGGCCTCGATGCGGGCGCGTTCGGCCGGGTCGGGGATCACCCGCTTGACGATCTCCAGAACCGGTCCGAGGAAAGGTGTGAGCGCGCCGATCATCGCCGGCCTCCCGTGAGCACCGCGCGCAGGAGCGTCGCCACCGCCGCCCAGAGTCCGCCGGTCGGCGGCTGGGAGGACAGTGGCGGGACCGGAGGTGGCGGTTCGGGGTTGAGGGGCGGGCTCTCCTGCCCGCCCGCCTCGCCGGCCATCGCCCGGGCGACCCGGCGCACGTCGCCGACGCGGCGCTCCCAGCCTCGCCCGAACACCGACCAGGTGCCCAGGCCCCGCAGGAAGGCCAGCCGCACATCGCAGATATCGTCGATCAGGTCCTTCGGATCGCGGCGGCCGGCGGCGGCCAGCGTCACCGGCCCGACCGCCCCGTCCTGGGCGACGCGGACGGCGGCCTGCAGCCATTTCGCCGCGCGGCCCGGACCGGAATTCACCGCGGCGTCGAACACGCAGTAGTCCACCCCGGCGGGCAGGTCGTCGGCGCGCACGCCGTCCCAGTAGCGCGCCTTGTAGATCGCGCCGGCCTCATCGCGGGTCAGCCGGCGGACGTCCGTTTTCGTGACTGTGCGGCCGCGCCAGGACGACAACGTCGCCCGCGTGATCCCGTACTTGGTGGCGCCGCCGGGATCGCTGGGGTGATCGGCATAGCCGCCCTCATGGCCGAACAGATGCGGCAGGGCGGCCTGGAAGGTTTCGGCGGTCATGGCGTCCTCCATAAAAAAGGCCGCCCGAAGGACGGCCTCATGGCTCCCAAAGAAAAAGGCCGCCCCGGAGGACGGCCTTTCCTGAACATGATGATGTCGGCGACGATCAGGGGCGCCGGTAGCCCAGCACCCGCGACTTCGGGTAGGTGCCGACCCCGACCTTGCGGCCGTGGTTGCCCGAGATCAGCTCGATCTTGCCGTCCTTCCAGCCCATGAAGTAGCCGACGTGGCCACCGCCGGGACGGTACAGGACGACGATGTCACCCGGCTGCGGGTTGGAGACCGGCTTGCCGTAACCCAGGTAGGACTTGGAGGACCGCGAGCCGGTACCGCCGCGCCCCACCTTCTTTTCCACCAGATTCATGAAGTCCGCGCACCACTGCGACCTGCGGCCTGTCGGGTTGCCACCCATGTACCGCCGCGCGACCGAAATGGCCCGGGTGTTGCCGCCGGTGGTGAAGCCGGCCGATTTCGTTCCCTTGGTTGCACCACCGGGCGCGACCACGGACGGGTCCCCCTGCATGATGCGCGCCGAAGCCGGCGATACGGCGAACAGGGCAACGGCCGAAACCGTCGCAATCGCCAACATTCCAATCCCCCCACGCGAAAGCGTGTTACCAGTCATACAAACTACCATCGATTGTTACACAAAAAAGCACCCCGGCTTTGCGGGCCGGGGCGGTGTGCAATTGCTAACGAATTGTGACTTTTTTTTGAAATGTTTATGGAGTCATTGCAACGTTTCGGGCCTTAAGGTTACTTCCGCCGGGAGAAAAATACGTGAAAACGTCTTTCCACAGGGGGTTTGGCGGGCCCGTTAATAATGAATATGGCTTTCGTAATTACTTCGATACCTTGTACCGCTACGTAACAATCATCGGAACTAGTCCCCACGCGCAGCCTCAGCCGAAAGTCGCAAGACGCACTACCGCTTTCGGCGTCGCAGCCGCGTTACATCGCCCCTGAAAAATGCAGCCCGTTCTGACCATAGGCCGGAACGCCGCCGTCGCCGGCGAAGGTCGCGGTGCCGGCAATCTGGGCGGCTTCCATCGCCTGGAAGTAATGGTGGCCGAGGGCGGGCGTGGCATAGCGCCCGGTCAGCAGCACGATGCCGCCGGTCAGGTTGGAGCGCAGAATGGAACCGGAAAACGCCGTGGTGCTGTCGAAGCCGACGCCGGCGGCGACCTGCCCGGATACCCCGGCGAGGCCGCCGACATAGTAAGCGGCATCGTAGCTGTCCTCGGCCTGGCCTGAGACAAACGACACCCGGTTGGCGGTGGAGTTGTTGGCCGCGCGGATCGCGGACGCCGCGAGCGTCCAGGTGTTGTCGGTATCGTGAACCGCCGCGCCGACCTGCCGGCGATTGTAGCAGTTCCACACATAGAGCCTGGCCTCGACGCCGCCGGAGCCGTATCCGCCGAAGCTGAACTCGGTCTGGCCGTCGGCGCTCGCCCGGAAGGTGCCTAGATACGTGGCGCGATTGGCGGGCACGGTGAGCACGTCGTCGCTGGCCGCGCCGTGGCGGAGGCCGATCGGGGCATCGTTGACCAGGATGCCGTCGAGCCGGGTCAGGGCGTCGGCGCGCGTGGTGTCGTCGCTCCAGGCCGGGCCGGACCCGAGCCGCTTCGTGCCGCCGTCGTCGAAGACGAAGAGGTCGAAGTTCCGGCCCGCCTGATGATAGCCGGCGTGGCCTGAATCGCTGTCGAGCGCGAGGCCGAGTTCATCAAGCGCGTTATTCGACCAGACCGCCCCGCCATACAGCGGCACGCTGCGGCCGAGAAAGGGCGTGTAGTAGACCGTCGTTGCCGCGGTGATGGCGGAGGTGAGCACCGGCGTGGCGCTGGTCAGCGTCAGCCGCCCCTGCGGCGGGACGACCGCGCCGCCTCCCCCACCGCCGGAGAAGGCCGCCCAGCCGGTATCCCTGAGGACGTAGAGGGTTTCCTCGTCCTGCACCCAGGCGCGCCAGCCGATGCCGTCGCCCTCGCCCGGCAGGTGGGAACGCCAGGCGCCGTCCTCGTAGCGGGCGACGCGGTCGTCCCAGCCGGTCCAGTCGCCGGTCGCCCCCGAGGCGACGATGTAGCAGTCGCCCTCGGCCGGGCTGCCGGGCGGGGCCGCTAGGTCCTTGTCGAGGACCGAGAGCTGCACCAGCGTATCGAGCGCGGTCAGCGCCTCGTTGTGGGTGACATGCTTCTGGGCCTGGGCGGCGGCGATCTCGGGGAGGCGAAGTCTCGCTGTTTCCGTCATGAAAACCCCTCAGGTGTCGTAGGTGAGAAATTCGGCCGCAACGCCGGCGCCATAGCTCGCCGACAGTTGGGTGACGCGCATTGGCACGTTCCATTGGAGCGAGCCGAAGTCGGCAACCTGCTGGGCGGCGGTGTAGAGGTAGCCGGGCTCGCCCAGCGATATGGTGCGCAATACCGATCCGCCGGGCGCATCGAGGATCTCCAGCCGGTAGGCCTCGGATTCCTCCGACAGCGGCACCTCGGTCTGGTTCCAGGAATCGCCGCCGGCGCGGGTGCGCCGGATCCACGACAGCGTCCAGTCGCCGGTGGCGTGGTCGCGCTTGCCGCGAAGCCGAACCGGCGCAAGCGGACGCCGGCCTTTGCCGGACATCGTGATCGTGTGCTCGTCATAAGAGTTGTCCGACACGTCCCGCGTCACCGGCCCGACGCGCCATGTGTAGGGCAGGCCCATGTCGGCGTCGGCGAGCGCTGTCTGCGAAACCGCCCCGTCGAGGATCAGCACGCGCGCGCCCGCCGACACCGGATCGCGCATGGCGTGCTCGGACCCGCGCTGGCCGCGCAGAAGCATCGACAGCTTGTAGCGGTTGGTGTCGATCAGCTCGGCTGTCTGGAACTGCAGGATCTCCCATTCGCCGTCGGCGTTCTCGACAGCCAGTGCGTTGGCGCCGGCCAGCACGTTTATTTCTCCGGCGGACGAGAGTTCGGCCACTAGTGGCCCGGCGTCGAGGTCGACGTAGAGATCGTTGACCCGGTCCCAGCGCCAGACGGGGCCGGAATAGAAGTTAAAGGCGGTGACGCCCATCGTGGCGGGGCTGGACAGCACCGTGTCGAGCAAGAAGCCGGTGTCGGACGGGCTTTTTTAGAAGGCAACGCCACCCGGCCACGGCGCGACGAAGGCGGCGATATAGCCCGCGTATTCGTCGTCGGAGTCCTGCAGCAGCGGTCCGTCTAGGAACACCGGCAGCGGCGCCCCGAGAGCCGGCACACTGGTCACGGCCCGTCCTCGGCGCGGCAGGAAGGCTGGCGCATAGAGGCTCGCCTCGACGCGGGCCGCGCGCAGGCGGCGATACAGGCCGTCGTCGATCCCGGCGATGCGCCACGTCTCGGCGCTACCGGGAAGAAACCGGATCACGTCGCCGGGATCGAGATCGATGTGCGAGGGCGGCAGCGCGAACTCCAGAATCTCGCGGCCGACCCAGGCATCAAACAACAGCGTCTCGGCCAGCGCACGCGCGCGGGCCTCGCCCATCACCACCGGAAGCGCGACCTGGGAGACCCGCATCGAACCGCCGTCGGAGCGCCGCGCCTCCACCGCGCCGGCGAGGTCGTCGTTGACCGGGTCGCCATAGACCACATTGACCGCGGCCAGCAGCTCGGTCTCCTGGCCGCGCGTCTTCAGGAAACGGTCGGCGCCGTTCTGGGCTGAGCCGATATCGACGAGATCGTTAAGCGCGATGTCGCGGATCACCGGCTCGCCGATGCGCGAGGAAAAGCGCAGCTTGCCCTCGCTTTCGTGGATGTGGACGAGATAGGCCGGGGCAATCGCCTCCAGCACCGCGCGGATCGACATCACCCGGTCGATCACCACGGCGTCGACGACGCCGGCCATCCCATTGACCCGGTAATCCTCGTTTGGAACGTCGTATTTCCTGAGCAGATCCTGGATCGTCTCGCGGGCGGGCGCCGCGCCAAGCCGGCCGGAGATCCAATGACCGTATTCCCAGTTCGGCGCGTCCGCCCAGGTCATATCGTCCTGCGGGAACGAGGGCACCATGCGCGCGTCCCACGACCAGACCGAGATCCACGACCGGTTGATCATGCGGCCGCCGTAGACGCCGGAGCCTGGATTGTTGTCCTCGTCGCCCCAGTAGTCGAGCATCGCCTGCAGGTAGGCGCGCTGTGCGGCATCGTCGCGCGCGCCCGACGAATAGTGCGGCAGAAAGCTTTCCGACGACTTCGGATCATGGAAGACGTTCGGCTGGTTCGGCCCCTTGTCGACAGCCGGGCAGCCGAGCTCGGTGAAGAAAATGGGCTTGCCCTTGGCGGTCCAGCCGGTCGGAGATCCGCTCTCGACGCCGCCGGGGCGGTTATGGTGCTCGTTTTGCCACCAGTTGCGGATGTCCTTGTTGCGGAACACCCAGGGCTTGCCGTAGGCGCCGTCGGTGATCGGGGTGCGCGCCTGCGCGTCACGGTCGGCTTCCGAGGCGTAGTACCAGTCGTAGTACTCGCCGGCCTCGATGTTCCCCTTCAGGTAGTCGAGGTCGTAGATCGAAGTCGGGCCGGCATTGTCGTAGTCGAGGTGATCGGTGCCGTCGCGCCAGTCGGAAAGCGGCAGATAGTTGTCGATGCCGACGAAGTCGAGATCGTCGTCCGACCACAGCGGATCGAGATGGAAATAGACATCACCCGAGCCGTCGTCGGGACGATGCGAGTGATACTCGGACCAGTCGGCGGCGTAGCCGAGCTTGGTGTCGCTACCCAGGATCGTCCGCGCCTCGCCGAGCAGGTCGACCAGCTCGGTCACGAAGGGATAGGTCGACGCATTGGAGCGCACGGTGGTCAGGCCGGCCATTTCCGAGCCGATGGTGAAGGCATCGACCCCGCCCGCCAGATCGGCCAGCGTCGCCATGTGCAGGACGAAGCGCCGGTAGCGCCATTCGGCAGGCCCCGCGTAGCTGACCGTCGTGCCCGACGACCCGGCGAAATCCGACGCAGACGCGGTGCCGACGAAGTTCGAAATCTGCGTCGCCGCGCCCGCCGCCTTGTCCGGCGAGCCGGCGAAGCCGGGCGCCGGCGAACAGGTGATGCGGCCGCGCCAGGGATAGGCCGCCTGGCCTACCCCGGCGGCGTTGTCGGAATAGGGGTTTGGAAGCGCGTTGTTCTTCTCGATGTCCATCATCACGAAGGGGTAGAGCAGCACCCGGAAGCCGCGGCTCTTGAGCTCCTGGATGCAGGCGATGACGGAGGCATCGTTCGGCGATCCGCCGAAAGCGGGGATGTTGCCGGGCAGCAGGCTGACGCGCTCGGCCGAGGCCCGGTCGAGGCCGGCGACAAACCAGGCGTAGTCCAGATTGTCCTTCTTCGTGGTCTTCGAATAATTCTCGACCTTCGGCTTGATCTCGCACGACCCGCAGCGCAGGTCAGTGCCGAACCAGGCGACGACGAGGACGACCGAGCCGCACTCCTCCGCGACGTCCTGAAGCAGGTCGAGCGACCCCATCAGATCGGAGGCGGCTTCCCTGGTATGGCGGTTGTCGGGCGTATAGGTGGCCCGGCCCGAGAGGCGGGTGACCGGGTCGGGGTCGTAGCCGAATTCGGTGGTGCCGGGGATCAGCGCGACAGACTGGACGAGGCCCTCCAGATCGCCGACCGCGCGATAGACCTCGGCCGTGATCAGCGGCATGCGGTTGCCGTAGGTCTCCAGCGCCATGTTCTCGAACACCACATAGGCGACGCTGCGATAGCCGGGCGTCCAGTTAGAGCCCTCCTTGGCCTCGATCAGGGTGTCTTTGCCCTGCCCCGCCTTGCCGCGATACTTGCGGATGACGACATCGTCGCTCTCCTGGTCGATCTCGCGCCCGTCGGCCCAGATGCGGCCGATGCGGTCGACGGCGCCCTCGCAGAAGGCGACCGCGAAGTTCGCGTAGTATTTGTAGGTGGTGGTCGACGACCCGCCGCCTCCCCCGCCGAGCCCCTTGCCGCCGCCGCCTCCGTCGGTGGTGGTCGTCGCGACCTCCCTGAAGCGGGTCGCCCAGATCATCTGGCCGGCCAGCCGCGAGCGGCCGACGATGCGGGTGATGGGCGAGCCTTCCGCCGAGCCGGTGATATCGACCGAGGTCAGCCGCGGGCCTTCGCGGTTCTGCCCTGTGGCCGTGGACGACAGCAGCGCCTGGTCGGCAGCCGCGCCGGCCAGACCGCCGAGCGCCTTGCCGAGCAGCGCGCCGGCCGGCCCGCCCAGCGCCCCGCCAATGGCGGTGCCGAGGGTGGAAAGAAGCAAGGTTGCCATGGGGGATGGCTCCCGACTAAGGGGGAATTTCGGGTATCCGTCACTGCCGGACGCGCGCGTTGCCGCGACGCCGCCGGCAGTATCGGGGGTTAACAAAGGGACATTTCGCTGCGTAAGCTCGCGCGTTCGACTTCAGACCAACACGACGGAGCTTGTGATGTTCAAGACAAGACCTTCGGGTTTCAGTCCACGTGCCCTGTCGCTGGCCCTATTCGCCATCGGCGCAATGTGCCTGCCCGCGTCGGCCGCCAAGGTCGAGAAGAGCCGGGCCGCCTGGCAAACCTACGTGTCGGCGAACTGCACCGGCCTATCCAGCAATTGCGGCGCGCCGGTCTATACGGTGCCGGCGAACCGACGCCTGCTGGTGACGAACGTCTCCTGCACCGTCTCCGTCAGCGTGGGCAATGTTCCGTTCTTCGTGCGCCTGCACAACGCACGGAAATCCGGCGCCGACGCCTATGACAGCTATCTGCCGGTCTTCACGGACGGCGGTGTCGCGGCGGACTACAGCGTCGTGAACGCCCAGACGCTGTTCGTTGCCGATACCGGCGACATGCTGGACATCCGGTCGACCGCCGAAAACGACGTGTCGAGCCTCGACTGCAAGATCGCGGGGGAACTGATCGTGTACGGCAAGAAGAAAAAGAAGAAGAAAAAGTAGCTGATCACGCCCCGCGCCGGACGCCCCGCGCGGGACGCCGGGGGCCGGAACCGTGGCGGCGGTGCCGATATCAAAGCCGTCGAAAAACTTTGCCTTGCATCACGGCTGGGCGCCGGGCAGTGTCCTGACGTTAGGGGAGCTGGGGAGTGTCGCCTCGAATACCGGGCCGGCCTGCGTATCTCCATTTGTCGCAAACCGGAATCCGGAGCATTCCATTGAAAAACATATCCATCGGGCTTGGGCTGGGCGTTGCCGCCTTCATCGTTGCGTTCGCCGCCGACGTGCGGCCGCTCAGCGCCGACAGCGCGGAAGCGAAAGAGAAGATCACCGCCACGGACCTGAAGTGCAAGGGCTGCGTCGGCAAGAAGGAAATGGGCAAGAACGCGATCAAGTCCAAGAACATCAAGGCCGGTCAGGTCAAGACAACCAATCTCGGCAATGGCGCCGTCACGATCGGCAAACTCGACGCGACCGCGAAGACGACCACCTACACAGCGGGGCATCGCCACGACCCTGAGACCGCCCTCAGCGGCACGCCGCTGCTGATGGACCAGACCAGCGTCGCGGCACCGGGGCCCGGCGCGGTCCTGGTCAACTTCTCCGTGTCTCTCTACGTTGATACAGCTGGTCTCGCGCAGTGCTACGTAATCGGCGACAGCATCACCACTGCGAACACGCTTCCCTGCGTAGTCGCCAGCGACACGGATCAGTATCTGGTATGCTCCGGGGTGCAGGCGATCCCGGTCACCACCGCGAAAAACGTGGATCTGGGCGTGTACTGCCAGGAAGACGCAGGAACGGTGCTGACCTACATCTCGACCCTGGCGGCGACCTATACGCAGGCGGGAACCCTGGCCACGTCGGCCGACGCGAATGTAGCCGCGACGACCCTGCCTAAGGCACTGCCGTCGCCGAAATAGTCCACCGCTTTCCGGGTGCCCGAGTGGTTTCCGGGCGCCCGGGGTTTTCAGTTCCCATCGCCCGGCGCCGGAAACGCGAAGGCGGCAACGATCCTTCGCCGCCACCAGTCCGACAGCGTCACCTCGCAGACCGGCACGCCCTCCTGGGCGTGGATGAAGCGGGGGACGGTCGCCACATCCGACACGATGCCGCAATGCTTGGCGACCGTGCAGCGCCTGATGCGGAAGACGACGACGTCGCCGGGCGCGAATTCTTCCGGATCGACCTCGATCATGTGCCGCCGCGCGGTGGCGATCATCTCCTCCTTGCCGGTGACGCTGCCCCAGTC
>CAJQNW010000093.1 GCA_905479765.1 uncultured Tepidamorphus sp. | reverse complement strand
TCGTAGTCGTACAGCGACTTGCGGAATGCCGCCGAATTGGCGATCTCCTTGTCGCGCTGCTCCAGGCTCTCGTACCTGGAGTCGTAACGCAGCCCGTTCTGTCGCGCTTCCGCCTGGATCATGTCGGTGCGCACGCGACGGAACTGCTGGTAGCGCGGCAACAGGCCTGCGATCTCGTCGGAATTCCGGCCTTCCAGAAACTTCGCGAGCGCGACACCGTCCTCGATGGCCTGATTGGCGCCCTGCCCCAGATGCGGCAGCATCGGATGGGCGGCGTCTCCGGCCAGCGTTACCGGACCGACGCCCCAGCGCGACAGTGGCTCCCGGTCCGCAAGCGCCCATTTGACCCAGCTGTCCGGGGCCTCGACGACTGCGCGGGCGAGGCGGTGCCAGTCGGCAAAGCGGGCGATGACGTCCTCGCGCCGGCCAGCCGCGCTCCAGCCGGGCTCGTTCCAGCTATCGGCGAAGATCGCCACGACGTTGATTTCCTCGCCGTCGCGCACAGCGTAGTGAACCAGATGCGCGTCGCGGCCGAGCCAGAGGCCGGTTTCGCCCGGGTCGATACCGGCGGGAACCGCATCGGCGGGAATGGTGGCGCGCCAGGCGACCTTGCCCGAGTAGACCGGGTCCGCCTCGCCGGAAACCTGCCGGCGGACCGCGGACCACAGCCCGTCGGCGCCGATCAGGCCGTCGAAGCCGTCCGACGAGCCATTCTCGAATCGGATCCGGACCTCGTCGCCATCGACCCGGTATCCGCCGACCTGTGCGGACAGCTCGAGCCGGATAGCCGATTGCTTTCCGATCGCCGCAAGAAGGCACGCCTGCAGGTCGGCGCGATGGACGACGCGATATGGCGCACCCCAGCGCGCGGTTGCGTTGTTACCGAGAGGGACGCGGGCGATCAGCCGGGCGTCGCGTCCGCGGCGCATGCGGATGACGTCTGGCGCGACCGACAGTGGCTCGATCGCTTCGGCGACCGACAATGCCTCGAATACGCGCCAGGCATTCGGCGAAACCTGCAGGCCGGCGCCGACCTCCTGCAGGCTGTCGGCCTGCTCGAAAACGGTGACTTGCGTTTCCGGACCGGCGATCGCGAGCGCGGCCGTCAGGCCGGCGACGCCGCCGCCGGCAATTGCGATGTGGCGGTCAGCGCCCATGCTGGCTTATGCCGGCAAGCGGATCAGGCCGCGTCGACGTGCCAGACGCTGTCGGCGGGTTCGGCCTGGCCGGCGTTCAGCGACGGGTCGTGACGATAATGGGTCGAGCAATAGGGACAGATGATCTCGTCCTCGTCGCCCATATCGAGGTAGACATGGGGATGATCAAAGGGCGGAAGCGCCCCGATGCACTGGAACTCACGCGCGCCGATGCTGATGGACGTGGCGCCGGTGGTGTTGTGGAAGTGGGGGATCAGATTGTCGGCCATTCGGGGCCATCCTCGTATTGCATTCGATGCGGTCGGACCATAACGCCATAGACGACCGGTTCCTAGGGGCCGTTTGGCGATCGGATCGTTCTTCAATGGAATTCAAGTTTCCCTTTCCGTCAACGTAAGGTATCGTTCGTTCATTGGAGATTATGAAGCACATGGACATCCACCATTTCGATTCCGATGGCGTCGATATTGCCTATGCAGACGAAGGCGAGGGCGCGCCGGTTCTTCTGATCCACGGCTTTGCGTCCAATCTGCGGACAAACTGGGTCGATACGTCCTGGGTCGATACGCTTGTCAAGGCCGGTTACCGCGTCATCGCGATCGACAATCGCGGGCATGGGGACAGCGAGAAGCTGTACGAAACCGCAGACTATGGCGCCCCGCTGATGGCCGAGGACGCCTGTCGGCTGCTTGAACATCTGAGCATCAAAAAGGCCGCGGTGATGGGCTACTCGATGGGCGCGCGGATCACCGCGTTTCTGGCGCTCAACCATCCAGACCGCGTCAGCCGCGCCATTTTCGGCGGACTCGGCATCAACATGGTGCGCGGAGTTGGCGAACCGGGGCCTATCGCCGAGGCATTGGAGGCGACGTCACTCGACGACGTTACCGATCCCGGGGGGCGCGTCTTCCGGATGTTTGCCGAACAGACGCGAAGCGATCTGCTGGCGCTGGCGGCCTGCATGCGTTCGTCGCGGGTGCGGATCACCGAGGAAGCCCTGTTACAGCTGCCGATGCCGGTACTGGTCGCGGTGGGAACCGACGATGCGATCGGCGGGCGGGCGGACGAACTGGCGGCTCTCATTCCGAAGGGACGCGCGTTCCCTATCCAGGGCAGGGACCACATGAAGGCGGTCGGCGACCGGTCCTTCAAGGCCGCGGTTTTGGAATTCCTGGCGGAGGACGCATGAGCGAGGACTCAGCCGATCCCGGCGTGAGGGAACAGAACAGAACCAACGGCGAGCGGATCTTCTTTGAAGGCATCGAGGGCAACCGGCTTGTCGCGGATCTGTGGGGCACCGGCGAAGGTCCGGTCGCCGTCTTGTTGCACGGCGGCGGACAGACACGGAATTCCTGGGGTGGGACGGCCCGGCGATTATCGGTGGCCGGCTGGCGCGCGGTGACGCTCGATCAGCGGGGGCATGGCGAAAGCGACTGGAGCGAGCCGGGACACTACAGTTTTCTGGAATACTCCGCCGACGCCCGCGAAGTGTTCCGGCAGGTCGTGGACCGGTTTGGCGTTGCGCCGGTCGTGATCGGGGCTTCGATGGGCGGTTTGAGCTCGATGCTGGTGGCCGGCGAGGATGAAAACCCGCCGATGTCGGCGCTGGTGCTGGT
>CAJQNW010000092.1 GCA_905479765.1 uncultured Tepidamorphus sp. | reverse complement strand
TTGCACGGCGGCGTCGTGCAGCCGGACGGTGACCGTCGGCCCGTTCTCGCCGGAGCCGAACTCGTGCAGCGCACCCCCGGCGTCATAGAGACGCATCCGGCCATTGCGCACGAACTTCTTCAACAGGCTCGACAGCAGGCGCATCCCGGTTCCTTTCCCGCATGATCCGTTACGGGTTATAGTGATCCGCCTCGGTTTGAATAGCCGCGCTGTGGATTCACGGGGTGGCCTCAAGCACCGCGGCCCGGAGCGGCTCAGCCACAGGCGCGGTACGGTTCGCCGGACGCAATGTCTCTGCCGAGCGGGCCAAGCGGCACGGCATCCACATCCGCGCCGAAACGCGCCTTGAAGGTGAAGGCATAGGGGCTGGGGCCATACTGGTTCAGGTGCGCCAGCCGGCGGCGGCCCTCCGCAGTGTCCGGCATAGCGCCATCCTCGACCCACCACAGGGCGACGAAGGCTGCGCCGAAGGGGGCGAACCACTCCTTGCGGCGCTGCACGAAGCGACGGTGGATCGTCCTGTAGGCGAAGGCCTCCAGCGCCTCCACCGACTGCCACACCGACATGTTCACGATCACCCGCGGATCGTCGTCAAAGGCGATCTGCGTGGCGTTGCCGGTCTCGTCCTTGAGCCGCCATACGAAGCCCTCGCTGCGTTCGGCGACAGCGTTCACCCGGTCGAGATTGTCGACGAAATCGGCAATGCGCGGATCGTCGATGAAATGAAGAAGGCGTCCCACATTGATCTGGGCAAGCTGCATCGCGGTCCTCTCCCTCCGGATTGACGAATTCTGCGCTCAGGCAAACTCCATGATCACCGCGTCGACGGCCAGGCTGTCGCCCTGTTCGGCGTGGATCTTGGACACTGTCCCGTCGCGCTCGGCGCGCAGCACATTTTCCATCTTCATCGCCTCGACGACGGCAAGCGTCTCGCCGGCCTTGATCTCCTGGCCTTCGGCGACCGCGATCGACACCACCAGCCCCGGCATCGGGCACAGCAGCAGTCTGGAGGTGTCCGGCGGGATCTTCTCGGGCATCAGCGCCGCGAGTTCGGCTTCCTTTTCGGTGAACACGTCGGCCTTCAGCGAAACCCCGCGATGGGCCAGCGCATAACCGGTCAGCGTCGGCTTGATCTGAACCGACGCCGCCTCGCCGTCGATTGTGCCGGTCCACACCGGCTGCCCCGGCAGCCAGTGCGAATGCACGTGCAGCGTCGCAGCCTCCGTATCCCCGCCCCCGCCGACGTTCAGAAAGGCGATCGAGTAATCCGGAAACTCGCCCGACACGGACACGTGCACTTCGCGTCCGTCCAGCCGCACGACCCGGCGGTTGGGGAACCGGTATCCGCCGACGTGCATCTGGCCGGAGATGCCGCGCCGCCGGGTGTTCTGGAAATGATCGACGCAGGTCGCCACCGCGCAGATCACGCGCTCGACATGGCCGGAAGGCGCGCGCGGGTAAAAGCCGTCGGGGTATTCCTCGGCGATGAACGCCGTCGACAGCTGCCCCTCGATCCAGCGCGGATGCTCCATCAGCGCCGACAGGAACGGAATGTTATGCTGGATTCCCTCGATATAGAAGGCATCGAGCGCCCGGCTCATGTGCTCGATCGCGCTCTTGCGGTCCGGCCCGTGCGTGACGAGCTTGGCGATCATCGGGTCATAGAACATCGAGATCTCGCCGCCCTCGTAGACGCCGGTGTCGTTGCGAATCGTCAGTCCGTCGTCGTCGGTGCCTTCGATCGGCGGCTGATAGCGCACCAGGCGGCCGATCGAGGGAAGGAAGTTGCGGTACGGATCCTCGGCGTAGACGCGCGATTCCACCGCCCAGCCGTTCAGCTTGATGTCGGACTGCATGAATGGCAGTTTTTCCCCGGCCGCGACCCGGATCATCTGCTCGACGAGATCGACGCCTGTGATCAGCTCCGTCACCGGATGCTCGACCTGCAGGCGGGTGTTCATTTCGAGGAAATAGAAGGACTTGTCCTGGCCGGCGACGAATTCGACAGTGCCCGCCGAGTAGTAGTCGACGGCCTTGGCAAGCGCCACGGCCTGCTCGCCCATCGCCTTGCGGGTCTTCTCGTCGAGTAGCGGGCTTGGCGCCTCCTCGACAACCTTTTGATTGCGGCGCTGGATCGAGCATTCGCGCTCGCCCAGATAGACGACGTTTCCGTGTTTGTCGCCGATCAGCTGGATCTCGACGTGGCGCGGGTTCACGATGAACTTCTCGACGAACACGCGGTCGTCGCCGAAGGAGGATTTCGCCTCTGACTTGGCCCGCGTGAAGCCTTCGGCCACCTCGTCGGCGGAGTAAGCAACGCGCATACCCTTGCCGCCACCGCCGGCCGAGGCCTTGATCATCACCGGATAGCCGATCTCGTCGGCAATCGTGACGGCCTCCTCGGCGCTTTCGATAACACCGAGGAAACCCGGCACCGTCGTGACACCGGCGGCATCGGCGGCCCGCTTCGATTCGATCTTGTCGCCCATCGCCTCGATCGCGCCCACCGGCGGGCCGATGAAGGCAATGCCGGCCGCATCCAGCGCCTCGGCAAACTTGGAGTTCTCCGAAAGGAACCCGTAGCCCGGATGCACTGCTTCGGCGCCGGTCTGGCGGCAGGCATCGAGGATCCTGTCGATGATCAGGTAGGATTCGGCTGCCGGTGGCGGGCCGATGTGCACCGCCTCGTCGGCCATATCCACATGCAGCGCGTCCTTGTCGGCGTCGGAATAGACGGCGACGGTCTTAATCCCCATTTTCTTGGCGGATTTGATGACCCGGCAGGCGATTTCGCCGCGGTTGGCGATCAGGATCTTGGAGAACATCGTGACTGGGCGTCCCTCGGATAGCGGTTGCGGCGGCAAGCCGCCCCGTCTTTTAGTCGCGCCGGCGCGTCCCGTAAATGCCTCTAGGCGGGACTGCCGCCGGGCAGAAACGCCGAAATCCACCACAGCATGACGGCAACGGCTATGGAGACGGCCATGGCGGCTGCAAACCGCACCGCGAAAGCCCGGCTTCCGGCAAGCAGCGCCATAACGGTTTTCGACAGTGAGTTGGAACCGGCAACGACGAGAATGGCCAGAACGGCCGTATCCATCGGCACGCTGCCGCCGGCAAGGCGCGCCATGGACAGCGTGATCGCGTCGACATCGGCAAGACCGGCGGCGGCGGCAAGCCACACCGCACTATCGGGCCCGAACCATGCCTGCAGCGCCGCCGCCACCATCATCACCAGGCCAAGCAACGCAGCGAAACGCAGGACGATGAGCAGGTCGAACGGATTGCCGAGATCGGCTACCGTTTCCTCGGTATGTTCGCCGGAACGTTTGCCATCGAACCGTCCGCTGGCAAAAGCCAGGCCGATGCCGCCCGAGACAAGCGCTGCCGCGCCCAGCGGCAGAGCGAGATCGCCGAACAGCGCGGAATCGATCACAGTCGCAACGACCAGAACGCGCAGGAACATCACCGCCCCGGCCACCGCCGCGCCGCCCGCGAACAGCCCGTCGCGGCCACGCTCCACCGCGGAACGCCGGGCGAGATCCAGCGTCACCGCCGTCGAGGCGACGAGACCGCCGGCGGCGCCAGCGATCAGCACGCCGCGTTTCTGGCCGACCAGCCGGATCACCACGTAGCCCGCGAACGATACAGCGGCGATCAGCACCGCCATCAGCCAGATCTCGTAGGGGTTCAGCGCCTTGAACGGCCCGTAGCCGCGATCGGGAAGGATCGGCAGTGCCACGAAAGTCATGGCGGCGAGCACCACGGCGGAACGGATCTCCGCCCAGCTCAACCGGTTGAGCCAGGCGTGCAGCACGTTTTTGGAAACCAGTAGCGCCGCCGTCGCGACTCCGCCGGCGGCCGCCACCCGCATGTCGCCGATCATGGCGTAAGCGCCGAGCGCGAACACCAGCATGCCGGCGACCACCACCGTGACGCTGTAGTCGTTTTCGTGCCGGGCTTCCCGCCACTTGTAGGCGGCGAACGCGGCGGCGAACCCGATGAAGATCAGCCCGAGCGCCAAATCGCCGAGCGCCTCGCCGAGGAGCCCGGCGATGCCGCCCAGCAACCCGCTGAGCGCGAACGTCCTCAAGCCCGCGGTGCGGCTGCCCTCCGCCTCGGACCGCTCGTGCCAGCCGCGCTCGACGCCAATCAGGAAACCGATGGCGAGCGCCAGGCCAAGCCGCTGGAAGAGGTCGAACACGTCCATCGCGCCAGCTTACCCTATGATCCGGCCAGCGGTCGGCGATTGTTGCGATTCAAGCGACAACGCGTTGCAAAACCGTGGATTGAATTCTGGAGACCGCACCCGACATGAGAACCAACCTTTCCCAGACAACCCTTTCGACAATGCGAGGTTCGCCATGACGGACAGCGTCGGCATACATCATGTCACGGCCGCGGCCACCAGCGCCCGCGGCAACGTCAAATTCTACACCCGTGAACTCGGCCTCAGGCTGGTCAAGCGCACGGTCAATTTCGACGATCCCACGACCTGGCACCTGTATTACGGTGACGAGATCGGCCGTCCCGGTTCTGCCCTCACCTTCTTTCCCTGGGAAGGCACTCCGCGCGGCCGTCACGGCACCGGACAGGCTGAGGAAATCGGCTTCGCGGTGCCGAAATCCTCGATCGCCTGGTGGTCTGAGCGCCTCAGCGCGCGCAATATCGCCCATGACCTGCCGGTCAAGCGCTTCGACGAGACGGTCATCGCCTTCAAGGACCCCGACGGCTTGCTGATCGAGATCGTCGGCACCGATTGGGCCGGCGCACTGCCTGGCCACGAAAGCGCTGACATCCCGACCGAGCACGCCATTCGCGGCTTCTCGGGCGTGTCGTTGTGGCTCGCCGATACCGCGGCCACCGCGGAAGTGCTGACCCGGGTGCTCGGCTTCCGCGCAGCCGGCGAGGAAGGCGGCCGCCAGCGGTTCGTCGCGGGAAGTGGCGGACTGGGCGGGGTCATCGACCTGCGCAAGGTGGATTGGCAGACGGGGGCGTTCGCGGGCGGCATCGTCCATCACATCGCTTTCCGCGCCGCCGACGACGCGACGCAGGCTAAGATGGCGCAGACGCTCCGCGACATGCGGATCGGCACGACCGAGCAGAAGGACCGCAACTATTTCCGCTCGGTCTATTTCCGCGAGCCCGGCGGCGTCCTGTTCGAGATCGCCACCGATGAACCCGGCTTCATGATCGACGAGCCGGTCGAGGCGCTCGGCCAGGAACTGCGTTTGCCGCAGTGGCTGGAGCCGCGGCGCGACGAGATCGCGGCGCAGCTGCCGCCGTTGGAGTGAGAACGATGAGCACCAATACGCTTGGTTTCATTCACCATTTCGAGCCCGGCGCGCCAGACGCGCCGGTGCTCCTGCTTCTGCACGGCACCGGCGGAACCGAAACGGATCTGATCGGTCTGGCGCAACTCGTCTCGCCGGAGGCAACGCTCTTGTCGCCGCGCGGCAAGGTCGACGAAAACGGCATGCTGCGCTTCTTCCGCCGGTTCGAGGAAGGCGTCTTCGATCTGGAAGACGTCGCCGTGCGCGCCGACGAATTGGCCGCGTTCATCGCCGAGGCGCGGGAGGCATACCGCCTCCCCGCCCCGATCGCCGTCGGCGTCTCGAACGGCGCCAACATCGCTGCGGCAATGATGCTGCGCAAGGCCGGCGTGCTTGCGGGCGCCGCGCTTTTGCGCGCCCAGCCGACGCTGGTGCCCGACGAGCCCTCCGGCCTAGCGGGAACGCCGGTGCTGATCCTGTCCGGCGACCGTGATCCGATCGTCTCGGACTACGACGCCGCCGGGCTTGCCGCGACGCTCGATGCCGCCGGTGCCGAGGTCACGCATGAGACCCTGCCGGCCGGCCACAGCCTCACACAGGCCGACGTCGATCTGCTGAAAGACTGGCTCGCAGCCCGCACGATGGTGTAGGGAAGGCCCTTCAGCCCCTTTGGAAACCGCATTCATGCCACACGACACCCCGACCGTCGGCATCGTCAGCCTTGGCTGCCCCAAGGCACTGGTCGATTCCGAGCGCATCCTGACCAAGCTGCGGTCGCAAGGCTACACGGTCTCGCCCGATTACGACGGCGCCGACGTGGTGATCGTCAACACCTGCGGGTTTCTGGATTCCGCCAAGCAAGAATCGTTGGAGGCCATCGGCGAGGCGATCTCGGAAAACGGCCGGGTCATCGTCACCGGCTGCATGGGCGTCGAGGAAGCCCGCATCCGCGAGGCTTATCCCGACGTGCTCGCCGTCACCGGCCCTCATCAATACGAGGCGGTTGTCGGCGCGGTGCACGAAGCGGTACCGCCGAGGCACGACCCCTTCGTCGACCTGGTGCCGCCGGAAGGCCTGCGCCTGACGCCGCGCCACTACGCCTACCTGAAGATTTCGGAAGGCTGCAACAACCGCTGCTCGTTCTGCATCATCCCCTCGATACGCGGCGACCTGGCATCGCGACCGGTCAACCGGGTGCTGATGGAGGCCGAGAAGCTGGTCAATGCCGGCGTCAAGGAACTGCTGGTGATCAGCCAGGACACATCGGCCTACGGCGTCGACCTCAAGTATGCCGAGAGCGATTTCCGGGGACGTCCTGTAAAGACTCGTTTTTTCGATCTGGCGAAAGAACTCGGTGACCTGGGGGTATGGGTACGGATGCACTACGTCTATCCCTATCCGCACGTCGACGAGGTCATCCCGCTGATGGCCGACGGCAAGATCCTGCCCTACCTCGACATCCCCTTCCAGCATGCGAGTCCGCCCGTTCTGAAGGCGATGCGCCGGCCGGCCCACGCCGAAAAGACGTTGGAGCGCATCCGCCGGTGGCGCGACATTTGTCCCGACCTCGCCATCCGCTCGACCTTCATCGTCGGCTTTCCCGGCGAGACCGACGAGGATTTCGAGGCCCTTCTCGATTTCGTCGAGGAAGCCGACATCGACCGTGTCGGCTGCTTCCGCTACGAGCCTGTCGAGGGCGCGAAATCAAACGAGCTGCCAGGCGCGGTGCCGGGCGACGTCACGGAGGAGCGCTGGAACGCCCTCATGGAAACATCCCAGGCAGTCAGCGCCGCCCGCCTGCAGGCCAGGGTCGGTCGCGAGATCGAGGTGATTATCGATTCCGTCGACGGCGACGGCGCCACCGGCCGCTCTGTCTGGGATGCGCCCGACATCGACGGCTCGGTGTTCATCCCGCACGAGGACGACCTCACCCCCGGCGACATCGTCAGTGCCCGCGTGGTGAAGGCCAGCGAATACGATCTGGAAGCGGATCTGATTTAAGGGGAACAGGTTTCATGGAAACTGTATCGACGAACCGGGCATTCGGCGGCGTTCAGGGCGTCTACAAGCACGAGTCGGAGATTTGCGGCTGCCCGATGACCTTCGCCGTCTATGTGCCGCCACAGGCGGAGAGCGGCCCCTGCCCGGTTCTCTGGTACCTGTCCGGCCTCACCTGCACACACGCCAACGTCATGGAAAAGGGCGAATACCGCCGCGCCGCCGCCGAGCATGGGATCATCATCGTCTGCCCGGACACCTCTCCGCGCGGCGAGACAATCGCCAACGACGACGGCTATGACCTCGGCCAGGGCGCCGGCTTCTATGTCGATGCGACGGAAACGCCGTGGGCCGGGCATTTCAACATGTACAGCTATGTGACCAGCGAACTGCCGGACCTGATCGCGGAGAACTTCCCCGCCGACATGACCCGGCAGGCGATCCTCGGCCACTCCATGGGCGGGCACGGCGCGCTGACCATCGCCTTGAAAAACAAGGACGTTTTCCGCTCGGTCTCGGCTTTCGCGCCGATCACCAATCCAATCGCTGTCCCGTGGGGCCAGAAGGCGCTCGCCGCCTATCTCGGCGCCGACCAGTCCGCCTGGCGCGCCTGTGACGCCACCGCGCTGATCGAGGACGGCAACACCGTCCCGGAAATCCTCGTCGACCAGGGCGACGCGGACAACTTCCTGGCCGAACAGCTCGACCCGAAAGCCTTCAAGACGGCCTGCGAGACCGCCGGCATCGACCTGACCTACCGGATGCAGCCCGGCTACGACCACTCCTACTATTTCATTTCGACCTTCATGGCCGATCACATCGCCTGGAACGCCGAGCGGCTGAAGGGCTGACATGAATACGGCCCGCCGGATCGCTCCGGCGGACCGCCTGTTTGTCGTTTGAAATTAGTTCGCTTTCAGAAAATCGCTGACCTGGAGGATCATGAACTCGTTGTTGTCGAGTTCAGTGGCGCTGCGCCCCTTCGAGAACGGGAAGTTGTTGTCGTTGGCGACGATGATGTGGTCCTCGTCGATCCGGTCGACGTCCTCGATCGTCACGAACGGGAACGTGAACCGGCCGTCCTCGCGCTTGCCGATGCGGGCGAGACCCTTCGGGTCCTGGATGTCGAGAAGATCGATGTAGCCGACCTTCTTCACCGGCTTGCCGCTTTCGACACCCTTCATGTCGATCAGGTAGACGCGTTTCAGCTTGGCCGGATTGGTGAAGCAGCCTTCCGTCGCACCGTCCTTGCAGGCGAGTTCGGAATCGCCCTGCCCGCCGTCACGCTCGATGATCAGGCCGCGCGTCTCGTCGATCATGTTGAAGTCGCCGATGGCGTTGCCGTCGTTCTCCATCGGATAGAGCCAGGAGTTGCCGGTGAACGTGCGGTCCGCGACGTTGAACTCGAGGATGCGCAGCGCTTCCGTGCCGTCGACCTTCTCATAAGACGCCTTCTCGGCATCCCAGATCGGGCCTTCCAGCAGCGGATAGAGCGTCTTGCCGTCCATCGAGGCGGCAAAGCCCTCATAGCCGCGCGACCGCTTCAGCGTGGTGGCCGGCGCATCGCCATCCGGATTGGACAGGCGGAATTCGTAGTGGTCCGGCGACTGCACCTTCTTGCCATCGACGAAGGTCTCGAAGAACTCCTCGACAACGCCGGTCTCGGAGTCGACCACGATGATGTAGGGGCCGAACTCGTCGCCGATGAAGATCTTGTCGCCGATCGGCTGGAAGCCCTCGATGTCGAAGTCCCAGCCCGTCAGGTAGCGCTTGTCGCTGGCCTCGTTGGCGACCAGGAACGGCACGACCTTGTTGGGATCGGACAGGAAGGTGGTGTTGAGGATCTCGACCTTGCCGGTCTCGAAGTCCGGCTTGACGTGATGGAACATCAGCATCGCGTCGGGCGAATTGACCTTCGAGCCGAAGCCGTTGTCGGTGAGGACGAGATAGGTGCCGTCGCCCAGCGTCTTGATGCCGGAGAAGCCCTGCATCGGTTGGCCGTTGAACGGCAGCGCGCTGCCATCCGTCGGCGCCGACGTCAGGCGGGCCGGCGTCTTGCCGGTGAACTTGCCCGACGTCTTCATCGCTTCGGGCGCATCGGCCGGAGCCGGGATCAGTGTCTGCGCTGGCAGAACGGCGTGGCCGGTCAGCGTGGCCTTGTATTCCTCTTGCGCGGCGGCAGGCCCTGGAACCAGGGTTTGTGCGGCGGCGGCAAGCAATCCGATCGCAACGAGCGTGCGCATCGATAGGTCCCCTTCTGATAGGTAAAATCCGCAATTCCGGAGCTCAAACGACGAATCGTCGAAGCACCGATCACGGACCACGGCCTATAGAGGGACTATGACGCCTGTTTTTCGCTTGCGTGTCGGTTCGGTGGCGGAGGTGTGAACACCCCGTGTCACCGCGTCACAGTGGAATATTGTCGTGTTTCTTCCAGGGGTTCTCGAGGTGCTTGTTGCGCAGCATGTCGAGCGCGCGGGCGACCCGCTTTCGGGTCGAATGCGGCATGATCACCTCGTCGATGTAGCCGCGCTCGGCGGCCACGAACGGATTGGCGAAGCGGTCGGTGTAGTCGTCGATGCGCTTGGAAATCTTGTCGGGGTCGCCCAGTTCCGACCGATACAGGATTTCTGCCGCCCCCTTCGGACCCATCACCGCGATCTCGGCGGTCGGCCAGGCGTAGTTGACGTCGCCGCGGATATGCTTTGACGACATAACGTCATAGGCGCCGCCGTAGGCCTTGCGGGTGATCACTGTCACCTTCGGCACCGTTGCCTCGGCATAGGCGAACAGCAGCTTGGCGCCGTGCTTGATCAGCCCGCCGTATTCCTGCGCGGTTCCGGGCAGGAACCCCGGCACATCGACGAAGGTGACGATCGGGATCGAGAAGCAGTCGCAAAATCGCACGAAACGGGCAGCCTTCCGGGACGCGTCGGAATCGAGCACGCCGGCCAGCATCATGGGCTGGTTGGCGACGAAGCCCACCGTGTTGCCGGCGATGCGGCCGAAGCCGGTGACCATGTTCTTGGCGAACGCGCCCTGGATCTCGAAGAAATCGCCTTCGTCGGCGACCTTCATGATCAGTTCCTTGATGTCATAGGGCTTGTTCGGATTTTCCGGGATCAGCGTATCGAGCGAATCCTCGAAGCGGGTCGGATCGTCGAAGCTCGGCAGCTCCGGAACACCTTCCTCGTTATTGGCGGGCAGGAAGTCCATCAGCCGGCGCATCTGGATCAGCGCCTCGACGTCGTTGTCGTAGGCACCGTCGGCGATCGACGATTTGGTGGTGTGAATGCTGGCGCCGCCCAGCTGCTCCGCCGTCACCGTCTCATTGGTCACCGTCTTCACCACGTCCGGACCGGTCACGAACATGTAGCTGGTATCGCGCACCATGAAGATGAAGTCGGTCATCGCCGGCGAATAGACGTCGCCGCCCGCGCACGGGCCCATGATGACGGAGATCTGCGGGATGACGCCGGATGCCATCACGTTGCGCTGGAACACCTCGCCGTAGCCGCCGAGCGCCGCCACGCCTTCCTGGATGCGCGCGCCGCCGGCATCGAACAGGCCGATGATCGGGGCACGGTTCTTCAGCGCCATGTCCTGGATCTTGGTGATCTTCTGGGCGTGTGTTTCCGACAGCGAGCCGCCGAACACGGTGAAATCCTTGGCAAAGACGAAGACGGTGCGCCCGTTGATGGTGCCCCAGCCGGTCACCACGCCGTCGCCGGGGATCTTGCTCTCCGCCATGCCGAATTCGGTGCAACGGTGCTCGACGAACATGTCGTATTCTTCGAACGAGCCTTCATCGAGCAGCAATGCCAGTCGCTCACGGGCTGTGAGCTTGCCGCGCTTGTGCTGCGCCTCGATGCGCTTTTCACCGCCGCCGACCTGCGCCACCGCACGCCGTGCCTCGAGCTGTTCGAGTATCGCCTTCATTTTCGGAGCGTTCCCCGTTCTGTTATCTCAGACGGGGTGAATAGCACGGGATTTCGGCGACGGGGAGTCGGCAAAGTCTTGCCGGGTTTCTCAATTAGGCCTTGCCATGCGACATGATCCGCCCAATATATTCGTAATTAGGAATATGTAAGGCCGGATCGACGATCCGTCCAACCTCCGACCAGACCTTGCCCAAAGGAGCTTCTCATGAGCGACTATCACTTCTCGCGCACCCTCGACATGCCCTTCGATGACGCGATCGCAGCGACGACCGCCGCGCTTGCCCGTCATGGGTTCGGCGTACTCACCGAGATCGACGTCAAGGCGACGATGAAGAAGAAGCTCGACGTGGACTTCAAGCCCTACCGGATCCTGGGTGCCTGCAGCCCGAGCCACGCCTACAAGGCGCTTCAGGCCGAAGACAAGATCGGCACCATGCTGCCCTGCAACGTCATCGTCCAGCAGCACGCCGACGGCACGGTCGAGGTCTCGGCAATCGATCCGATCGCCTCGATGCAGGCCATCGAGAACCCGGCGCTCGGCGAGGTCGCCGTCGAGGTGCAGGCGAAACTGCGCGAGGCGATCGACGATTTGGGAACGGCCGCAGCGGCCGCGTAATCCCGCCGGAGGCGGCTCAGGCCATCAGCACTTCATAGACATTTACCGGCTCGGCGACACCGCGCAGGCGGAGCGCGCCGAGCGGTACGGCCGAGAACCCGGATGGCAGATCGATCTGATCGAACAGGGGCCCGGCGATCGCCATATTGATGCCGCGCGTCTTTGCGACTTCCTCCAGCCGCGCCGTGACGTTCAGGACGTCGCCGAGATAGGTGATCTGGCGCCTGGAATCGCCGCATTCGCCGACCACGACCGGTCCGCCGTGGGCAACCGCGCGAAATTCCGGCGTTGCCCCGTACATTCCCTCAAGCCGCCCGCTCTCCAACCTCAGCCGCGCGAACACATCGCGCGCTGCCAACAGAACCCTTGCGTTGGACTCGCGTCCGTCCATCGGCCAGGTGGCGATCACGCTGTCGCCCACATACGCCACGATCTCGCCGCCATGCTCGACGATGGCCGCATCCATCACGAAGAATGCATCCGACAGAAAGGCGTGAAAGCGAGCATTTCCGAGCCGCCGGACGAGGTCGGTCGAGCCCTTCATGTCGAGAAAAAGGAAGATCCGTTCTTCCTCGACCGGCCGGTAATAACGCCCGAGCAGGAAGTTTCCCAGCGTCCGCCCGCCGACCAACGCCGTCGTCTGCATGACAAAGATGAACGCGGCGGTGACGAGGAAGGAAAATGCAACGTCGCGCAAAAGCCTGTTTCGGGGAAGCGAGTGCGGATCGTCGCCACCGAGCGCCAAATGGATCTCACGATTGATCACCAGCGCCAGCACGACGAGCAGCGTCAGTATGGCGACACGGCCGGCGAACGCCACGAGCACGGGTTTTCGCCTGAGCCACCGCCCGCGCGGCGCCTGGTACCACATCAACTCGAACAGTGCCGCGAACCCGGCAACTGTGAACCCCGACAGCCCCGCCAGCCGCGTATCCGCGACTGTCCACGGATCAGCCGAGGTGTCTGTCAGGACGTAGGAATAGGTAATGCCGATCGCGCCGCCGAAGAGCGCGATGATGAGGACCGTCAAAAGGCGCCGTCGATCCGAAATCCTCAAAGCTCTTCCCCGTCACCGGCCGCGCATTGCCGAATTCAAATGCCGTCACACCGACCCGACGCCATTCGTGCCGCTGCCTGCATTTCCAGCCAGTTCGCCTGGCGCCGCCGTAGCGCCTCCTCGTCGGAGCCCCATTGGCTGATCTGCCAGTCCTCGTCGACGAGCGAGGCAGTCCACGCCTCTTCCGCCGACAAGCGGCCTCGCGACACGGCGAGCGCGAGCACCAGCGATCCCGTCAGCGTCGTCATGACGTGCAGTCCGGTTAATGTGCAGGCATCGAGTGCTTGCAGATGCGACTGGGCGCGTTCCAGCGTTTTGGGCGGCTGGGCGACATGCATCACGCCGGCTGCCAGATTGAGCCGCACGCCGAGTTCCTCCCGTGCCCACGCAACCAGCGGATCCCAGACCTCCGACTGCCGCTCGACCAGTCCCTCCGGATCCTCGGCCCGGTAGCAAATGAGATCGCTCTCGGCAAACCGCGCCGCATCCTGCGCAACCGCTTCCATCGTGTCCGCGACCCCGTCGATCGCGGTATTGGCAAGCCGGGTCAGCGGCATGTCGGCGGGATCAATCACATCGACCACCGCGTCCCATTCCCCGGCAATCGCCTCTGCCAGATTGCGATCGGGCACGACCAGCAGCCGGCGCTTGGGCGTCCTCACCGGGCGTCC
>CAJQNW010000091.1 GCA_905479765.1 uncultured Tepidamorphus sp. | reverse complement strand
AGTCGTCCTTTCGGTTGTTCGATGGCGCGCTTCGGCTGCCGATCGGTCGTATATAGAGCGCGAATGTCATTCGTCCTCAGGAAGTCTCAGGTTTCCGGTGCGCTGGTCTGAAGCGCCAGGGCATGCAGTGCACCGCCCATCGAGCCGCGTAGGGCCTCGTAAACGATCTGATGCTGCTGAACGCGGGACTTGCCGCGAAACGTCTCCGAGACCACGGCGGCGGCATAGTGGTCGCCGTCCCCCGCCAGATCGCGGATGGTGACCGTCGCATCGGGGATGTGGGTCTTGATCAGAGTTTCAATTTCTCGCGCGTCCATCGCCATGGTGACGTCTCGTACCTGTTGTCTGTTCCGGATCAGTCTTCGATCCAGTCTGCCATATAGTCGGGTATCCAGCCCTCATGGCAAGAGCGAAGCGTTTCCAGATAGATTGGGTCGTGGCCGGAAATCGTCAATGTCGCACCACCGGTCGTACCCAGGCGCATCGCCGGGACGCCAACCTTTTCGGCATCGGCGAGCAATTGATCGGCGGTCTCGGCGGGGCAGGTGACGACATATCGGGCCTGATCTTCGCCAAACAGCGCCGCATGGGCCGGCAATTCGCCGGGAATCGCTGAAATTTCCGCGCCGCGGTCACCGGCCAGTGCCATTTCAGCCAGCGTAACGATCAGTCCTCCGTCGGCGCAGTCATGCACGGCGCTGACACGGTCCTGCGTGATCAGGCGGCGAACGAAGTCACCATGGCGTTTTTCGACCGCGAGATCGACTGGCGGCGGCGGGCCGTCTTCGCGGCCTTGGATCTCGCGCAGGTATATCGAGCGGCCGAGATGTCCCCGCGTCTCGCCGAACAGCAGGATCGCCTCGCCGTCCGCCTTGAAGGCAATCGAAGCGGAGCGGGTGAAATCGTCGAGCAGGCCGACACCGCCTATCGCCGGCGTCGGCAGGATCGCTTCGCCTGACGTCTCGTTGTAGAGCGAGACGTTGCCCGACACGACGGGGAAGGCGAGCGCGGTGCAGGCTTCCGCCATGCCGGTAATGCAGCCGACGAGCTGGCCCATGATCTCCGGCCGCTCGGGGCTGCCGAAATTGAGGCAATCTGTGACGGCGAGTGGTGTGGCGCCGACGGCGGTCAGGTTGCGCCAGGCTTCGGCGACCGCCTGCTTGCCGCCCTCGACCGGATCGGCCTCGCAATAGCGCGGCGTCACGTCGAGGGTGAAGGCGAGGCCCTTGGGGCCTTCCTCGACGCGCACGACGGCGGCGTCGCCGCCCGGGCGCTGGTGCGTGTTGCCGAGGATCAGGTGGTCATACTGTTCCCAGATCCAGCGGCGCGAGCACAGATCGGGCGACCCCATCAGCGTCATCAGCGTATCGGCGATCGATGCGGGCAGCGGTATGTCGGCCGGGTCGATCGGGGCGGCCGGCGCGGTCGGCACCCACGGCCGGTCGTAGACCGGCGCCTCGTCACCGAGCTCCATGATCGGCAGGTCGGCCATCACGTCGCCGTGGCGCTTCACGATGAAGCGCTTCGGTTCGATCGTCTTGCCGATGATGGCGAAGTCGAGGTCCCATTTCTCGAAGATCGCCCGGGCGATGGCTTCCTTGCCAGGCCGCAGCACCATCAGCATGCGCTCCTGGCTTTCCGAAAGCATCATCTCGTAGGCCGTCATCGCCTCTTCGCGGCAGGGGACGTGGTCGAGGTCGAGCTCGACGCCGAGGCCGCCCTTGGCGCCCATCTCGACGGCCGAGCAGGTCAGTCCCGCAGCGCCCATGTCCTGGATCGCGATGACGGCGTCCGTCTTCATCAGTTCCAGGCAGGCTTCGAGCAGCAACTTCTCGGAGAACGGATCGCCGACCTGGACGGTGGGGCGCTTTTCTTCCGCGTCGCCGCCGAACTCCGCCGAGGCCATGGTGGCGCCGTGAATGCCGTCGCGGCCGGTCTTGGAGCCCAGATAGACGATCGGGTTACCGACGCCGCTGGCGGCTGCGTAGAAGATCGAATCCGTGCGGATGATACCGGCGGCGAAGGCGTTGACGAGGATATTGCCGTTGTAGCGGGGATGGAAATTGACCTCGCCGCCGACCGTCGGCACGCCGAAGGAATTGCCGTAGCCGCCGATGCCCGCGACGACGCCGGCGACCAGATGGCGGGTCTTGGGATGCTCGGGATCGCCGAAGCGCAGCGCGTTGAGCGCCGCGATGGGCCGCGCGCCCATGGTGAAGACGTCGCGCAGGATGCCGCCGACCCCGGTCGTCGCGCCCTGATAGGGTTCGATGAAGGAGGGGTGGTTATGGCTCTCCATCTTGAAGGCGACGGCCAGACCGTCGCCGATATCGACGATGCCGGCATTCTCGCCGGGGCCCTGGATGACCTGCGGGCCTTCGACCGGCAGCGTCTTCAGCCACAGCTTCGAGGACTTGTAGGAGCAGTGCTCGTTCCACATCGCGGAGAAGATGCCGAGCTCGGTGAAGGTCGGCTCGCGGCCGATCAGATCGAGGACGCGCTGGTATTCATCGGGCTTCAGCCCGTGTTCGGCGACCAGCTCCGGCGTGATTTTGATATCGTTGGGGATCATGGATCTCGTGGTCCGGTGTTTAGGTCGCCGCGGGTTCGGTTGCCGCGCGCCAGCTGTCGCGCGCACTGATCGTCGTCCACCAGGCTTGCAGGCCGGGGAATCCGGAAAGCAGCGTTTCGGCTTCGGGAACCGTGCCGAAATAGCCGAAGACGGGGGCGGCATGCAAATCTGCCAGTGACGGGCTGGCGCCGCCGAAGAACGGCTTTCCGTCGAGGATCCGGTCGAGCTCGACGAGGCAGGTCGTCGCCAGCGGCAGGGCCGCGCCGATGCGTTCCTCGTGCTCGCCGCCTTCGCCCTTCTCCCGCGCGGTGTGGGCGACGTAGATATCCCAGACGAGCGTGCGATATGCGAAGGAATCGATGACCCCCATCACCTGCGCCATGCGGGCGCGGGCTCGCGGGTCCGATGGCTGCAGGGCGGGGCCACCGAAGGCCTCGTCGACATAGCGGGTGATGGCCTGCGTCTCGTACAGAACGAAGTCGCCATGCTTCAGCGTCGGGATCTTGCCGAACGGATTGAGGCCGAGATACGCCTCGGTCTCGTCGCTCCGGGCGAAGATATCGACCGGCAGAAGCGTGTAGGCGACGCCCTTTTCGGCAAGCGCCATCAGGGCGATTCGCACATAGACGCTGTAGGTGGCACCAACGAGCGTGACGCCAACCCCAGGCGCCATCAAGCCGTCTCCAGGGCAGCGACCACGCTCATGAAGATGCCGAAGCCGTCGGTCGAGCCCTGCGCGGGCTCGATATGGTCTTCAGGGTGCGGCATCAGGCCGAGCACGTTGCCACGCGCGTTCAGGATGCCGGCGATATCGCGGACCGAGCCGTTCGGATTGGCGCGGCTGCCGGCGTTGCCGTCCGCGTCGCAATAGCGGAACACGACGCGGCCGTCGCCCTCAAGCCGGTCGAGCGTATCCTCGTCGGCGAAGTAGTTGCCGTCGCCGTGCGCCACCGGCACGCGGATCACCTGGCCCTCTTCATAGCCGCCGGTAAAGCGGGTCCCGGTCGTCTCGACGCGCAGGTGGACGTCGCGGCAGACGAATTTCAGATCGGCGTTGCGCATCAGCGCGCCGGGCAGCAGGCCGGTCTCGGTCAGCACCTGGAAGCCGTTGCAGACGCCCAGCGTCGTGACGCCGGCCTCCGCCTTTGCGACGACGTCGCGCATGATCGGCGAACGCGCCGCAATCGCGCCGCAACGCAGGTAATCGCCGTAGGAAAAACCGCCCGGAATGACGATCAGATCGACGTCGGGAAGCTCGGTTTCCTTGTGCCAGACGATCTCCGGCGCGCGGCCGCTGGCCATTTCCAGAGCGCGGGCCATGTCGCTTTCGCGATTGATGCCGGGGAAGAGGACAATAGCGGATTTCATGTGGACGTCCTGGGCAGGGCCTAGGTGATGAGGAGACTCGGAATCGCGGCAGGGATTTCTGATGAGCCTATAGCAGAGGAGGGGGCACGTGCGAAGACGACGTCGCCATCTGTATCGGATCTGGTGCCATGATCGCGCGATTATTAGCAACGGCGGGCCGTGGATCCTATATAAGCGAGTTGGTCGTAATACCGGCCGCGGCGTATTGATGCTGTCCGGTTGCCCGTGCAGGGAACCAAAAGCCCCGACCAATCGTTCGGTGAGTACGTTTTCTCCCTGATCCCGAAAGGCGCGGCACATGCGGATTCGCATCGGTTTCGACATCACGATTGAATGCCAGGACGAGACCCCGTTGCTGCTGGCGCTTTCGCCGCGGCCGGAAGAAGAAGACCGGATCATCGGGACGTGCGCGATCCAGTCGTTTCCGCACCGGCCGATGGAGACCTTCATCGACGAATTCGGCAACCGGCGTACGCGGCTTGTGGCAGGCGCGGGCACGTTGCGGCTCAGATCCGATTGCGTGGTCGAGGACACCGGTTTGCCCGACGCGGTGGACCTGGGTGCCGAACAGCACCCCGTCGAGGCGCTTCCCGTGGAGACACTCGGTTACCTGTCGGCCAGCCGCTACTGCGAAGTGGACACGCTGACGGAAAAGGCCTGGGAACTGTTCGGCGAGACGCCACCCGGCTGGCCGCGGGTGCAGGCGATCGCTGATTTCGTTCACCAGCACATAACCTTCGGCTACGAGTTCGCCCGTCCTTCGAAGACGGCTTTGGGCGTCTTCGACGAGGGGAAGGGCGTGTGCCGGGACTTCGCCCATCTCTTCGTGGCGCTGTGCCGGGCCATGAACATTCCCGCGCGCTATGCCAGCGGATATCTTGGCGATATCGGCGTGCCATCGGCGGGTCCGGGTGATTTCTGCGCCTGGTGCGAGGTATTCCTCGGCGGTCGCTGGCATACGTTCGACGCACGCTACAACACGCCGCGGATCGGCCGCGTCCTGATGGTGCGCGGCCGGGATGCCGCCGACGTCGCCATGATCACGGCGTTCGGCGAGTATGCGCTGACCGGTTTCGAAGTCTGGACGGATGAAGTGGCCGCCACCGGCAGCCCGTCTGTCGATCGACCGGCGGCCGTTCTCACGTCGCCCTCCGGCCGACTGATCCGGCAGGCTGTCGATACCCCCTATGCCGCTTCCCGCACCCGCACATTTGAAACGAGTTTGAGCCGATGACCGCCTCTTTCATGTCGCTTTTCATGCACTCCGCGTTTCTCGCCATGGAGGCACAGGAGGTAATCGGCCTGCGGATGCTTCGCATCGCTGCGGGCGGCAAGGCGGCGGACCACGAGATGGAACGCATGGTGTCTGAAAAGATGCAGGCTGCCGCCCAGATCGGTGCCGCCGCGGCGATTTCGGCAGTCACCGGCAAGAGCGCTCATGCAATCGCGAGCAGCGCGGTCTCCGGCTACCGCAAGAAAGTGCGCGCCAATCACCGCCGCCTTTCGCGGTAAGGGTTCACGCCAAGGGCGGCTAGGTCTCGCGCCGAAACAGCAGCCCGTCGACCTGATCCATCGGGCCAAGCTTCAGCTTCGAGACAACCGGCAGCATGAAGGCGAGATGGAAGCCGCGCGCTTCCAGGTCGCTCAGCATTTCCAGATACCCCGGCTCGCCCTCGTAGAGCGGATCAAGGGACAGTTCGATCTGGACGCCGACGCAGGCAGCCAGCGTTTTTTCAGCACCCGCGATCACGGGCTTCTCGAAACCCTGCACGTCGATCTTCAGGAACGGGCGCCTGGCTGTCGCCAGCGCGTCTGCCGCCGCGTCGTCGAGGCTGTGGCACTGGACGGTCTCGGTGCGCTCCACGGCAAGGCCGGCCGGGCCGGCACCCTCGATCGGGGTCTGCAGGGAGGTCAGCGAGGTATCGCGGCAGACGTTGAGGGTCTTTGTGCCGGTTTCGGCATCCAGCGCCATCGGCGGCGCCATGTCCCAGAGCGGATCGGCGGCGGCCTGCGTGGCGGCCTGAGTCCAGGCTTCCAGCAACGGCTCGAAGGAGAGGATGCGGCCCTTGTAGCCGGCTGCGCGCAACCTGCGGGCGTACTGGCCCGTATTCGCGCCGACATCGAGCACCAGGTCGACGCGATGGAGGTTGATCAGATGGGCGACGTTGCGGTCGTGGTAGGGCGGAAACCAGCGCTTCAGCGTCTTCT
>CAJQNW010000090.1 GCA_905479765.1 uncultured Tepidamorphus sp. | reverse complement strand
ACCTCCCGTGCGACATAACGTGCCTCGTGTCCCGGACTTGATCCGGGACCCATGCAGCGTTTGCCATGCCTAAAGCGCGAACTCGCGACCATCGGCGCGTGCAGGGTTTGCGGGCGCCTGGCGAGACGGAGGCGGCGCAGGCGGAGCTCTCTCCGAAGCGGGTCGAATTGGCGGCGCGTCCGTCTGGGCCCTGGATCAGGTCCAGGGCACGCGATCTTTTCAGGGGCACCTCCCGTGCGACATAACGTGCCTCGTGTCCCGGACTTGATCCGGGACCCATGCAGCGGTCGCCATGCCTAAAGCGCGAACTCCGCGACCATCGGCGGGTGCGAACTTACCGTTTTCCGCTCATTCCCGCGAAAGCGGGAATCTCGCGCCACCGGGTTGGTTTCTCCGGATCGCTACCCGGTTCCCGCTTTCGCGGGAACGAGCGGGAGGGGCGGGCCTTCCCCGAGCTTCTATTGCCCTGCGCCTAAAGTGCGAACTCCGCGACCATCGGCGCGTGCAGCGATTCCGGTGGCCGGTCGATGCGGCCGAAGGCGACGAGCTCGTCGTCCAGCATCTCGTTGTGGATCTGGACGTCCGATAGTCGCCCGAACAGGGCGCGGCTCGCCAGCACATGATCGAGCACCTGTGGGCGGCCGTGATGCAGCACGGTGAAGCGGCGGTCGGCGGGCAGGCCGCGTTCGATCGGCGTCAACACGCGGCTTGCCAGATGGCCGGAGCCGGTGTCGTCTTCCCCCGCGCAGGCGATCCTGAGCGCGGTGTCGTGGTCCTCGGCGTTGAAGTCACCGCAGACCGCGATCAGTGCGTCGGGCTCTGCCTCGAAGACGCGCTCGACGGCAAGCCGCAGTTCGAGCGCCTGGCCGGTGCGCTTCATCGCGGACAAGAAGAATCCTTCCGCCCAGCCCGAGACCGACTTCCAGGCGAACGGCCCCGCCTTCTGTCCCGGCACCGCGGCGGCCAGCGGCGCGCGAAGGTGGATGTTGAAGAGGTGCAGCCGCGCGCCGCCCGGCAACTCCACGACGAGGCGCTGGATCGGCCGGTCCCAGGCGACGGGAAACGGTTCGGTGTCGGGGGGTTTGGCTGTGGATCGGATCCAGGTCGGGGGCGTTACCAGCGACTGGCGAAGCTCCTCGCGCTCGAGGATCGGATAGCGCGACAGCACCGCGAGATTGTGCACATCGGCGGGGCCCTTGCCCTTCAGGCCGGAGGTGATGTCGAGCGTATAGTCGGCGTAGCCGGTTCCCTCGATCAGTCGGTGCAGATCGACCGGCTGGCGGACGCCTTCGATCTTCGCTTTGGCGTTGATCTCCTGCAGGCACAGGATGTCGGCGCGCAGGCGCTGAAGCTGCGGGCGCAGGACGGCGATACGTTCCTCGATCAGCGCGCTGTCGGCGTCGTCGCTGCCGAGGTTCTCGATGTTGAAGGTGGCCAGGCGCATGAGGTCCGTCCGCGTGAGTGCGGCGACAGCCTAGCGCGGGTCGGCTTCAGATTGAATGAGGGCTTTTCCTCCCCCGATAACGGAAGTGCCTCAGTGGAAATTGCGGCCCTTGGGCAGCACGGCGTGGGTCGCCTTGGCGAGTTTTTCGAGATCGCCGGCAAGTTCCGGGGTTTCGGTAAGCAACTGGCCGAGGCGGGAGCGGCGGGCGACCTTCTCTCGGATATCGGGGACCGGCCGGCGCACCTCGTCGCAGCGGGCCAGCGCCTCCAGATCCTCGCCGCCGTCGGCAAGCGTCGCCAGCAGCGGCGTCAGGTCGTCGACGCGGTCGGCGACCAGGTGGATGACGTTCTGCTCGTTCTGCAGCCGTCCGGTGGCGGCGATCAGGCGGGCGCCGATCACCTGGGCGCGGTAGCGCTCGAACACCTTCGGCCAGACGATGACGTTGGCGACCGCCGTCTCGTCCTCCAGCGTCATGAAGATCACCCCCTTGGCCGAGCCCGGCCGCTGGCGCACCAGCACCAGGCCGGCCACCGTCAGCCGCCGGCCCGGCCGGGTGGCGCGCAAGGTCTCGTGGCGGACCGCGCCGAGCCGGGTCAGCCGGTCGCGCAGGAAGCGCGTCGGATGGGCCTTCAGGGACAGCTTCAGGAACCGATAGTCGTTGACCACCTGCTCGCCGAGCGGCATCGGCGGCAGCGCCACGTCAGGCTCGCGTCGGAGTTCCGCCTGGCCGGCGGCCTCGAACAGCGGCAGGCGCCCGGTCTTCCGGCTGTCCGCCGGCCCCTTGTCGAGACCGCGCGCCACCCACAGCGCCGCGCGCCGGTCGAGCCCGATCGAGCGGAAGGCGTCGGCGTCGGCAAGCCGTTCGATGGTCGCCGCCGGCAGCCCCGTGCGCAGCCACAGGTCGCGCAGCGAATCGTAGCCATCCCCGCGCTTCTCGACGATCAGCCTTGCGTCGTCCTCGCCGATCCCCTTGATCTGCCGGAAGCCGAGGCGGATCGCGTGGTCCGACCAGACGTCGTCGCGCATGTCCGCGTGAAGCGCATGCAGGCGGGCGGCGGCGGGAGAGGCCGCGGTTGCGCGAACGCCGGGCATCAAGCCCGCCTTTCGCGCGTCCCCTCCCCACAAGGAGGAGGGGGCTGAATGCGGCATGGCCTTTTTCTCCCTCCCCCCTCGTGGGGGAGGGTCGGGGTGGGGGGGCGTCTCGGGAAACCCTTCTATCTCCGTTTCCTTTTCCAGCGTGTTGTCCCAGTCCGACAGGTTGATGTCGACGGCCCGCGCGCGGACACCGTGGTCGATGGCGTCGCGGACGATCTGGGCCGGCGCGTAGAAGCCCATCGGCTGGCTGTTCAGAAGGGCCGCGGCGAAGACGTCGGGGTAATGACACTTCAGCCAGGACGAGGCATAGACCAGCAGCGCGAAGCTTGCCGCGTGGCTTTCGGGAAAGCCATATTCGCCGAAGCCCTCGATCTGGTGAAAGCAGCGCTCGGCGAAATCGCGATCGTAGCCGCGCTTCGTCATTCCGTCGATCATCTTCGCCTGGAAGGTGCCGATGGTGCCGACCCGGCGGAACGTGGCCATGGCGCGGCGCAGGCGGTCGGCCTCCGACGGGGTGAAGCCGGCTGCGACGATGGCGATCTTCATCGCCTGCTCCTGGAAGAGGGGCACGCCGAGCGTCTTTCCCAGAACCTTTTCCAATTCGTCGGGCGGACCATGCTCGGGCGACGGGGCGGGGTACTCGACCTTCTCGATGCCCTGCCGGCGCCGCAGATAGGGATGCACCATGTCGCCCTGGATCGGGCCGGGGCGGACGATCGCCACCTCGATGACGAGGTCATAGAAATCCTTCGGCTTGAGGCGCGGCAGCATGGTCATCTGGGCGCGGCTCTCGACCTGGAAGACGCCGACGGAATCGGCGCGCTGCAGCATCCGGTAGACGGCGGGATCCTCGGCGGGAATGGTGGCCAGCGTCAGGTCGCGATCGTAATGGTCGCGCAGCATGTCGAGGGCCTTGCGCACGCAGGTCAGCATGCCGAGGCCCAGAACGTCGATCTTCAGGATGCCCAGCGCATCGAGGTCGTCCTTGTCCCATTCGACGACGGTGCGGTCCTGCATCGCTGCGTTCTGGATCGGCACGGTCTCGTCGAGCCGGTCCCTGGTGATGATGAAGCCGCCGACATGCTGGGAAAGATGGCGGGGGAAGCCGACGATCTCGCGCGACAGCTCCAGCATCCGCGACAGCGAGGGGTCGGAGGGATCGAGGCCGCGGCGGCGGACCTCGTCCTGCGTGATCGCGGATTCCGACCAGCCCCAGATGGCGCTGGCCAGGCCGCCGACGGCATCTTCCGACAGGCCGAAGGCCTTGCCGACCTCGCGCACCGCCGAGCGGGCGCGATAGGAGGTAACGGTGGCGGTGAGGCCGGCGCGGTCGCGGCTGTACTTCTCGTAGATGTACTGGATCACCTCCTCGCGGCGCTCGTGTTCGAAGTCGACGTCGATGTCGGGCGGCTCGCGGCGTTCGGCCGAAATGAAGCGCTCGAACAGCAGGTCCATGCGGGCGGGATCGACCTCGGTGATGCCGAGGCAGAAGCACACCGCCGAATTGGCCGCCGAGCCGCGCCCCTGGGCGAGGATGCCGCGGGAACGGGCGAAGCGGACGATATCGTGGACGGTGAGAAAGTAGCGCGCGTAGTCGAGCTCGCCGATCAGCCCGATCTCGTGGGCGATGAGGCCGCGCACCTTGTCCGGCACGCCGCCCGGATAGCGTTTTCGCGCGCCTTCCCCGGTCAGGCGGATCAGCTCGTCCTGCGGCGTGGCGCTTTGCCCGGCCGGCTCGTCGGGGTATTCGTAGCGCAGTTCGTCGAGAGAGAAATGGATTCGGCTAAGCAACCTGGAAACCGCAATGATCGCTTGCGGATAGTCGCGAAACAGGCGGCTCATCTCGGCGGGTGCCTTCAGGTACCGCTCGGCATTTCCCGCCAGCAATAAGCCGGCTTTTTTTAAAGTCCTACGCTCGCGGACGCAGGTGACGATATCCTGCAGCGGCCGGCGGTCCGGTGCGTGGTAGAGGACGTCGTTAATCGCCAGCAACGGGGTGCCGCACCGGTCGGCGAGAGCGACCAGAAGTGCCAGTTTCCTGCGGTCGTCGCCGTCATAGGAAAAGCGAGCGACGAGGTGCACCATGCCGGGAAAGGCGCCTGTAATGGTGCCAAGGACATGTTCAAAAGCCGGCGTAATACCATTAGCCGGATTCATATCCGGCTGTGCGCCGCCGGATGCGGGGTAACTCGAGGGTCCGGGCAGCACGGCGAGCAGGAGGCCTTCGCCCCATTCGAGCAGGTCCGTGAGCGCCAGCCGGCAGTCGCCCTTCTCCGCGCGGCGGTTGCCGGTGGTGAGAAGGCGGCACAGCCGGCCGTAGGCGGCGCGGTCCTCCGGCCAGGCGAAGATGTCGGGCGTGCCGTCGCAGAAGACCAGCCGGGTGCCGACGACAATCCTGAAACCGCGTTCCTTCGCCACCACATGGGCGCGCACCACGCCGGCCAGCGAATTGCGGTCGGTGATGCCGAGGGCTGCATGCCCGAGCGCGACGGCGCGATCGACGAGTTCCTCGGGATGCGAGGCGCCGCGCAGGAAGGAGAAGTTGGTGGCCGCCGCGAGCTCGGCGTAGGGCGGTCCGGGCTTGCGGTGCGCGCTCATCCGAACAGCCCGTGCAGGAACCAGCGCGGCGTGGCGGTCTCGCGGTCATAGAGGCCGGCGCGGTAGATCCAGTAGCGGCGGCCGGATACGTCCTCGACGCGGAAGTAGTCGCGGGTCAGCGCGTCCTTCTCGCCCTGCAGAGCGGCCGGCATCCACCATTCCGGCGCGATCCGCTCTGGCCCCTCGATGCGCGCGACATGGCGCAGCACGCGGCGCCAGCGGAAACGCACCGGCGGGCTGTCGGGCACCTCGGCGATCGCCTCGATCGGCTCGGGCCGGCCCAGCAGGCGCAGCGGCCGTTCCGGGGCGCGGCCCGGACGCGGGGCCGCTTCCGGCCACGCCATGGCAGAGGGGGCGGCTGCGGACCGATTGCTTGCCGAAACCGCCGGCTGCGCGATCATCGCCAGCTCGGGAATGTGGCTGTCGTGGCGCACCAGCCGGACAACCTGCGTCTGGCCGAGCCGGACGGTCAGCCGGTCGGCAAGTCGGGCCAGCGCCTCGGTGTCTTCGCGATGCCCCTCGCCGGCCAGGTCGCCGTCGATCTCGGGCGTCACGCCCTGCTCGGCCTCCAGCGGCTCGACCGTCTCCGCGGACAGGCGGACGAGCTCGATCCCCTCGCCGGTGTCGAGCCCGTCGTCGAGCGTGCCGAGCCGTTCGCAAAGGAGGCTTGCCATCAGGGCGGCGTCGCGGCTGGCGCGGCTCAGGCCCACGGCGATGCGGAACGCCTTGCCGTCGATCCGGAACAGGGTGAGCGCGAGGCGCCGCGCGCCCTGGCCGTGGCGCGACAGGGGTTCGGTCAGGCTCCGGCCCAGCGTCTCGCAGGTGCGCTCGATATCCTCCAGAAGCCGGATCGGCTCGGCGAAGACGCGCTCGACGACGAAGACCGGCGGGGGCCTGAGCGGCGACAGCGGCTCGTCGGCGTGGCCCAGCGCGCGGTCGAGGCGCGTCAGCAGATCCGATCCGAAGCGTGCGGCAAGCGTTTCGCGCGGCATGTCGAAGAGCTGGACGATGCGCTTCAGGCCGAGCCGCTCGAGCGTCGAGACGGTGGCTAAATCGGCGCCGAGCATGGCGACCGGCAGGCCGGCGACGGCGTCGCGGTTCCTTCCCGGCGGGACGATTGCTCCGGATTTGACGATCGCCACCGCGCGGGCGGCCGTAGGCGTATCGGCGATCGCCATGTCCGCCGTCAGGCCGCGCCTGTCGAGACGTCCCTTCAGATCGGCAAGCAACGCTGGCTCGCCGCCGAACAGATGGGTGCAGCCCGTGATGTCGAGGACAAGGCCCAGGATCGGCGGGGTCTGGTGCGCGGCGATATCGAGGGCAACCAGCGGGGTGTAGCGGCCGGCCCACTCGGCCAGCGCCAAGAGCGCCTGCCGGTCGCCGCCCGGATCGGCCTGGACGGTGTCGAGCGCGGGAACGCGTGCGCGGGCGTCGGCCAGCGTCAGGCCGGGCTCCAGCCCGGCGGCGGCGGCGGCCGAATCGACCGCCATCAGCCGGATCGCGTTGCCGACCGTCTCGATCGTGGCACGCGGTGACGGGTTAGCCCGTGCGCTTGAAGGGGATGACGGCTGTGTCCTGTTTAGCCGTTCCACCGGCAGGCTTGGCAGCCGCAGGGCGAGGAAGCGCCGGCTCGACGATGTCGGGTGTGCCGGAGGCGGCGTCCGCGCCGGAGTCGATGTGTGCGAAGGTGCGCTCATGGGGGTTCCAGACAAGATCGAAGTGTCCGCCGGGGCGGGTGGCGTTGCGGTCCAGCGCGACGGTCCAGGCGGGTGGCGGCAGGGTGAAGGCAGCGGCCGGTTCGGAACCGGGCGGGGCGGGAATGAACGGCCCGACGCGCCAGCGGGTGCGCGCCGCCGTCAGGCCGTCGGCGGTGCCGGGGCGCAGCAGCAGCGCGGCGGTGTTGGCGCGGGCCGCGCGCAGCGCCAGCCGCCGTGTCGCGGTGAGATCGACGACCGCCGGATCGCCGCGGATCTCGGCGAGAACGGCGGCAAGTGCCCGGCTCGCCAGCCCTTCCTCGGCGGCCCACAGCGCCTCGCGGGGCCGGCGCGCCTCGACGATCAGCAGGCGGGCGGGATCGAGGCCGAAGCCCGACAGGCCGGGACCATAGGGTCTGCCCCATTCGCCGGCGCCGTCGAAGGTGGTGATGAGGAGGGCCGGCTTATGGCTGGCCGGTTCATGCGGGGAGGAGCGATGACCTGTTCCAGTGAGCGAGAGACGAGCAAGCAGTGCCAGGGCGAAGCCGAAGGCAAGCGGCCCGTCGGCGTCGGCCGAGCGCACCTCGTGCAGCGCGCCGCGCTTGAGGCCGCCGCCAAGCGTCGCGTCGAGATCCGGGGCGCCGAGCGGCACCACCCCGCCGCGCCGCTCGTTCCGCCGTTCGTCCCGCCGGGCCGGACCGCCGGACACGGTGTCGGCCTGCAGCCTGGCGATTTCGGCGCGCAGGGCATCGAGATCGGGCATGACCGACGCGTTCGGCACAATGGGTCTCCTTGCCGGGCGGCGTGTGCGCCCGGATTGTGGCTCAAGTTGTTCCTGTTTTGTTCTATATGGATTCCATCGTTTGGCGGCGGAGTCAATCGTTGGTTGGCTTAGGGAATGGGAGAACGGGGACGGCGAACGCCCGAAGTCGAAGGCACGGAGCAAGTTGTTCTGGATTCCCGCTTTCGCGGGAATGAGCGGAAAACGGGAAGATTGCCGTCAATCACATGGCCTGATGTATTCTGTATGGGGAATCGAACTCACCTCTCCGTAGCTGTGACGCCGGAGATTTCGGCACGCCCCCCTCCCCCGCTCATTCCCGCGAAAGCGGGAATCCAGGGCCACACGCCGACCGCGTCTCACCCACACTTCGAATAGCCGCAGTCCAGGCAGGCGAGGCAGCCTTCGCGGTGGTGGAGGCTCGGGTGGCCGCAGCGCGGGCAGGTGGCGCCGGATCCTTCCGGCACGGCGTTGTCGACGATGGGGCCGTCCAGGACGGGGTCGCCGATGACGGCGGTCCTGGCGATCCTCTCGTCCGGTCCGCCGGTCTTCGAATCGCCGAGGAAGCCGATGTCGACCATGTGCTTTTCGATGATGCCGGCGATCGCCGCCAGAAGGCTCGGCACGTAGCGGCCGTTCATCCACTGGCCGCCGCGCGGATCGAACACGGCCTTCAGCTCGTCGACCACGAAGGAAACATCGCCGCCACGGCGGAACACGGCCGAGATCAGCAGCGTCAGCGCCGCCGTCCAGGCGTAGTGCTCGACATTGCGCGAGTTGATGAAGATCTCGAACGGCCGGCGGCGGCCATCGCGGACGATGTCGTTGATGGTGATGTAGAAGGAATGCTCCATGTCCGGCCAGCGCAGCTTGTAGGTGAAGCCGGGCAGGATCTGATCGCGCTTCAGCGGCTCGGTCAGGCGCACCACCGCGCCGCCTTGCGCCGGCGCTCCGGCTGGCACTTCGCGCGTGAACTCCGGGGCCGGCAGCGGCAGGCTCTCCTGACTTTCTTCCGGGCTTTCCTTCGGGCCTTCCGCTTCCGCGGCGATGCTGAGGACCGACCCGGTCACCGGGTTCGGCCGGTAGGTGGTGCAGCCCTTCAGGCCCATCGCGTAGGCACGGGCGTAGACATCCTTGAAGGCCTCGAAGGAAATCTCGCGCGGCACGTTGATGGTCTTGGAGATCGATGAGTCGACATAGGGCTGCAACGCCGCCTGCATCGTCAGGTGCGCCTGCGGATCGAGCGTCTGGGCGGTGACGAAGACTGATGGCGGCGAGGCGCCGTCGCCGGCCTTCGCCCGATAGAGCCTGAAAGCGTAATCGCTCACTTCCTCCTCGCGGCGGCTGCCGTCGGGCATCAGCACGGCGCGGCGGTAGGCGAGCGAGAAGATCGGCTCGATGCCCGACGAGACGTTGTCGGCGAACAGCGAAATGGTGCCGGTCGGCGCGATCGAGGTGACGTGGGAATTGCGCAGGCCGTGTTTTCTGATCAGCGCCCGCACGTCCTTGTCGAGGCGGGCAACCGTCGGGCTCTTGAGGTAGGCATCCTTGTCGAACAGCGGGAAGGCGCCCTTTTCCGCGGCCAGGCCGGCGCTTGCCCGGTAGGCGGCGTTCTGGATCACGCGCATCCAGTGTCCGGCCATCTCCGCTGCTTCCTCGGAGCCGTAGACGAGGCCGAGCATGGCGAGCGCGTCGGCAAGCCCGGTGACACCAAGACCCAGGCGGCGCTTGGCCATCGCTTCGGCGCGCTGGGCTTCCAGCGGATACTGCGAGACGTCGACGACGTCATCGAGAAAACGGATCGCCACGGCGACGGTTTCGGCCAGCCGATCCGTATCGAGCCGGGCATCCGTTTCGAACGCATCCTCGACCATCCGGGCGAGATTGACGGAACCGAGAAGGCAGGCGCCATAGGGCGGCAGCGGCTGCTCGCCGCAAGGATTGGTCGCCTGGATCGTCTCGCAATAGGAAAGATTGTTCTCGGCATTCACCCGGTCGATGAAGATGACGCCGGGCTCGGCATAGTCGTAGGTCGACCGCATGATGCGGTCCCACAGCGCCCGCGCGCTCACCGTGTCGTAGACCTTGCCGTCGAAGACCAGGTCCCAGCCGGCGTCGTCCTCGACCGCTTTCATGAAGGCGTCGGTGACGAGCACAGAGAGGTTGAACATCCGGAGTTTGGCAGCGTCCGCCTTGGCGTCGATGAACAGCTCGATGTCGGGGTGGTCGCACCTGAGCGTTCCCATCATGGCGCCGCGCCGGTGGCCAGCCGACATGATGGTCCGGCACATGGCGTCCCAGACTTCCATGAAGCTCACCGGGCCCGACGCATCGGCGCCGATCGACTTCACCGCCGCGCCTTTCGGCCGGAGCGTCGAAAAATCATGGCCGATGCCGCCGCCCTGCTGCATCGTCAGGGCCGCCTCGCGCAACTGCGTGAAGATGCCGTCGAGATCGTCGGGGATTTCTCCCATGACGAAGCAGTTGAACAGCGTCACCTTGCGGCCCGTTCCGGCGCCGGCAAGGATGCGGCCGGCCGGCAGGAAGGCGCCCGATTCGAGAGTCTTCCGGAAGCGCTTCGCCCAGGCCTTGCGGGATGTCGGGGCTTCGGCGGCGGCAACTGCGCCGGCGACACGGGCAAAGGTGTCGGGCACGGTCTTTTCGACCGGCGCGCCGGCTTCGTCGCGCAGCCGGTATTTCATGTCCCAGATCTCGGTCGCGATCGCGGAGGGGGCAATCGACGACGGGCTCAAGGCGGAATCACCGCCGGATGTCCTGCGGGCCATGTCTCTTACTCGCTACGCGCCGGAACGCCTCATGTCCCGACTGGACCAATATCGGGCGTAAGAGGTTACACGTCAATGAATGTTCCCGATTTGTACCTATCTATCCGGCGTGCGCATCTTGCAGTCGGCTTATTTACGTCGACGAAACACTCGCGGTGCGACACTCCGGTGGTGATTCGAAAAACCGAATCGAATCGATTCCCGTTCGGGAATCGCTACCGGGGGATCCCACGTGTTTCATACTCTTTCCAGGCTCTTCAGCGTTCTCGTCCTGGCAGCCCTTGTCGGGTTTGCTCATCCCTCTGTCGGAGCCGCCGGCACGAGCGGCCTTCAAAGTGCGTCGGCCGAAGCCGGCCAGTTGAAGAAGAAGCGCGGGATCTTCAAGACATGTCCCGTCAAGAAGCGCGACGACGGCACCTTCGCGCTGTGCGCCACCGCCTCGTGCTGGATGCTCGACGGTGTCGCCTATTGCAAATGCGAGATCCTGGACGAGGAAAGCATCTCGCTCACCTACCGGTACCGGGAGGAGGGCGAGAAGAAGGACGTCTGCGACCTGTTGCAGGCGGGTCTCGACAACGGCTTTACGGTCAGCACCTACGCCACGCCGCGCCAGCTCGAGGCCGACTACAAACCGGCCAAGGAAAACCTCGGTCCGCCGCTGGCGATGTACAATTGTCCGGGACAGAACCGGGGATCGAGCGGCTATTCGGCCCAGTGCGACGGCGGGCTCTGCTTCAACTCGACCAGCGGCCAGGATTTCCCGGGCCTTGGAAAGATCAAGAACGACGAGATCGTCTGCTCGTGCCCGCCGGTGCAAAGCCCGCCGATCGGGTTCCAGATCACCGGGCCGTGGAATTGCGCGCCGGGCGACCGGGACGTGGACGGGCGCTGCTGCGACGAGGCCTACCGCAACAAGCTTTGCAACGTGAACAGCGTCTCGAAGACCGGGACCGAGATCGTGGTCGGCGCACCGACCGGTGTCGCGACGTTCCTGTCCAAACTGCTTGACGGCACAGCGCCGAAGATCAATCGCTGCGAGTTCAAGTAGCCTGCTTGCGAACCGGCGGGGCGTGACGAACCCCCGCCGGCCTCCGCCGCGTTATACAAGCACGAGAGAGTCGAACACCGCGAGATAGTGGCATGCCGCTGCGACAAGCACGAAGGCGTGCCAGATGGCGTTCTGGAACTGTAGCGATTTCCAGAGATGGAAGACCACGCCGACGGAATACAAAATGCCGCCGGCCGCCAGCAGGATGAGCGCGGTTACGGGCAGCGCCGCGATGATCGATCCAGCCGCGAAAATGCCGGTCCAGCCCATGGCGAGATACAGGGCCACCGAAATCCGTTCCAGCCGGTGCGGCCAGCCGAATCGCATGACCAGGCCGAAGATCGCGATCAGCCAGACCAGCGCCAGAAGACCGAAACCGGTCTTCCCGCCGATGCTGACCAGGGTAAACGGCGTATAGGTGCCCGCGATCATCAGATAGATCGCCGAGTGATCGCAGCGGTGCAGCCATTCCTTCCATTTCCCGCGGGGAACGAGATTGTACGAGGCGGAAAACGAGAACATGGCGATCATGCCGATGCCGTAGACGACCGTCGCCGCGAGGGCGAGCGGATCGCCGGCCGAGCCCACAACGTGCAGCAGCACGGCAACCGCGACAAGGGAGAGGCTGACGCCGACGGCATGAATTATTCCGTCAGCCAGCCGTTCCGGCCCGGTCTGTTCGGCAAATACCGTCCTCTGGCCCGACACGCGTGGCAATCCCCCGAAGGTCTGAATGAAGTTCGCTCAGATGCCTTCTCGGCCATTGCTATGGCATTTTTAAGTTCACCCGGTTTCAAGCTCGCCCAGGCCACGCGCGTGCCGCCGGCAATCCCGATACGGCGCCCGATCCTAGGAAACGGGCAGGCCGACCGCCCTGCGCACCTCTTCGGACCTCAGCGAAACGTCGGTGCCGGCATTGCCGGCGGCGCCCGCTTCGCAGAGCCATGCGATCGCCTTGGCCACCCATTCGGTGGGAATATGCACCGAGGGATCGAGCTGGCTGACGGGATTGATCCCTGACGCCTTGATCCTGACCTGCATGTCGGTGGCGACCGTTCCGGGGCTCAGGCCCACGACGGTGATTCCCTTTTCCCGGTATTCCGTGTCGGCGCATCTGGTCAGCGACAGGACCGCCGCCTTCGTGGCGCAGTAGTGGCTCCAGCCTTCCAGCGCGCCGGTGGCGGCGCCGGAACTGATGTTGACGATCGTGCCGGAGCCCTGCGCCTCCATTACGGGAAGCACCGCACGCAGTCCGTGGTAGACGCCCATGAGATTGATATCGACAGCCTGCGCCCAGCTCTCGGGGTCGGAGTCGCCCAGCCGGGCGATCGGCTCGATGACGCCGGCGTTGTTGACGAGGATGTCGAGACGCCCGAACTCGCGCCGGCAGGTCTCGATCGCTCCGACGACGTCATCGTAGCGGGAAACGTCACACGTCACAGCGACCGCCTTGCTGCCGCCCTCCTCGACGATTTCCCGCGCGATTTTATCGATATCCTTGCTCGAACGGGCCGCAAGCACGACCGCGACGCCGCGCCCGGCAAGCTCCCGCGCTGCCGCCGCGCCGATGCCGCGGCTCGCTCCGGTAATGATCGCTGCTTTTCCAGCCAGCTCATCCATGTCGTCGCACTCCCATCGTGTGTTTGAAGATCGCCCCGTCCCGTCCCATACCATCAAGGCCCACCAAGGCAGGGCGAGGCGCCATGTCATTTACCGGCGTTGCGTATCGCCTGAAGCCGCGCTTGCGCCGCTTCCGGCAATGGTGGCGGATTGGGGCCTTCGGCTGCCTCCACCAGCAGACGGTCCGACGCCGTCTCGATCTCGGCTTCGAGGCGCCTGAGGAATTCCTTGCGCGGCAGGCCGGCCGGTAAAATTTCGAGGAATTCGACCAGGATGGTGCCCGGATAGCGTTGCCACTTGCGCCGTGGCCAGTAAAGGCCGGAATTCAGCGCCACCGGCAGGCAGGGCATGGACATTTCCTCGTAAAGCAGCACGACGCCGACCTTGTAGGCGGGCTCGGCGCCGGGCGGCCGCCGCGTGCCTTCGGGAAAGATCAGCACCTGGCGGCCGGTCTCGGCGGTGGCGCGGGCATCGCGGGCCATGTCCTTCAGCGCGCGGGCGCCCTTGTCGCGCCTGACCGAGATCATGCCGATCCTGGTGATCCACCAGCCAAACACCGGGATGCGGGTCAGTTCGTGCTTCAGGATGAAGGCGGGGTCGGCGAAGCAGTGCAGCAGGGCGAAGGTCTCGAACAGCGACTGGTGCTTGGCGGCGACCAGCAGCGGACCGGAATAGCGCTCCGGCGCGCCGCGCACCTCCAGGCGAGTACCGGCGACGACCCGCAACAGCCAGACCGAGCTGCCCGCCCAGCCGTGCATCAGCGGCAACAGCATCCTGCGCGGCAGGCAGAGCGCCGGCAGGCAGACGACCATCCACAAGACGAGGTTCACGTAGAAGGCGAGGTTGAAGAGGATCGACCGCACGGCCACGCTGGACGTCCTTCGCTGCTTCTTTACAGGACCGCGCCGGCGTCAGCCGCCGGCCTTGGCGGCGGCATGGGCTGCCTCCGCCGAGGTGTCCGGGCCGCCGAGCCTGAGCCGGGCCATCGACATCAGGTATTTCGCATATTCGGCAAGCAGCAGCCGGGTCGTGCCGGGATTGTGCCACCAGTCCTCGACCTGCACACGTTCGGTGACGACGGGATAGGGGATGAGCCGGACTTCCGGCATCTCGCGGCCGATCTCGTTGAGGCTTCTGGGCAGATGGTAGCTGGAGGTGACGACAATGAGCGAGGTGAAGCCGTTGAAGCGGGCCCAGTCGCGCGCTTCCTTCGCATTGCCGATCGTGGTCAACGCCTCGTGGCCAAGGTCGACGCAGCAGTCGAACAGGCGGCTGCGCTCGGGCGCCATGCCAGCCAGCGCCTCGCGGGTCGTGCTTGGATGCACGCCGGAAATCAGCAGCCGGCCGGCGCGGCCTTCGTTGAGAAGCTTGATTGCGTCGTTGATCCGGTCCGCGCCGCCGGTCAGCGCGACGATGGCATCGGCGCGTTCGGTGGCAGCAGATTCGGTGGTTTCGGGATTTTCGAGATCGGCGACGTTCAGCACGAAATGCACGAATCCGATGGAAAACGCGATGACTGTGCCGATGCCGATGCCGCCAATGGCCACGAACAGCAGCCGATACGACCGCTGACGCCGCGGAGCGGCGCCCGCGCCCGACTTGGTTCCGTCAGGCCCGACCTGATCTGCGCCTTCCAATGGCACGTGGCTGTGCTCGCTGTTCACCATACCGCCCGGCAGGATACTAAGGAATGCGGCGTGGCCACGGCAAGGGTCACGGTTTCACGTCGCCTCACGGGTTTCGATCGGGGCCTTAGTCAAAAACCTTGAGGAAATGGAAGACGGTCAGGCGCGAGCTCATCGCCGTCAGCGCCGCGACCAGCAGGATCGTCAGTCCGATGCCGGCAAACGCCGTCCAGCCGATCGAGATGCCGCCGAACAGGGCATCGAACTGGTCGCCGGCGGGTGTCGCCGAGAACTGGGCGGAAATCCAGCGAATCGCCGCGAAAGCGGCCATCGCCACGAATCCGCCGGCAAGCCCGCCGCGAAAACCGAGCCGCAGGAAATGGCGCTCGAATTCGCGGGCGATAAAGGCCTCCTTGGCGCCGACCAGGTGCAGCACCTCGACGATGTCCTTGTTGGTGGCCATGGCGCCGCGGGTGGCGAACACCACCGACAGGACGGTGGCGACCAGCACCAGAACCAGGATGGCGGCGCCGCTGACCGCCAGCGTGTTGGCCATCACCGCGAGCCGGCCCTGCCACAACTCGTGATCGTCGAGGCTGGCGGCCGGCACGGCCTGCGACAGCCGGAACCGCAAATCGCCGATATCGGGCGGCGCGCTTCGGTCGATCTCGATGACGATGAGGCGGGGGACCGGCAGTTCGTCGAGGTCGACGTCGGCGCCGAGCCAGGGCTCGAGCAGGTCGCGCAAATCCTGTTCCGACAGGGCCCGGGCGGAGCCGATGCCGGGCGTCTCGAGGATCACGGCGAGCGCCTTGTCGACGGCGTCCATCGTGTCGATTCCATCAAGCGGGCGCACCTGAACGGTGATCTCGCCGGAGATTTCGGAACGCCAGTCGGCCGAGGCCTGGGCGATCACGGCGACGGTGCCCACCGTGATACAGGCCAAAAACGACATGATGGAGAGGACGAAGAACAGCGCGCGGCCGGAAACGCCCGAGGCCGGGACGATCGCGGCTGCCGCCCCGAAATCGTCGTCGATGCCCGTCTCGTCGGACTCCTCGATCAGGTCCTCGCGTTCCACCGGCAGGGCCATCGGTCGCCGTCAGCTCCTTTAATCGTAAATGTGCACGCGGCCTTCGTTGAGAACGAAGCGCCGTGCGTCATACTGGTCCATCAGGGCAATATCATGGGTGGCGATGACCACCGTGGTGCCGAGCCGGTGCAGTTCCATGAACAGGCGCAGCAGGCGGCGGGCAAGGGTCGGGTCGACATTGCCTGTCGGCTCGTCGGCGAGCAGCAGCTCGGGCTGGGTAATCACCGCGCGGGCGATCGCCGCGCGCTGTTTCTCGCCGCCAGACAGCACCGGGGGATGGACGTGCACCCGATGGCCGAGGCCCACCCAGTGCAGCAGTTCGATCACGTCGGTGCGGTAGGACGCTTCGTCCTTGCCGATCACCCTGAGCGGCAGGGCGACATTCTCGTAGGTCGAGAGATGGTCGAGCAGCCGGAAGTCCTGGAAGACCACGCCGAGCCGGCGCCGCAGCGTCGGCAGGTCGGTGCGCGACAGGGTGGCGACGTCGTGGCCGAACAGCGACATCAGCCCGCGGGTCGGCTTCAGCGCCAGGAACAGCAGCCGCATCAGCGACGTCTTGCCCGCCCCCGACGGGCCGGTGAGAAACTGGAACGAGCCGCGCTCGATGCGAAACGACACGTCGCGCAGGACCTCCGGTCCCATCCCGTATCGCAGCCCGACGTTTTCGAAACGGATCACCTGACGGCTCCTGGTGCGGTCACTTGGGCGGTTGCCTGCGCAGTCCCTTGGCTGTTGCCATTGCGACCGGAGCAGCGAAGCTTCGCAGACCGGCCCTTAACGCTTCATTAATCATAATCCGGCGAGGTGGAGGTGCACGCCGGGCGTCCGGAACGGGCCAGCCTCGCCGCGTCACGAACGGGCCTCTATGAAGATAACCTGTCCGAGTTGCAATACGAGCTACGCAGTGGACGTCCTGACGTTTCCGCCGGACGGCCGTTCCGCGCGGTGCGCCAAGTGCAAGAATGTGTGGCACGCGATTGCCTATAAGCCGGAACCGGACGTGTTGCCGCCTGCTCCGGGGGCGGCGCCGCAGGCTGGAGCCGGCAACGTCGCCGCCGCCGCCGGACACGACGGAAAGCCACCCCCCGAATCGGGGCCAAACGCAAAATCCGGGGCCGAATCACTCGGCGCGCAGATCGTCGACGACGGAACCGGCGGCACCGGCGAGCCGCATCCCGACGATGTCGAGCAAGCCGCGGAGGCGCGGGCGCGGCTTGCCGCCAATCACGCGGGAAAAAGGCCGAAAATCCGCTACAAGGGCGGGGGCGCGCGCGGACTAGAAGCCTTCGCGCTCGGCGGCATCCTGGCTATCTTCTTCTCCGCCATGCATTATCGCGACGACGTGGTGCGGGCCTTGCCGGCTTCGGCGGGGTTGTACGCGACGGTCGGATTCCCGGTTAACCTGCGCGGGCTTGAATTCGACAATGTGACGCAGCGGCGTGATTTCGAGAATGGAGTGCCGGTTCTGATCATCGAGGGCGAGATTAACAACATCCGCGACCGCGCGACGCCGGTTCCCGCCTTGCGCTTCGCATTGCGCGGCAAGGCCGGTGACGAGCTCTATGCCTGGACGCTGGAGCCGCGGCAGCGGGCCGTCGATCCGGATGCGGCCATGAATTTCCGCACGCGGCTGGCCTCGCCGCCGCGCGGCGCCAGCGATATCCAGGTGCGCTTCATCGAACGCGACCGGCGCATCGTGGAGTACAACAATTGACGACGATCGAGAGGCGCGGGCGCCGGGTGCGGGTCCTCTATACGCCGGAGCAGATCGCCGAGCGCAACGCCGAGATCGCCCGCGAGATCGGCGCGCGGGCGGGACCGGACCTGCTGGTGATTGCGATCCTCAAGGGCAGCTTCGTGTTTGCCGCGGATCTGATGCGGGCCCTCTACGCCGCCGGTCTTTCCCCGGAGGTCGAATTCATGAGCCTGTCGAGCTATGGCGCCGGCACCGAATCGACCGGACAGATCACGGTGCTGCGCGATATCGACAGCGGGGTGAAGGACCGGACCGTCGTCCTGATCGACGACATTCTCGAATCCGGCCGAACGATCGCCTACGCCAAGGATCTTCTGGCGGCGCGGGGCGCCAGCAAGGTCTATACCTGCGTGCTGCTCGACAAGCCGGGCAAGCGGGCCGCCGACATCGACGCCGACTTCGTCGGCTTCACCTGTCCTGACAAGTTCGTGGTCGGATACGGCATGGACGTGGCACACGCGTTTCGCGAGCTGCCGTTCGTCGGCATCGTCGAGGGGCGCGCGGGCGAAGAGGATACTGATAACGGTGGCGGGGACGGGGCCGATGGCGACGATACTGCTGGTTGATGACGACGATGGCGTGCGTACCTTCGTTCGCCGCGCGCTCGAAATAGACGGGTTTGCCGTTCACGAGGCGGCTGACGGCGCCGAGGCGCTCGATCTCTTGCGCGGACCCGCGCGGGAAGCCGACCTGCTTCTGTCGGATATCGTCATGCCGGTCATGGACGGGATCGCCCTGGCGCTCAATGTCGCGCGCGAACGCCCCGAATTGCCGGTGATGCTGATGACCGGTT
>CAJQNW010000089.1 GCA_905479765.1 uncultured Tepidamorphus sp. | reverse complement strand
GCCATTGCGAGGCCTGGTAGAAGCGCTCGCGTTCGGGATCGGGCGGATCGACCCGATTGGGGTCGAACGGCGCGGTGTCGACGAAATGCGGGGTCTTGTCGTCGCTCACGGTCATCGGCCAGCCCCCCTCATCGACCAGCTTCGGCGCCGAGCCGGATGCGCGGGTCGACCATGGCCAGCAGAATGTCGGAGATCAGCATGCCGGCTAGAGTCAGCACCGACACGAACAGGATGATGAAGCCGGCCAGGAACTGGTCCTGGCTCTGCAGCGACGTCAGCAGGATCGGCCCGACGGTGGGCAGGTTGAGCACCACGGAAACGATCACCGAGCCCGACACCAGCGAGGGAATGATGTTGCCGATATCGGCGATGAACGGATTGAGCGCCATGCGCATCGGATACTTCACCAGCAGCTTGGTCTCCGACAGGCCCTTGGCGCGGGCGGTAGTGACATATTGCTTGTGCAACTCGTCGAGCAGGTTGGCCCGAAGCCGCCGGATCATGCCCGCCGTCCCCGAGGTGCCTATCACGATGGTCGGGATGATCAGGTGGGCGAGCACCGACAGGAACTTGTCGACGCTCCATGGCTGCCCGATGAATTCCGGCGCCATCAGTCCGCCCACCGACAGGCCGAACCAGCGGTTCGACAGGTACAGCATGATCAGCCCGAGCAGGAAGTTCGGCGTCGCCAGTCCGAGGTAGCCCAGGAGCGTGAAGCCGTAGTCGCCCCAACTGTACTGCCGGGTCGCCGAATAGATGCCGATCGGGAACGACACGATGTAGACGAACAGCACCGTGGTGAAGTTGAGCACCACGGTCAGGAGCAGGGTCGGGCCGACCACCTGCTCGACGGGTTTGCCGAATTCGAACGACCAGCCCCAGTCGCCCTGCAGCAGGCCGGAGAATCCGTGCGGCCCCGGCCACGCGCCGATCCAGATCAGGTAGCGCTGCCAGAACGGCGCATCCAGCGCGAACTCGTGGCGCAGGAACTCCAGCTTGGCCACGCTCGAGGCCTCGCCCTGCGCCTTCAGCTGGGCGATCTGGTTCGACAGATAGTCTCCCGGCGGCAGCTCGATCACGAAAAAGACGAGGAAGCTGATCACCAGGAGCGTCGGGATCATCCCGACGATCCGCCGCAGCGTGTAGACAAGCATCGCGTATTCCCGGTTAGCCCTGGTCGTCGATCCAGAATTCGTCCATCCGCCAGATGCCGAACTGGGCGCCCGGGTTCCAGCCATAGAACGCCTTGACCGGAACGTTCTTGACCTTGGACTTGACGGCGACCGGCTGCCGGACGCCGCTGACGGTGCCGATGATCAGCGTCTCGCGGGCATGGATCTCCAGCATCTTCTTCCAGATCTTCGTCCGTTGCTGGGCGGTTTCGGAGGCGAGCCAGCCCTTGTACAGGTCCAGAAGCTCCTTGGCAGGCGGATAGTCCACCGGCTCGCCGGAGGCTTCCTTGCTCTCCCAGTAGTCGCCCCAGGCCGGCCACACAAGCGATGAATCGCCGTGCACGGGCGCCAGCTCGTCGGGCGCCATCGCCTCGGTGGCGATGCCGTTGTCCCAGCCTGACCAGACGCCCATGACGAGATCGCCGGACAGTGCCCGGTTGAAGATCACGTCGCGCTGCGAGGGCTTGGCGAACAGGGCGACGCCGATTTTCTTCCAGTCGCCGGTGATCAGCTCCAGCACGTCGAGCTGTTCCTGACTCTCGCCGGCGGTCTCGACGATGATCTCCAGCGGCTCGCCGTTGGGCAATAGCCGGATACCGTCCGCGTTGCGCTCGGTGAGGCCGATGTCGTCGAGGCGCTTGTTGGCGCCCTTTATGTCGAGCTGTGCGTGCTCGTCCCGGAACCTCTCCTCAAACAGCGGACTTTCCGGCAGCACCGTGTTGTTGCCCGTCGTGCCCAGGCCCAGATAGATCGCCCGGTTGATGTGATCCCGGTCGATGGCAAGCGAAAGCGCGTGGCGGAAACGCGGGTCGCGCAACAGTTTGCGCCACATCGGGTCCTTCACGGTCAGGTTCGGATAGAGCGCCACCTGAGAAGCATAGGAAAGTGGCCACAGCAGCGTCTTGTAGCCCTCCTGCGCCTCGCCGCGCTTCAGGACGGTAGCGTCCGACAGCGACAGGCCACGCGCCTGCAGGTCGCTTTCGCCGGCCTGCGTCTTGGTGGCGACAAGCCGTCCGTCGGTGACCGACATGATCACCTGGTCGATATAGGGAAGCTGGTGCCCCTGGCTGTCGACACGGTGATAGAAGGGGTTGCGCACCATGACGTAGCGCTGGCCGTCCCCGTCCGAGCGCAGTTGCCAGGGCTGCAGCGTCGGCTGGTCCGGGTTCTTGGCGTTGTACATCTCGTCGAGCCCGTTGTGCACGGCAGCCCAGCTCGACACGCGATACTTGTCGACCAGTTTCTGGATCTCGTCCTTGTCGCCGTACTTGATGTGGAACTGCTTGAGGTAGTGGGCGGGACGATAGATGAAGGGCGGGCTCGCAGAGGCCAGCGTCGGCAGGAACAGCGGATTGGGGCCGTCCCAAGCGAAGCGGACCGTCGTTTCGTCGATCACCTCGAATTTCGGCGGCTTGCCATCGACGAGCATGAAGGGATCGGGCCCGGACGGAGTGAGCTGCTCCTCGCCGACGATGTCTTCCCACCAGTAGCGGATGTCGTCGGTGGTGAACGGCGCACCGTCCGACCATTTGTGGCCTTCGCGCAGATGCAGCGTGAAGACCCTGTCGTCCTCGACATCGACGCTTTTCAGGATGTCTGGAACGATGTTCAGATCCTCGTCGTAACCGACAAGGCGGGCATAACCCCACACGTTGATCAGGCGGGCGTCCTTGCCACGACCGATCAGCGTGTTCAGGTCGCCTCCGGGTTTGCCCGGTTCCCGCCCGTGCGCTGCCATGTCGACGATGAGCGGTTCCTTCGGCAGCCGATCGGCGATCGGCGGCAGTGCCGTTACATCATGGGTCCGGCCCAGCGTCTCGGTTTCCTTCAGGTCGAGAGCCTGTGCGCCTCCGACCGAAAGAGCAACAGAGCAGGCCAATATCGCTGCGAGCGATCCGACACGACTCCACATTCGACGTTTCTCCCAGTTATGCCGCCGCGGCTTCTGTGAGCCCGGGGGCGAGAACGAAATGATCAGGTGCGACCTCGGTGAGTTCCGGGGCCGGGCCGTCGGGCCGGGGACGGAACGGTTCGGGCCAGGCTTGCGGATCCGAGGCCCGTCCCGCCGACAAGGCATCGAAATCCAGCAGGTGGTCCAGACTGGGCTCCGGTACGGCCTCCAGCAAGGCTTGCGTATACGGGTGCCGCGGATCGCGGATCAGCGCGGATTTGTCCGCAAGCTCAACGACCATGCCGCGGCACATGACCGCGATCCGGTCGGCGATGTAGTCGACGACGGCCAAGTTATGGCTGACGAACACATAGGTGAGGCCGAGCTTGTCTTGCAGGTCCTTGAGGAGGTTGAGGATTTGCGCCTGCACCGAGACGTCGAGCGCCGACACCGGCTCGTCGCACAGAATCACCTCCGGTCCGAGCGCCAGCGCGCGGGCGATGCCGATCCGCTGGCGCTGGCCGCCGGAGAACGAATGCGGGTATCGTCCGAGGTGCTTTTCGTCGAGGCCGACGAGCCGCATCAGCTCGGCTATCCGCTCGTTGCGTTCCGCGACATTGCAGGATTTGTGGATGATGTAGGGTTCCGACAGGATGTCGTAGATCGTCATGCGCGGATTGAGCGAGGAGAACGGATCCTGGAACACCACCTGGATCTTGCGGCGGAACGCCATAAGATCCTCGCCCTGCAGCGTCGAGATATCGCGCAGGCCGCCCACGGCTTCGCCGTTCATGTCGTAGCGGATCTGACCGCTGCTCGGCCTGATCGCGTGCAGCATCGCCATCGCCGTTGTGGTCTTGCCGGATCCGGATTCGCCGACTAGCCCGAGGCATTCGCCGCGCTTGACTGTGAAGCTGACCCCGTTGAGCGCCTTCACCATCCGGGGTGGCTGAAACATTCCGCCGCTGCGCAGCATGAAGTTCTTCGAGAGGCGGTCGACCTCGATGATCGGCGCGCCGCGCGAACCGGTTTCCTCGCGCGGCTTCATCAGGTGCCCGCCGGTCTCCGGCTTTATTTCCCTGAGCGGCGCGAGACGTTCTCCCGGCTCCATGTCGAAGCGCGGCACGGCATGCAGAAGCGCCTTCAGATAGGGGTGCTGCGGGTCGCGGAAGATCTCGTCCACGGGTCCCGATTCCATGATCCGGCCGCGATAGATCACCACGACTTCCTCGGCCATGTTGGCGACGACGCCGAAATCGTGGGTGATCAGCAGGATCGACATGTCGAGTTCGGACTGCAGCTGGTTCATCAGCCGCAGGATCTCGGCCTGGATCGTCACATCCAGCGCGGTGGTCGGCTCGTCGGCGATCAGGAGCGCCGGCCTGCAGATCAGCGCCATGGCGATGACCGCGCGCTGGCGCAGGCCGCCCGACAGTTCGAACGGATAGGTATCGAGCGCGCGTTCCGGATCAGGAAACTGTACCAGTCGCAGCATGTCGCGGGTTGCCGCGCGGGCCTGTTTGCCAGTTAACCCAAGGTGAAGTCGCGCGGCCTCGCCGATCTGGTCTCCGACGGTGTGCAGCGGCGACAGCGATGTCATTGGCTCCTGGAAGACGATTCCGATGCGGTTGCCCCGCAGGTCCCGCATCCGGCGGCCGCCCGGATCCAGTTTGGCGATATCGGTTTCCACCCCGTCGGCGGGGTCATTGAACAGGATTTTCCCATTGGTGATTTGCGCCGCCTCCGGCAAAATCCCCATGATAGCCTGCGAAATAACCGTTTTTCCCGAGCCGGATTCGCCAACCAGCGCCGTCGTGCGCCCCGGCGCGATCGAAAAGCTCGCATGGTCGACGGCCCGCAGACCGCCTTCCATCGACTTGAAGTCGACCGTCAGATCCTGGATCGACAAAATACTCACGTCTGTTCGTCCCCCGCGACGCACGCACTGACTAACCGGCTGTTCCCGGCTCGATGTTACGGTGTATTGACGGCGAATGAAAAGGTCGTGAATGCGCCGGCGGTCTTGTTTGGCTGTCGCGTGATGCTCTAGTGATGCCTCTGGCGGGGATGCTTCGCCGCGGCACGGGAGCTGCGGCGGCGGTCAGCAAGGGGCCTTCGGCGGACAAATCATATGAAAGAACGCATCGCGGTCGTCGGATTGGGATATGTCGGGCTGCCCGTCCTACTGGCTTTTGCCCGCCGGTTCGAGGCAACCCTCGGTCTCGACCTGGACGCCCGGCGGATCGAAAACCTTGCCGCCGGCCGGGACGCCAACGGCGATGTCGATCCGGTCGCCCTTAAAGAGACCATCGCGCGGTTCACCAACGATCCGGCTGATCTGCGCGAGGCGAGTTTCATCGTCGTCGCTGTGCCCACGCCGATCGACGATCATCGTCGCCCCGATTTCGGCCCGCTGGAGACGGCCTGCGAGACGGTTGGCCGGAATCTGTCGAAAGGTGCCGTGGTCGTCTTCGAATCCACCGTCTATCCCGGAGCCACGGAAGAGGTCTGTGGACCGCTGCTCGAAAAGGTTTCTGGGCTCAAGCGCGGCACCGACTTCTTCCTTGGCTATTCGCCCGAACGGATCAATCCCGGCGACACCGCGCACGGGTTTGAGTCGATCGTCAAGGTGGTAGCCGGCGAGGACGCGATGACGCTGGAGCGGGTGGCGCTGGCCTACGAGGCGGTGGTGCCCGCCGGCATCCACCGCGCCGAATCGCTCGCCGTCGCCGAGGCCGCCAAGGTTCTGGAGAACACCCAGCGCGACATCAACATCGCACTGATGAACGAGCTGGCGATGATCTGCAACCGGCTCGGCATCCGCACCGCCGACGTGCTCAGGGCCGCCGAGACCAAGTGGAATTTCCTGAAGTTCAAGCCCGGTCTCGTCGGCGGCCATTGCGTCGGCGTCGATCCCTACTGGCTCGCCGCCCGCGCCGAGACCGCCGGCCATCATCCGCAGATGATCCTTGCCGGGCGCCGCATCAACGACGCCATGAGCGGCTATATCGCCGGCGAGGTGGCGCGCAAGCTGTCGCGCGCCGGCAAGGCTCTGGGCAAAGCCCGTGTCGCCATCTGCGGCGTCACCTTCAAGGCCGATGTCGCCGATACCCGCAACAGCCGCGTGCCGGCGATCGCCCGGGAGCTTGGCTCCTATGGCACGGACGTCGTGCTTACCGATCCGCTTGCCGACGCACAGTCCTTCACCGAGGAGACCGGCCTGACCCTGTCGCCGGCGGACGCGCTCAAGGATCTCGACGCGCTGATCCTCGCCGCCCCGCACCAAGCCTATCTGGAGGGCGGGCCGGAGCGGCTGCTCGCGGCGCTGAAGCCCGGCGGTCTGTTCGCCGACATCACCTCGGCCTTCGAACCCGCCGACATGCCGGCCGGTGTCGACTACTGGAGCCTGTGAGGACCGCCATGCCCAACTCCGCTCCCCATTCCGAACCCTATTCGGCGCCGGGCGCAGCCTTTGCCGACCGTCCGGTCCTGATCACCGGGGCCGCCGGCTTCATCGGCTATCACGTCGCCAGGCGTTATCTGGAGGCCGGCCGCCGCGTCGTCGGGATCGACAATCTCAATGCCTACTACGATCCGGAGCTGAAGCGCGCCCGTCTTGCCGAACTCGGCAGGTTCGACGGCTTCGTGTTCCGCAAGGCCGATGTCGCCGACACCAGGGAAATGGCCGTCATCTTCGAGGCGCACGAGCCGAACCTCGTCATCCATCTCGCCGCCCAGGCCGGCGTGCGCCACTCGCTGCACCAGCCGCACGATTACATCACCGCCAATGTCACCGGCTTCCTGAACGTGCTCGAAGGCTGCCGCCACCAGGGCGTCCGCCATCTGGTCTACGCCTCGTCGAGTTCGGTCTACGGCGCGGTGACGGCCGAGCCGTTCGGCGAGCACACGCCCGCCGATCATCCCGTCAGCCTCTACGGCGCCACCAAGCGGTCAAACGAGCTGATGGCCCACTCCTACTCCCATCTGTTCGAGCTGCCGGCGACGGGCCTGCGCTTCTTCACCGTCTACGGGCCCTGGGGCCGCCCCGACATGGCGTTGTTTCTGTTCACCAGGGCGATCCTCGCCGGCGAACCGATCTCGGTGTTCGGCGAAGGCAGGATGCGCCGCTCCTTCACCTATATCGACGATATCATCGAGGGTGTGGTGCGGATCGCTGACCACCCGCCGGTCTCCAATCCCGCCTGGGACGGCCACAAGCCCGACCTCGCCACCGCGGCGGCGCCCTGGCGGCTCTACAATATCGGCAACGACCAGTCGGTCGGGCTGGAGCAGATGATCGACACGCTGGAAGTTGCGCTCGGCCGGAAGGCGATTCGCGAGTATGAGCCCATGCAGCCCGGCGACGTGCGCGCCACCGCAGCCGATGTAGCCGATCTTAAAGCCGCCGTCGGCTATGAGCCCACGACGCCGATTGCCGAAGGCATCGCCCAATTCGTTGCCTGGTACCGGGCCTATTACGGCCCTTAGGCCATCAGCTGGGTTAAGGTTCCGGATGGGCTCTACGGTTGTATTCCGAGATCAGTCCGGATTGGATAATTGCGGCGACTGGTGATCCGCCCGCACGCCCGGCCCGTATCGTTCCGCAGGGAACGCATCAGGATCGGATCGGACTTCATGAAAATCGCCGTCATCGGCTCTGGAATTTCGGGGCTTTCGTCCGCCTGGCTGTTGTCGCAAGCCCATTCCGTCACCGTTTTCGAGGTTGGAGGTTATGTCGGCGGCCATACCAACACCGTCGATGTCGACACGCCGGACGGAAAAATTCCCGTCGATACCGGCTTCATCGTCTTCAACGAGGACAACTACCCGAACCTGACGGCGCTGTTTGATTATCTGAAGGTGAAGACGAATTCGACGAAGATGAGCTTTGCCCTGTCGTTCGGCGCCGGGGCCTATGAGTATTCCGGCTCGCTTGCCGGCTTCTTCGGCCAGGCGAGGAACCTCCTCGACCCCCACCACTGGCGCCTGTTCCTTGAAATCCTTCGGTTTTTCCGCGAGGCGCCCGCCGCCATCGAGCGCGACGAAGGCCCGCTGACGCTAGGTGAGGCGTTGAAGAATCGCGGCTATTCCCGCCGTTTCATCGAGGATCACCTGATCCCGATGGGCGCGGCGATCTGGTCGACCCCGATGGACAGGATGCTCCAGTACCCCGCCGGTGCCTTCCTGAGATTCTACCGTAATCATGGGCTCTTACAGCTTATGGGCCGTCCCAGTTGGCGCACTGTCGACGGCGGCGGACGCGAATACGTGCGTCGGCTGATCGCCGATTCGAACGCCAAGGTTCATCTCGATTGCGGGGTGAAAAAGATCACCCGCCGCGGCGCCGACGTCTTCGTCGAGGACCCCGACGGCATCGTGCATCGTTTCGACCACGTCGTGATCGCCACCCATGCCGAGCAGGCGCTGGCCCTGATGCCCGACGCAGATCCCCTCGAACGCGAGTTGCTCGGATCGTTCGGCTACCAGAAGAACCTCGCCGTCCTGCACACCGACAAGGCCTTCATGCCCCGCCGCCGCAGGCTTTGGGCCTGCTGGAATTACATGAAGATGTCCGGCGGCTCCGAATCCGAACTCTGTGTCAGCTACTGGATGAACGCCCTGCAGAAGCTTGCGACGAAGACCGACATCTTCGTGACGCTCAATCCGCCGACGATGCCCGACCCGGCGAAGACCCACGGCACGTTTTCCTACGATCACCCGGTGTTCGACGCCCGCGCGGCGGCCGCTCGCGAGCGGCTGTGGGACCTACAGGGCCGCCGGCGGACATGGTTCTGCGGCAGCTATTTCGGAGACGGATTTCACGAGGACGGCCTCCAGTCCGGCCTTGCCGTCGCCGAGCAGCTTGGCGGGGTCAGGCGGCCCTGGTCGGTCGCTAACGAATCGGGACGTATCCGGCTGTTCCCCCAACCAGCCGGCGTCCCCTTGCCGGAGGCGGCGGAATGAACGCGTTTCGTTCATCGCTCTACGACGCGGTCGTGGTGCACCGCCGTCTCCGGCCTGTCACCCACGAGTTGCGCTACAAGCTGACCTACGCGCTGATCGATCTGGACGAGATCCCCGAACTCGACGCCCGGTTGAAACTCTTCTCCCACAACCGCTTCAACCTGTTTTCCCTGTACGACCGCGATTACGGCGCCGGCGACGGCATGCCGGTAGCCGATTACGTGCGCCGCGTTGTCGCCAATGCCGGCATGACGGGCGAGATCGACCGGGTGCAACTGCTCTGCCTGCCCCGGCTGCTCGGCTACGTCTTCAATCCGCTCAGCGTCTATTATTGCCTCGGCCGGGAGGGCGAGCTGAAGCTGGTCGTCTATGAGGTCTCAAACACCTTCGGGGAGCGCAAGACCTATGTGCTGCCGGTCGAGGAGACGGGAACAGCGCCGCTGCGCCAGAACTGCGCCAAGCGGTTCTACGTCTCGCCCTTCAATGACGGGTCCGGACGGTACGACTTCCGGATCATCCCGCCCGGCGAGCGGGTCCGCGTCGGCGTCTCGCTGTCGAACGAGACCGGCGGCATCCTCGACGCGCACCTTGTCGGCGCGTGGCGCGAATTGAGCGACCGTGCGCTGGCCAAGACATTTTTGCGACATCCAGCCCTTACATGGAAGGTGATCGGCGGCATACACTGGGAGGCGCTGAAACTGTATCTGAAAGGCCTGCGTCCGATGCCCCGACCGCCCGCGCCCGACGTTCCGGTTACCTACTTGCCGACTGCGCTTGAACTGGACCGCCCGGGCCGATGAGCCTGGATATCCTGTCGGAAGACCGCCCGCGACCGCGTGGCGGTCTCGGCCGCGCGATCGATCACGTTGCGATATCGACGACCCGGCGGATGCTGTCGGATTTTCCGGTTCGCGGGACGCTGAACATCACGGTGCCCGACGGGCGCCGTCTCCGTCTCGACGACGGCCGCCCCGGCTTTGACGCCGAGATCGACTTCACCAATCTCAAGATCATTCCCAAGGGGATCCGCCGCGGCTCGATCGGATTCGCGCAGGCCTATATGGACGGCGATCTGACGACCCCGGACCTGGTCACGTTCCTGCGCTTTTTCCTGGACAACGAGGAGGCTTTCGCCGAAGCGGGTGCGGGTTTCTTCGAGGTGCGCCTGCCTGACCGGTTTTATCATCTGCTGCGCGCCAACACGCGGTCGGGTTCGCGGCGCAATATCGCCGAGCATTACGATCTGTCGAACGACTTCTACAGGCTTTGGCTCGACGAGAGCATGACCTATTCGAGCGGCTACTACGACGACGGCGCCAACGATCTCGCCTCAGCCCAGCACGCGAAGTATCGAAAGATCATCGAGGCGCTCGATCTGAAGAGCGGCCAGGACGTTCTCGAAATCGGCTGCGGCTGGGGCGGGTTCGCCGAGGCCGCCGCTGGCGGGCACGGCGCCCGCGTCACCGGCATCAGCCTTTCCCAGGCCCAGCTCGCCTACGCCCGCGACCGCATTGCGAAGGCCGGCCTGGCCGAGCGCTGCGACCTGCGTTTCCAGGACTACCGCGACACCGACGGCGTCTATGACCGGATCGCGTCCATAGAGATGATCGAGGCGGTCGGCGTCGAGCACTGGCCGGCGTATTTCTCGACGCTTGCCCGCCGCCTGCGCACCTCCGGCGTCGCGGCGGTCCAGGCGATCACCATCGCCGAACCGTTCTTCGAGCAATACCGGCGCGGCGTCGACTTCATCCAGCGCTACATCTTTCCAGGCGGCATGTTGCCGACGCCGCAGATCATCGAGCAGCACGCCCGCGACGCCGGTCTCACCCTGGACGGCGTCGAGACTTTCGCCGACAGCTACGCCCGCACGTTGCGCGAATGGCGCGCGCGGTTCCTCGCCACCTGGCCGCAGATCGCCGAACTCGGATTCGATGACCGCTTCCGCCGCAAATGGGAGTATTATCTGGCCTATTGCGAGGCGGGTTTCCTGGAAGGGCGCATCGATGTCGGCGTTTACCGGCTGGTGAAGCCGGCCTGAGGAGCATCAGCCGTTCGCCGAGATCCGCCGCCTGATCCACCGGTTCGCCGCGCTGAGCACCGGAATCCGTTCGCAGCCGCGCCCGGCGTCCCAATAGACGGCATGCCGGCAGGCGCTGTTTCAGCCGTCTTCATCTGCGTGACACGAATTTGCGCACGAACCAGAAGAAGGCGGGATACGGCAACAACCCGAGGGCCTTCATCGTCCAGGTCAGACGGCGCGGAAAGGTGACCTCGAAGCGGCCGCTCGCCAGACCGTCGACGATCCGTTCGGCGGCTTTGTCCGCCGACATCAGGAACGGCATCGGGAAGCTGTTCGTCTCGGTCATCGGGGTTGCGACGAACCCCGGATTGACAACGGAAACCGCAACGCCGCTGCCGTCGAGTTCGGTTTTCAGGGATTCGGCGAGATTGATCAGCGCGGCTTTCGTGGGCCCGTAAGTCGCCGATTTCGGCAGGCCGAAATACCCCGCCACGGAAGAGACGAAGGCGATTTGCCCGCCGCCGCGCGCCTGCATGTCCGCGATGACGGCCGCCGCCATATTGACCGCGCCGAGATAATTCACCGCCATGCTGTCGGCGAAGGCATCGGTTCGGATGTCGCCCAGTTTGAACGGCTTCCAGGTGCCCGACGAGACGAGCGCCAGATCGACAGGCCCGTGCGCGGCCTCGATCTCTTTGGACATCTCGTAGGTTGCCTTGGCATCGGTGACGTCGAGGGGATGAACGGAGATCAGGCCGTTGCCCTCCGCCGCGAGCGCATTGAGCGCGTCGACGCCGCGTGCGGACGCCGCGACGTGGACGCCCCGGCGCGCGAGCAGCAAGGCGACTGCCCGCCCGATGCCGGAGCTGGCGCCTGCAATCCAGACGGTCTTCCAGGGAAGGGTGCTCATGTGCGCCGTGAACGGACCGGTCAGATCCGGAAATAGGGCTGCAGCAGGCGGACGATCAGCCCCTTGAACCGTGTCGGCGATTCGGTCGCGACAAGGCAGATGCAGGCGTCGTCGGAATCAACCACCGGCTGGTGTTCGATATCCTCGTCGAGATCGGCGATGTCGCCCGGCCCGTAGTGGCCGGTCTCGTCTTGGTAGGATCCCGACAGGATCATCGTCAGCTCGGTGCCGCTGTGGCCGTGCTCGGGAACGGCCTTGCCGGATGCGATACGCAGCATGAACAGATTGCCGCTGCCCTCTGTGACCGGCAGCTCGTGGCGGTGAATACCCGGCGCGACCCAGCGCCAGCGGATGTCGTCGAGCCCGCCGTCGAGCAGGCGTGCCAGCGGCGCCGGCACCCTTATATCGCTCGTATGCGGCCGCACCGCGGGTTCCGCGAGTTTCGCCACCGCCGGCGTCTCGATCCGCGCCAGGGCGCGATCCAGTGCGTCGCTATCGATAACGGCGACGCCTGTCTCTTCCAGCATTACCCCTCCGGCCGCCTCGGCGGTGCGGACGCGGGCGCGGCAGGTCGGGCACATGGCGACGTGGGCGGCGACGGCCACGCTCAAGGCCTCCCGCAGCGTACCCGCCGCGTAGCTCAGAAGCGTTGAATCGTCTGGATGATGATGGATGCTCAAAGTTCACCCTCTAGTGCATGCCGCAGCTTGTCGTAGGCAAGCCGCATTCGCGATTTGACCGTTCCCAGCGGGAGACCGAGCCGGCCGGCGATCTCGCTCTGGGAAAGGTCATCGACGAAGGACAGCCGAATGATGTCGGCCTGTTCCGAAGGCAGTTCGGCCAGCGCCCTGGTGACGATTACCTGCTCCTGACGTGCCGTAACGGCATCGTCCTGGGCAACGATCGTATTGCCGGTGCCCGCCTCGTCCTCGGCGATCTCCATGTCGTCGATATCGTCGAAATGGCGGACCGATTCCCGGCGCAATCGGTCTATGCGCAGATTGCGGGCGATGGTGAATATCCACGTCGCGGCCGACCCGCGGCCGGGATGATACAAGGACGCCTTCGCCCATACCGACAGCATGGTGTCCTGCATCAGCTCCTCGGCCAATGCCGGTTCGGCACCCTTTCGCATCAAAAGCGCCTTCACGCGCGGGGCGAAGTGGACGAACAGGGCCTTGTAGGCATCGCGATCGCGGGCTTCGCCGATGTGAACGAGCAGATCCGTCATGGCGTCGCGCTGCGCCGCCGGACCTGTCTCGCTCGTGGGCTCATGCATGTCGATGGCCGTGTACACGCGGGAATTTCCTTCCTGATACCGTGACAGATACGGGAAGGAAATCGCGATGGATCACCCGGGGCGGCGTTCGCGCGGCGAAAAACAATGGGCGATTGGTACTGTAGTTTGCCGGCTTGATGAGAATCAATGCGTTGGTATATGGAAATCAATAAATTCAAAATGCCGAATAAGATAGAATCAGCACGGGAAAATACATGGGTGAACGACTCTGGATTAAGCCTCGAGAAACGTACGGGCTAATTGAGCGGGCCCCATATCTGGACGCGACGAAAATCCACACCACATAGAAAGAGACAGCCGGCGCTCGTGCCCCCAACCGGGTGCTGGTCGGCCGCCTCGCAGCAATCGTTGCGGGGCGGCCATTTGACTTGAAGTCCGGCGCGGTATTTTGCCGGCTGGACCAGTCGCTTTCCGTAGCGTCCCGCGCTAGTCTTCCGCGCAAACGGCAACGGGGGCGACCCATGACCTTCCTTTTCATTCTCCTCGGGATCATCGTTCTCGCGGTCCTGTATGTCATCGTCACCTACAACGCGCTGGTTTCGCTGAAGACCCGCGCAGAGGAGGCCTGGAGCGATATCCAGGTGCAGATGAAGCGCCGCTACGATCTGATTCCGAACCTCGTCGAGATCGTGAAGGGCTACATGAAGCACGAGGCCGGAACGCTGGAGGCGGTTGTCGAGGCGCGCAGTCGGGCGATGGCCGATACCGGCGGTCCCGGGCATCAGGCCGAGACGGAGGGCGTGTTGCAGCACGCGCTGAAGAACCTGTTCGCGCTTGCCGAAAACTATCCCGACCTGAAAGCCAACCAGAATTTCCTGCAGCTTCAGGACGACCTCACCGATACGGAGAACCGGATCAACATGTCGCGCCGCTTCTTCAACGGCTCGGTTCGCGACCTGAACGTCAAGATCGACCAGTTCCCCTCTAACCTGGTTGCCCAGCAGTTTAACTTCGAGAAGGGCGAGTTCTTCGAGCTCGACGAGGGAGAGGCCGCCGCCGCCGCTCAGCCCGTCCCAGTGTCGTTCGATTGATGGCAATGTTGCATTCGCGGTGGCGTTTCGGATGGATTGCCGGCGTGTTCGCGCTGCTGTTGGCGGGCGCGGGATCGCTGGAAGGGGCGAATGCGCAGGTCGACGGCTACAGCCGCGAGGCGATCCGCGACTACGCGGTTCGGATCGCTGTCGAGCGTGACGGCGGAATCCTGGTCACCGAGGACATCGAGGCCGTCGCGCTCGGCCATGAGATCCGCCGCGGCATCTACCGCGATATACCGCTTGGCGGGTCCGGGATCGGGTTGTTCGGCGGGGCGAAGTTCGATCTGGTCCAGACCCTGCGCGACGGGCAGCCCGAACCCAACCGCGTCGAGAAGAGCGGCGGCAACATCCGCATCTATCTCGGTCAGGCCGACGTGTTCCTGAAGCCTGGGGTCTATCGCTACCGGATCGTCTACCGGATGAGCGACCAGGTCCGCCGGTACGACGAGTTCGACGAACTCTACTGGAACGCCACCGGCAACAGCTGGGCCTTCCCGATCGAAAACGCACGGGTTGTCGTGATTCCGCCGCCCGGCGCGCCGGTGTCGCAGGTGGCCGTCTACACCGGTTACAGCGGCGCGCGGGAGAATGACGCGGCGATTGGCGAAACCGGCGATGGCTATCCCAGCTTCCGCACGACACGTTCGCTGTCTTCGGGTGAAGGCATCACGGTCGCGGTCGGCTGGCCGCCGGGCTATCTCGATCCCGAAACCGGGTCGCAGCGCCTGACCCAGTTTCTCGAGCGCTGGGGCACCTATGTCGCGGCTGTCGTGTCTCTGGGAGTGGTGCTCGTCTACTACCTGATCGTCTGGGCACTGATTGGCCGCGATCCGCCCGCCGGCACGATCATTCCCGTCTATCACCCGAAAATTCCGCCGGCCGCCATGCGGTTCATCGAGCGGATGGGCTTCGACGACACCTGTTTTGCCGCCGCCGTCCTCAGCCTGGCGGTCAAGGGCCACCTGAAGATAAGCAAGGACAAGAAAAAGCAGACGCTGACAGCGCTGGACAACGACGATGCCGTGCCGATGTCCGATGGAGAAGCCAAGCTGTACGACGGCCTGTTTTCCACAGGCGACAAGATCACGATCCAGCGGTCCAGCCGCAGCAAGCTCAATTCGGCGGCGAATGCCTTGAAGAGCCATTTCTCGAAGACCTTCGACCGCATCTATTTCAAACGCAACGGAGGCTGGTTCGCGCTTGGCGTCGCCGTCACCGTCCTGGGATGGGTCGTGTCGACACTGTTCTCGATCCGGCAGGTGGAGGCGGTCTTTTTCGCGATCTTTCCCGCGGCATTCTCCGTTATGCTCGGCGTGATGCTGTACCAGACTTGGAAGTCGGTGCGCAGCTATCGCCATTCCGGCGAGATCGTCCAGCTGATTGCCGGTTCGATCCAGTTCGTCATCGTCTCGGTCGTGGTGATCGTCATGGGGGGCATGTTCCTCGCCATCGGCGCGGAGATGGGAATCGGGCCCTACCTGACGCTGATTGGCGTCAGTCTCCTCAACGTCGTGTTCTGGCATCTGTTGAAGGCACCGACGGCGATCGGCCGCGCCGCGCTGGACGAGATCGAGGGCACCCGTCTTTATCTAACGGTCGCCGAGGAAGACCGGCTGAAATTCGCCAATCCGCCCGACAAGACGCCGGCGCATTTCCACGAACTGCTGCCCTATGCGATCGCGCTCGATGTGGAAACGGACTGGACCAACCAGTTCAAATCCGAGATCGAGGCAGCCCGCGCCAAGGGCGAGACCAATCCCTATCTCCGGCCATCCTGGTACAGCGGCTCGAGCCGCGGCGGCGGGTTCAGCGATATGGCGCAACTGCGGTCCGTCGGCGCGGGCCTGGGAACGGCGTATTCTGCCGCGACCGTCTCGCGCTCGAGCGGTGGTTCCGGCTCGTCGGGTGGCGGTTCGTCCGGCGGTGGTGGTGGCGGCGGCGGCGGCGGCGGCTGGTAGCGGCACCTGGCACCGGCACCCGGCACCGGCCGCGGCGGATATTATTCGTGTTTGAAGGCTTTGCGGGGTTCTTCCGGCCGCCGCACGACATCCTCGATCAGCCCCATGAGCCAGGGGCGGGCGGAGGTTTCACTGCGCCGGTCGACCGACATCTGCTCGACCGGCGTGCCCGCCAGGATCGGCGTATTTGATTGCTTGGCGCTGAGCGCTTGCTGCCAGGCGGCCAGGCTGTCCAGCCGTTGCGCCGTCGCGGTATCGATCTTCACCGGATCGACAAGGAACGCGAAGAAACAGATGCCCGAGGCCAGGTAGACCAGCGCGACCGATTTCTGGCCAAGTCCGGCAAACCGCCTGCGGGTCCAGAACGTGTAGCCGGCCAGCAGGTTGAGAACGAAAAGATAAACGAGAATGAGCGCGGAGGCGCCGAGGCCGTAAAGCGCCGTCGGCACGAAGACCAGCAGAATGAAAAGCCACAATATCGAGCTCACGCGCCAGCCCCATGATTCGTTGCCGGGACGCCCCAATCGAACCCGGTAACCGTACCGTCTTCAATTCTAGCGAAATCCGGCCGCGTTCAACAGATGGAGGCTTCGGATATGGTTACGGCTGGGGAGAACGATAGCACCGAGCATACGTCTGGCTCAGGTCTTGCCGGTATCCGTCATCTTGTTCGCTTCGATCATCATCGCGGTGCCCAGTTGCGCCAGGGCGTCCTTGTGCAGCGTCAATGTGACCGGACCGTCGGGCGTCTGCAAGGCGACGACGCACACCGTTGGTTCGTCGGGATGCGGCTGCAACTGATAGCGCAAGGCCGGCAGCAGCACCTCGGAGCGGACGTAGCCCTTGCGGGGCTTGGGGGCATCCTTCATGTCGTGGCGCCTTTCATGAGAAGTATCTTTATGCCTGTCGGGATGCGGTTTCCCATCAAATCGCGGCCAGCGCAACCACCGCGCGGAACGGGTGGGGACGTTCATCCGTTGAACCGATGGCCGGATTACGTGTGGTGCGGAAAGGACGGGCTATACGTGGCGGGCCGCAATCTGCGATAAGTTCGCAAGTTCAAACGATTCGGACATCTTTGTTCCCGCAAGGGTTGTGACGTCGCGGCAGGGACTTTTACTTGCCGTTTAAATAAAACGATTGGGACGTGTGGAATACTCATGGAAAGACGCAAGGAACCACTACGCCGCCGCATGCTCAAAGGCGGCAAGATCGTGTTCAACAACAGAAACTCGACGATCGGATGTGTCGTCCGCAACATGACCGACAGCGGCGCGCGGCTCGAAGTGCCAAGCACGACTGGCATTCCGGACGAATTTTCGCTGGAATCCGAGGACGGGACCATTCGCCATGGGTGTGTCGTCAAGTGGCGCAAGGACAACGTCCTCGGCGTTGAATTCACCGACTGACGCGGTGAGGCGCAACGCCCTCAGTGCGTCGGCTCTCCGCTGGCTTCGACGATGTCGTTGCCCAGAGCGCCCAGCTCGGTTTCCAGCACCACCTTGTCATGCGCCATCAGCATCCGGTCGGTTACCGCCGCCGACAGCCAGATCGCGCTTAAGGTAACCCAGGCGGTGACCGCGAAGATCGAGGCGCCTGTAACGCCGGCGCCGACCGCGCAGCCGCCCGCCAGCATGCCGCCGAAACCCATCAGCGCGGCGCCGAGCAGATAGCGGCGCATGGACGCCGCATCGTGAAATCCCTGGAACGCCAGTTCGCGCGTCACCAGCGCGGCAAGAAACGACCCGAGGAACACGCCGGGCACGAGACCGACGTCGAAATCGAGCGTGCCGCCCGGCGGTGACAGAAACAGCATCAGCGTATCCGCCGACGGGCCGGTGAAGGTCACCCCTTCCACCTGGACCGGATCGAACGCCTGGCGCGACATGGAATCGGTGAACCACCAGGCAAGCGGGATGGCCAGGCCCGTCCCCACCGCCGCGATGGCGCGCCAGACATGCGTGCGCGAGTGGAACGCGACATAGATGCCGGCGGCAAGCCAGAGGCACGTGAAGACGATGGCGATTGTCGTCGACGCGCCGACGAAAGTCAGCAGGTCGTTGCCACCGATATCGGCAGTCGTATAGAGCGAGGCGAGGTTTTGCCGTACCGGCGCGAGAAAGCCGCGCAGGCTTGCCTGGGCGACCACGGCGAAAACGAGGCCTGACAGCAGCGCGCGCATGTTCCCGGTCGCCGACAGCACCAGCAGGCGACTGGCGCAGCCGCGCGACAACACCATGCCGGTGCCGAACATCAGCCCGCCGAGGGCCGCGCCCGACAGGCTTTGCGGCGAGGCGAGCTGCCGGGCCTCGGACAGGTTCGCCAGGTCGATCGCGATCAACAGCTGCGTGCCGAGCACGGCTGCGGAGAAGGTGAGAAGCCACACGGCGAGCTTCTGTCCGATCGTGCCGTGCGTGAATTCGATCACGGCCGCGCGCAGGCAGAAACGGCTCTGTTGGGCGAAGGCGCCGAACACCAGCCCGACCATCAGCCCGCCGCCGGCGAGAACCCACGGTTCGGAAAATCGGTCGAGGAGAAACTCAAGATCCATGGTGTCAACGCGTGTCGGAACCATCCAAAAGAGGCTTGCGCACGCCCTTTGCGCATTGACGTGGCTCAACGTCCGGCGCATAAATTCAAAAAAATGCATATATCGAAATGCGGGAGGTTACGACGCCATGCCCATCGCCATGACACGCCGCCAGCTTCTCGCCGGAGCCGCCACCATCGGCGCTACGGCAGGCCTGGGCCTCAAGCCGGCACTATCCAGTCCGGCGAGCAGCTTCGCCCTCGGTGACGCCGAGGTGCTCGTGGTCTCGGATGGCAGCCTGACGCTGCCGATGAGCTTCGTGCTGCCGGACCGGAGCCCCGAGGAAATCGCCGCGCTGCTCAAGCCCCACGGCATGCCGACCGACGCGCTGCGGCCCGATTGCAATGTCACGGTGATGCGCACCGCCGATCGCCTGGTGCTGTTCGATGCCGGCGCCGGTCCGCTGTTTCAGGATACCGCCGGCCGCCTGGGCGAGAACCTGGCGGGAGCCGGAATCGACCCGGCCGATGTTACCGATGTCGTCTTCACCCACGCCCATCCCGATCACATCTGGGGCGTGATCGACGATTTCGACGAGCCCGTCTTCTCCGAGGCGCACTACCACGTGCCGCAGGCCGAATGGGATTTCTGGCGCGCCGCCGATACGCTGGAGATGATGCCGGAGGAGCGCAAGAGCTTCGTCGTCGGCGCGCGCAACCGCTTCGATGCGATCGAGGAGAGCGTCTCGTTCATCAAGCCTGGCCAGGAGATTCTGCCCGGTGTCGAGGCGGTCGATACCGCCGGCCACACGCCTGGGCACGTCTCCTACATGCTGCATGGCGGCGGCGACAGCATGCTGGTCGTCGGCGACGCGATCACCAACGTGGTGGTGTCCTTCGAGCGTCCCGACTGGCACTCGGGAACCGATCAGGACCGGGCGATGGGCGCGGCGACGCGGTCGACTCTGCTCGACAGGATCGTCGCCGAAAAGTCGCGTATCGTCGGCTTCCATCTGCCGTTTCCGGGGATGGGAACGGCCGAGCGTACCGGCAGTGCCTACCGGTTCGTCGCCGGCTGAGGGAAATTGGAATGACCTATTCGGCCGGCGCGCTGGTGTGCACTCTCCGGAAGGGGGCGAGCGGCGATCCCTCGAGCAGCCAGGCCAGCCCCATCCGCGCGCCGATCCCGATCGACACGATGACGATCGGGGCGGAAATCGCCAGCGTCGAGACGGCCGTGACACCCTGGCCGATCGTGCAGCCGAGCGCGAACACGCCGCCGACGCCCATCAGGACGCCGCCCAGCAGGTGCCGGCCGAGTTCGCGCGCGTCGTCGCAGGCTTCCCAGCGGGTGTCGTCCTTGTGCCAGGCGCCGATCGCCGCGCCGACCAGCGTGCCGGCGATGAGGCCGACGCCGTAGTCCGGCAGCGTCCCGGTGAAGGTGATGACCTGCAGCAGCAGGTCGCCGACCGGGACCACGAAGGACCCGGCCTCGACCTGCACTGGCGTGAAGGCATGCTCGGCCAGGGTGACGGTCGCCAGCCAGCCGAAGGCGATGACGAGGCCGATCGTGACGCCGGTCGCGATTGGCCGGTACTTGCGGCGGTAGCCCGCGTCCTTGAAGATCCAGAACAATAGTCCGCCGGAAATGGCGACGGCGACGACGGCGCGGATGTCGGCGCCGACGAGGGCGGAAGCGAGGCTGCCGATCGACTGGTCGCCGGCGAACGACAGGTCGAGCGCAAGGTTGTCGACGATCTGGATGCGCGCCAGGCCGATGAGGCCGCGCTGGGTTGCCAGCGCCGCCAGCCCGAGCACGATGAGCACGACCAGCGAGCGCAGGCTGCCGCCGCCGAGACGGATCACCGCGCCGAAGCCGCAGGTGCCCACCAGCGCCATGCCGAAGCCGAACATCAGCCCGCCGACAATCGCGCCAGTCAGTCCGAATTCGGTTGTCAGATAGAAGCTCGACGACAGATCGACGACGCCCGCGAAGATCATCGCCTGGGTCGCGACGAGGGCGGATGCGGCAGCCAGCGTCCAGGTCCGGACGCCGGTGGAATCATTCGCGTACCAGTGCCGCTCGAGCGCCGACAGCGTGCAGAACCGATTGGTCCGCGCGACGTAGCCCAGAACGATCCCCGCGGCCAGTCCCGCGAGTGGCAGCATGATGCGCGCGTCGATGACGTCCATGCGCGTCCTCCTCCTCCGCCGCTGTTCGGGGAGCGGCGGTTGTATTTTGCCGTCAATGCTATGCGCGGACCGTCAGCGTGGCAATCACCCCGCGGGACGGCGCGCGAGGCCCGGACCAGTTTGATGGCCGAGGCCCCGGGTTCATGGGTACATATGGGAATTGGAATCTGCGCGGCGCGACGATGCGGGCGCGGCGCCTAGTCGCGCTTGTCCAGAACCGGCTTGCAGAAGAGGTTGTAGAGCGCTCCGATGATCGAGCTGACCTCGGCATCGGCGATCCGGTAGTAGACCATGCGGCCTTCCCGGCGGGTGGTCACCAGCCGGTCGAAGCGCAGGCGGGCGAGCTGCTGCGAGACCGATGCCTGCGGCAGCGTCAGCATCTCCTCGAGTTCGGAGACCGACTTCTCGCCGTTCGACAGGAGGCACAGCATCAAAAGCCGCGTCTCGTGCGACAGCGCCTTGAGAAGGTCGCTGGCCTTGCGCGCCTGTTCGACGAGTTCGTCGAATTCCTCCGCCGTCGCCGGTGCCTTGAGGTTGGGCAGGGCGGTATCGAGGTGTTTCAGGGCGGCAGGGGGTGGGCTCATGATTCCATTCCGACGGTTGCGAGCGACCGGCGCGACATTGCGGCGCAAAATAAGCTGTTAAGTATCAAACGCAAGCGCCCGATTGTCGCTCCCCTCACATCTTCGCCGATACCGGGAGCTTCTCCAGCATTTCGCCGAGAAGCGGCCAGAAGAAATGCGCGCCGGGATAGCCGCGCAACCGCGCGACTTCCACGCCGTCCGACATCAGCACGAAGGTTGGCGTCAGCCGTTCGCGGTTGATCTCGGCAAGATCGTCGGGCCACGGTTCGGTGATGTCGACGAAGCGGATCGGCGCCCGACGGCCTTCCTCCGTCTTCGGATAGGCCTCGCCGATTTCCTCGCGCCAGCGCTTGCACCAGACGCAGCCGGGCTGCTCCATCATGATGAGTTCGGCCGCGACCGGTTCGGCAGCCCGCGCGTCCGTCACGACCACGTCGGCCGGGTAGAGGAAAACCAGAGCCGCGAGAACGAGCAGCGTCTTCACGCGCATCTCCTTCGATTTTACCGCCGGCGAATTCACCGCCAGCGAATTCACCGATTGCAATACATAGCAAATTTTTAATATGTTCGCCAGCGGTCGCACGGTATGGGCCTGCGGCAAGTTTCGGTGAACCGGAATGCTAGAAGTCTCGGTCGGCGCGGCCTTCGTTGCAGGACTGTTGTCGTTCATTTCCCCCTGCGTGCTGCCGATCGTGCCGCCGTACCTGTGCTATCTCGCCGGCGTCAGCTTCGACCAGCTGAAGGACAACGAGGCAAACGCCGACGTCTCGCGCCGGATCATCCTCTCCGCCGTCGCTTTCGTACTCGGGTTCACGACGGTCTTCGTCGGCCTCGGCGCCACGGCCAGCGTGGTCGGACAGGCGATCGCCCGCTACTTCGACATCCTGTCCATCGTCGCCGGCATCATCATCCTGGTGATGGGCCTGCACTTCCTCGGTCTCTTCCGGATCGGCCTTCTCTATCGCCAGGCCCGCGTCGAGGTGGACAAGAAGCCGGCCGGCCTTGCCGGCGCCTATGTCATGGGGCTTGCCTTCGCCTTCGGCTGGACCCCCTGCGTCGGCCCGGTCCTCGCCGCCATCCTGTTCGTCGCCGGCTCCACCGAATCCGCCTGGCGCGGCGCCATGCTGCTTGCCGTCTATGCGATGGGCATCGGCCTGCCGTTCATTCTCGCCGCTGCCTTCGCCACCCGGTTCCTCGGCTGGGCAACGCGCTTCCGCCGGCACATGGGCACGGTCGAGAAGGCGATGGGCGCGCTGCTGGTGCTGACCGGCATCCTGTTCATCACCGGACAGATGTCGGCCATCGCGCTTTGGTTGCTCGAAACGTTCCCGGTGTTCAGCCAGATCGGCTGAGCCCGACCGAAAAACTGGACCGAATGAAAGCATGGGGGCCCGAATGAAAATTGGGAGGCCCGGATGAAATCAGGGAGGATCGTGATGCTGAAACGTCTTTTGCCGGTGCTGGCCGCACTGGTGCTCGCCGCCCCCGCGTACGCGGCAACCCTTGGCGACGACGGTCTCCACAAGCAGGACTGGTTCGCCATCACCTTCCGCGACATCGCCGAGGATATCGAGGCGGCGAACGAGGAGGGCAAGCGGCTCGTGATCGTCTTCGAGCAGCGCGGTTGCATCTACTGCAGGAAGATGCACGAGGAGTTGCTGAGCGACCCGGAAGTCGCCGACTTCATCAAGCAGCACTTCAAGGTCGTCCAGTACAACATGTTCGGCGACGAGGAGGTCACCGACCTCGACGGCGACGTGCTGTCGGAGAAGACCGCGGCGCGCAAATGGGGCTACGTCTTCACGCCGACACTGGTCTTCCTGCCCGACGAGGTTCCCGACGGCGTGACCGTCCGCGACGCCGCCGTCGCCACCATGCCCGGCGCCTTCGGCAAGTGGACGTTCCTCAACATGTTCCGCTGGGTGAACGAGAAGGGCTACGAGACCGACGAGCACTTCCAGAAGTACCATGCCCGGATCATCGAGGAACTGCGCGCCGAAGGCCGGCTCGACGGGGAGTAGCGGCGCGTCGCAACCGGCCGCCGCCAGTTTATAATTGCAATACATTCAAAAAAGCATATTAATGCATTTATAAGCGACTGTGCAGCGTACGTGGATAACCGCGTGCGAGAGACCGGGAAAACCGGTTCGAGATCAGGAGGAGAACGCCAGTATGACAAGAACTATGGGCATCGCCGGTCTTGTGGCGATCGTGCTTGCGGCAGGCGCCGCCGGCGCGGAGACCTTGGCGCCCGGTAATGTCGTGATCAATGACATGGTCGTCGAGACATCCCTGACGGGAACGCCCGGCGACCCGGCGGCCGGCGCGGTGAAGGCCGTCGACAGAAAGCTTGGCAATTGCCTCGCCTGTCACGCGTTTTCAAAAATGTCGAGCGAGCTGTTCCATGGCAACGTCGGCCCGTCGCTGGATGGTGCGGGCGACCGCTGGACGCCCGAGCAGTTGCGCGCCATCGTCGTCAATTCAAAAGGGGTTTTCGGCGATCAGACGATCATGCCGGGCTTCTACACGCTCGACGTCGGCATTGATGTCGATCCCAAATTCGAAGGCAAGACGATCCTGTCCGCGCAGGACGTCGAGGATGTCGTTGCGTTCTTGTCGACGCTGAAGGAATAGCGCGGACACTCATGGAGAATGGCATGAAACTGACACGACGTGATGCGCTAGCACTGGGTGCCGGTGCCGCCGTCTTCGCCGTTGCCGGCGGGCGTGCGGGCTCGGCCTGGGCCGGTCTGGAAGATACCGAAAAGGCGGTGATGGAGTTCACCGGGGGCGCGACGCCGGCGAGCGGCCGCATCACCCTGGACGCGCCCGAGATCGCCGAGAACGGCAACACCGTGCCGATATCGGTCTCGGTGGAGAGCCCGATGACCGACGACGACTATGTCGCTTCGGTGCTGATTCTGGCCGAGGGCAATCCGAACCCGGATGTCGCCACGCTGCACTTCACGCCGATGAGCGGCGCGGCCGAGGCGACGACCCGCATGCGGCTGGCGAAGACCCAGAACGTGATCGCGGTCGCCAAGATGAGCGACGGCTCGGTCTTCATGGACAAAAAAGAAGTCAAGGTCACGATCGGCGGCTGCGGCGGCTGATCGACAAACGAGGATAGTACCGATGGCAGAGCCAAAACCGCGCGTCAAAGTTCCGAAGACCGCATCGAAGGGCGATGTGGTGACGATCAAGACGCTGATCAGCCACGAGATGGAATCGGGGCAGCGGAAGGACAAGGAAGGGAACGTCATTCCGCGAAAGATCATCAACAAGTTCACCTGCACCTTCAACGACAAGGAGGTGTTCTCCTGCGATCTCGATCCCGCGGTCGCGGCGAACCCCTACTTCGAGTTCAACGCGAAGGTCGATGAAAGCGGCACGTTCGTCTTCACCTGGGTCGACGACGACGGCAGCGTCTACACGAGCGAATCCGAAATCGAGGTGAACTGACGACTGGCGGGCAATGCACCCGCCGGCACAGTGTAGGAGGAGAAGCCCTTTGGATATCAGGAAGCTGGGCCTAGCGGCCGCGTTGGGACTGACGGCCGGTATGGCGTTCGGTCCCGCGCAATCGGATCCGGTCGACGACACGCTCGTCATCGACGGCGAGACGGAAATAACCACCCGGGCGAAGGCGGTCGAAGGCGTGCCGTTCGACGAGGTCATCTCGGGCTGGCACTACCGCACCGACGAGACGCGCGAAGTGGAGGCCGATTCCTTCGCCAATCCGGGCATGCTCTATGTCGAGCGCGGCGAGGAGATCTGGAACACCGTCGACGGCGCGGCGGGCAAGTCCTGCGCCTCGTGTCACGACAACGCAGCCGAGTCGATGCGCGGCGTCGGCGCCGAGTATCCCAAGTGGAACGCGGCGGCGGGCAAGCCCTATAACCTGGAACTGTTCATCAACGATCACCGCGTCGAGAAGATGCAGGCCGAGCCCTACAAGTTCGACGCCGCCGACCAGAAGGCGCTGGTGACCTTCGTCAAGCATCAGTCCTTCGGCATGCCGGTCAAGGTCGACCTCGAAGCCGGCGACATGAAGGCCTGGTGGGAACAGGGCAAGGAGCGCTACTACACGCGCACCGGCCAGCTGAACATGTCGTGCGCCACTTGCCACGAGGACAACAACGGCAACTACATCCGCGCCGACCACCTCAGCCAGGGCAACGTCAACGGCTTTCCGACCTACCGGCTGAAGCAGTCCAACATGGTGTCGCTGCACAACCGCTTCCGCGGCTGCATCCGCGACACCCGCGCCACCTATCCGGCCGCCTTCTCCGACGATCTGATGGCGCTGGAAGTCTACGTGACATGGCGCGGCACGGGCCTGTCCGTCGAGACGCCGGCGGTCCGCCAGTAAAGGCGCGGCCGCAAAGAACACACATGCGCGGCGGGGCCTTTGCTCCGCCGGGCCAACTCGACCGGCGGAGATGCGCCGGGCAATAACCACGATGGTGCGAGCCGGAGCGGGCGACCTGTCGTCTGCTCGCACGGCTGAATGTTGCCGAAGAGCCTGGAGACAGCGATGATTTCGCGACGCGAATTTCTGATGGCGGCGGTCGCGACCGGCGCGATCATGGGCCCCGGTACCGCCGGCCGCTGGACCCGCGCCTTCGCCCAGCAGCGGCTGAGCGAGGATGCGCTGCTGGAGATGCAGCCCGTCGGCAACGTCACGCTGGTCCACATCACCGACATCCACGCCCAGCTCAAGCCGGTCTATTTCCGCGAGCCCTCGATCAACCTCGGCGTCGGCGAGGTCGCCGGCCTGCCGCCGCATGTGACGGGCAAGGATTTCCTGACGCTCTACGACATCGAGCCGGGATCCCCGGAGGCCTACGCGCTCACCTCCGACGACTTCACGGCGCTGGCGCGCACCTACGGCCGCATGGGCGGCATGGACCGGGTCGCCACCATCATCAAGCGCATCCGCGCCGAGCGCGGCGACAACATGCTGCTGCTCGACGGCGGCGACACCTGGCAGGGCAGCTATACGGCCAACAAGACGCTCGGCGCCGACATGGTCGAGGTCATGAACGCGCTTCGGCCCGACGCCATGACCGGCCACTGGGAGTTCACCTACGGCACCGACCGCGTCAACGAGCTGGTCGAGAGCCTGCCCTTCGCCTTCCTCGGCTCCAACATCTACGACGCCGAATGGGAAGAGCCGGCCTTCGAGGCGATGAAGACCTTCGAGCGCGGCGGCGTGAAGATCGCCGTCATCGGCCAGGCCTTTCCCTATACGCCGATCGCCAATCCGCGCTGGATGATTCCCGGCTGGTCGTTCGGCATCCGCGAGGAAGACATTGCGACCCACGTCGAGGAGGCCCGCGCCGGCGGCGCCGACGTGGTGGTGCTGCTCTCGCACAACGGTTTCGACGTCGACCGCAAGCTTGCCTCCCGCGTCGACGGCATCGACGTGATCCTCACCGCCCACACCCACGACGCACTGCCGGAGCCGGTAATCGTCAACGACACGCTCCTGATCGCCTCGGGCTCGAACGGCAAGTTCGTCTCGCGGGTCGATCTCGATGTGCGCGACGGTGCCGTTCAGGGGTTTGGCTACCGCCTGATCCCGGTCTTCTCCGACGTCATCACGCCGGATGCCGAGATGGCTGCGCTGATCGACAAGGTGCGCGCGCCGTATGAAGCCGAGCTCGCCCGCGAGCTCGCCACCACCGATACGCTCTTGTTCCGGCGCGGCAATTTCAACGGCACCTTCGACGACCTGATCTGCCAGGCGCTGCTGGAGGAACGCGAGGCCGACATCGCCCTGTCGCCGGGATTCAGGTGGGGCACCTCGCTGCTGCCGGGCGACGCGATCACGGTCGAGGACCTGCACAACGCCTGCGCCATGACCTATCCGGCGGCCTACCGCTCAACCATGTCCGGGCAGATGCTCAAGGACATCCTCGAGGACGTCGGCGACAACCTGTTCAATCCCGATCCCTACTACCAGCAGGGCGGCGACATGGTCCGCGTCGGCGGCATGGGCTACGCGATCGATCCGAATGCCAGCATGGGCTCGCGCATCTCCGACATGACGCTGTTCAAGACCGGCGAGGCGATCGAGCCGGGCAGGGACTACACGGTATCCGGCTGGGCTTCCGTCAACGAGGATACCGAGGGACCGGCGATCTGGGATGTCGTCGAGGCGTGGCTGGCGAAGAACCCGGTCGTGACGCTCGAGGAAAACCGGTCCGTCCGCGTCAACGCCTGAGCGCGGCAGCCCGCCGGTTTTCGGCGGCATATTCGGGAATTGTGTCGGGCGGTCCAAACGTTTATATATGCAAAAAACTGAATATATAAATCGGGCCCACGACCGAAGGATACCAGGAGAAACGAATGGGCGATTCGGCACGACTTGACCGCCGCCGGCTTTTGACAGCCGGCCTGGCCGCCGGTGGCGCGGCGCTCGCGACGCGCGCAATCGGCGCCGGGAGCGAACCGGCTATTACCGAGATCCAGGACTGGAACCGCTACCTTGGCGAGGGCGTGCAGTCGCGGCCCTACGGCATCCCCTCCGAATTCGAAGCCAACGTTGTGCGCCGCGACGTGGAGTGGCTGACGGCGTCGACCGAAAGCTCGGTCAACTTCACGCCCCTGCAGGATCTCGACGGCATCATCACGCCGAACGGCCTGTGCTTCGAGCGCCATCACGCCGGCATCGCCGAAATCGATCCCGCCCAGCAGCGGCTGATGATCAACGGTCTGGTCGATACGCCGCTGGTCTTCACCATGGAGGACCTGAAGCGGTTTCCCCGCGAGAATCGCATCTACTTCCTGGAGTGCGCCGCGAATTCCGGCATGGAATGGCGCGGCTCGCAGCTCAACGGCTGCCAGTACACGCACGGCATGGTCCACTGCGTCATGTACACCGGCGTGCCGCTGAAGACGATCCTTCAGGAAGCCGGCATCAAGACCAACGCCAAATGGGTCATGCCCGAGGGCGCGGACTCATCCGCCATGACCCGGTCCATCCCGCTGGATAAGGCGCTCGACGATTGCCTCGTCGCCTTCAAGATGAACGGCGAGGCGCTACGCCCCGAACAGGGCTATCCGCTCCGTCTGGTCGTCCCGGGCTGGGAAGGCAACATGTGGGTGAAGTGGCTGCGCCGTCTCGAAGTCGGCGATATGCCCTGGCACCAGCGCGAGGAAACCGCGAAGTACACCGACCTGCTCGCCAACGGCAAGGCGCGCCGCTTCACCTGGGTGATGGACGTCAAGTCCGTGATCACCAGCCCGAGCCCGCAGGCACCGGTCACCCACGGCAAGGGACCGCTGGTCATCTCCGGGCTTGCCTGGTCGGGCAAGGGCCGCATCAAGCGCGTCGACGTCACCACCGACGGCGGCCGCAACTGGAAGACCGCGCGCATCGACGGGCCGAGCCTGCCCAAGGCGCTGCATCGCTTCTATCTCGATATCGACTGGGACGGCTCGGACCTGCTCCTGCAGTCCCGCGCCATCGACGAGGCCGGCTTCGTACAGCCCACCAAGAACGAATTGCGTCTCGCGCGCGGCGAAAACTCGATTTACCACAACAACGGCATCCAGACCTGGCATGTCAAAGCGGACGGGGCGGTCGAAAATGTCGAAGTCTCTTAAAGCGCTCCTGGCGGCCGGCACCCTGGTACTACTGGCGGGCCCGGCCTTCGCCGCCGGCGATGCGGACAAGGGCGCCAAGGTCTTCAAGAAGTGCGCCGCCTGCCATGCGGTCGGCGAGAACGCCAGGAACAAGGTCGGCCCGGAGCTGAACGACGTGTTCGGCCGCACCGCCGGCGGTCTCGACGACTACAAGTACTCCAAGGCGATGGCGAAGGCCGGCGAGGAGGGGCTTGTCTGGACCACCGGGACGATCTCGGAATACCTCGCTGATCCGCGCGGCTTCGTTCCGAAGAACAAGATGGCCTTTGCCGGCCTGAAGAAGGACGACGACGTCGCCAATGTCCTGGCCTACCTCGCGACGTTCTCAAAGGACGCGCCGGCGGATACGGCAGCCGATGCGGCGCCTGCCGAGGAGCCTGAGGCCAAAATGGCGTCCGCCGCCGAGGAAAGCGCGGCGCCGGCGACCGCCGGGTCTTCGACCCGCGAGGGCGGTGTCCACGGCCTCGGTCGCGTCGCCACGGCCGAGGAGGTCGCCGCCTGGGACATCGACGTGCGCCCGGACGGGGCGGGCCTTCCCGATGGTCGCGGCACCGTCGCCGATGGTGAGATGATCTTCACCGAACAGTGCGCGGTCTGCCACGGCGATTTCGGCGAAGGCGTCGGCCGCTGGCCGGTGCTCGCCGGCGGACAGGACACACTGACCCGCGAGCGGCCGGAGAAGACCGTCGGCTCCTACTGGCCCTATCTCTCCACTGTCTACGACTACGTGCGCCGCGCCATGCCGTTCGGCAACGCCCGATCGCTGTCCGACGATGACGTTTATGCTTTGACGGCGTATGTTCTCTATCTGAACGACGTCGTGACGGAGGAGGACTTCGAACTGTCGAAGGACAACTTCACCGAGATCAGGTTGCCGAACGAGGAAGCCTTCATCGACGACAACCGGCTCGAGGAGCCGCACTACGCCGACAAGGGCGAGCCCTGCATGACGGACTGCAAGCCCGATCCGGTGACGGTGGTCATGCGCGCGCGCATTCTCGACGTGACGCCGGGATCCGTCGACGACGACGAAGCAGCCGGCGCCGGCGGGGTCGACTGACACCGGACTTCGGAACGGGCCCCGCGAAAAGAGGGCCCGTCCATATAAAGGGCGCCAGGAAACCTGGCGCGCCCGTTCGAACGAAGTTCGAACTTGATTGATAGATTGGCCGCCACCTCAACGAAGGTGGCGTGCCGGGCAGGAGGAAACGATGAAAGCATTTGCCAGGTTGGCACTGGCCCTTTCGGCACTGTTCGTGCTGGCCACCGCTTCGGTGGCTGAAGAGGGCGTCCACAAACTCGCTCTGCAGATCAGCGACAACGATCCGCAGAAGATGAATACCGTGCTCAATGTCGCCGCCAACGTATCGCGTCTCTATTCGGAGACCGGCGAAGAGGTCGACATCAAGATCGTCGCGTTCAACGCCGGCCTGCATATGCTGCGCTCCGATACCTCGCCGGTTAGCGAGCGAATGAAATCCTTCGCGCAGAGCATGCCGAACGTCACTTTCGAGGCGTGCAACAACACGCGTCAGGCTATGGCCAAGAAGGAAGGGAAGGACATCCCGCTTCTCGACGGCGTCGAGGTGGTTCCGGCCGGCGTCGTTTCGCTGATAGAGCTCGACGAAGACGGCTACACGATCGTTCGACCGTAACGTAGATTGGGAAAAACCGCCCTTGCGGGGCTCATAGCTCCGCAAGGACGGTAACGACGGGAGGACCGCGCTGAAACGGAACGGCCGCGCCCCTATCACCGCGACAATCGCCACCGTATTCGCGCTGGCCTGCGGTTCCGCTGTTGCCGAGCCCGACCCAGCTGAAGGCGAGGCGCTGTTCAAGTCCTGCAAGGCCTGCCACCAGGTCGGCGCCGGCGCCCGCAACGGCGTCGGCCCGCATCTCGACAAGCTGTTCGGTCGCGTCGCTGGCGGTCTCGAAGGCTTCAAATACTCCTCGGCCATGCGGGCCAAGGGCGACGCGGGCCTTGTCTGGGACGAGACCGCGCTCGATACCTATCTCGCCAAGCCCCAGGAGATGGTGCCCGGCACCCGCATGTCGTTCCGCGGCATGGAGGATGCGGCCGATCGCGCCGACCTGATCGCCTATCTGAAGCAGGCCGCCGCCCTCGACCCGGCATCTGATCCGTCCGCCGCCGCTGCGCCGCGCGCCGAAATCGGCGCCGCCGTCCTCGCAATCGAGGGCGATCCGGCCTACGGCGAGTATCTCGCGTCTGAATGCGTCACCTGTCACCAGCCGTCCGGCCGCGCCGACGGCATTCCCTCGATCGTCGGCTGGCCGAAGGACGCCTTCGTGCGCGCGCTGTTTGAATACAAGACCAACGTCCGCAGCCACCAGGTCATGCGGATGGTCACATCGAATCTCGGCAACGAGGAAGTCGCGGCGCTGGCCGCCTATTTCGGGCAGCTGTCTCCGCAATAATCATAGCTGGGGATTTCAGGGAGGAAACCATGACGAAACAGACACGCCGCACTTTCATGATGTTGTCCGGTGCCGTCGGGCTGAGCCTTGCGATGCCGGCGTACCTTCGCTCCCAGGGGCGGCCGAAGGTCGTCGTCATCGGCGGCGGGGCGGGCGGCGCGACGGCGGCCCGCTACATCGCCAAGGATTCCAAAGGGGCCATCGACGTCACCCTGATCGAGGCCAATCCGCAATACACGACCTGCTTCTTCTCGAACCTCTATCTGGGCGGATACCGCACGTTCGAGTCGATCAACCACGACTACGAGAAGCTCGCCTCGAACTACGGGATCACCATCGTCAACAAGACGGCCGAGGCCGTCGACCGGGAAGCCAGGGAAGTCGTCATGGCCGACGGCAGCCGCATTGCCTACGACCGGCTGGTGGTGTCGCCGGGTATAAGCCTGATCTGGGATTCCGTGCCGGGCTATTCCGAGGATGCGGCCCAGGTCATGCCGCACGCCTGGAAGGCGGGTCCGCAGACCGAACTGCTGAAATCCAGGCTCGATGCAATCGAGAACGGCCAGCAGATCGTCATGGTCACGCCGCCAAATCCCTACCGCTGTCCGCCCGGCCCCTACGAGCGCGCCTCAATGTTCGCGCATGTGCTGAAGGAGAAGGGTTTCTCGGACTCCAAGGTCATCATCATCGATCCGAAGCCGAAGTTCTCCAAGCAGGGCCTGTTCCAGGAGGGCTGGGAGAGCCACTATCCCGGCATGGTCGAGTGGTACGGCCCCGACGTGCACGGCGGCATCAAGGGCGTCGATCCGGCCGCCGGCACGGTCGAGACCGATTTCGATACCTTCACGGGCGCGCTGGTCAATGTGATTCCCGCCCAGAAGGCCGGCGCGATCGCCATCCAGGCCGAGCTCACCGACGACTCGGGCTTCTGCCCGATCGATCCCTATTCGATGCGCTCGAAGGCGGATGAGAACATCTTCGTGGTCGGCGATTCTAGCATCGCGGGCGACATGCCGAAGTCGGGCTTCTCGGCCAACAGCCAGGCCAAGGTCGCCGC
>CAJQNW010000088.1 GCA_905479765.1 uncultured Tepidamorphus sp. | reverse complement strand
CGTCACCGCCGCGACGTCGGTTACGTCGGCTGGATCGGCGATCGCCTCGCCGCCGGCGGCCTCGATCTCGGCGACGACCTTCATCGCCTGCTCGGACGAACCGCCCGAGCCGTCGCGCGCGCCGCCGAAGTCGTTGACGACGACCTTGGCGCCACGAGCCGCAAGACCGAGCGCGTGGCAGCGCCCAAGACCGTTGCCGGCGCCGGTGACGATAGCGACCCGATCGTCGAAGCGGATTGTCATGTGCTAAACCTCATGCAGTCAGGGAAGTCGCGGCGGCGGAAAGCACCGCCAGTGTGATCCATTCGGCGACGAGAGCCGGTTTGTCCGAGCCGTCGATCTCGACCGTCACCTCGTAGCGGTTCTGTATCCGGTCGCTGCCACGCAGAGCAGCGCTCTTCAGCACAAAGCGCGCCCGGATGCGGGAGCCCGACGGCACGGGCGCGAGGAACCGGATGGTGTCGAAGCCGTAGTTCACGCCCATTTCGGTGTCCGCGATCACGGGCAGCGCGGTCTCGGCGAAATAGCTCAGCATCGACAGCGTCAGAAATCCGTGCGCAATGGTGCCGCCGAACGGCGATGCCGCCGACGCAACCGGATCGACATGGATGAATTGATTGTCACGCGTAACGTCGGCGAAGGCGTCGATGGTCGGCTGATCCAGAACCACCCAATCGGACACACCAATTTCCTGGCCAACCAACCGCTCCAGATCATCCAGCCTGATTTTACTCGTCATGTGAGGACCAGGTCCATTTGGAATGGCATTTCGGTTTCGGGCGAATACGACCGCTTTGAACTTGCGGCTGCGATTGGCCGCCCTTATAAATTCTGTCCGACAGTTTGGCAATCGGACAAAAAGGGTAAGAAGCCATGAAACAACGGGCCGAGGCATCCCCTGCCGCGGGAATGGAAACCACTGCCATACGGGACGGGCACGGTTTCGACGTCGACGGGCTGCGCGCGTATCTGGCGGACCGGCTGCCGGAACGGCCCACCCGTTTCGACATCACGCAGTTCCGCGGCGGACAATCCAATCCGACGTTTCTCGTGGACACCGGTGCGCGGCGTTATGTCCTGCGCAAGAAGCCGCCTGGCGACCTGCTCCCGTCCGCACACATGATCGAACGCGAGTTCTTCGTCTTCGAGAAACTCGCGCCCACCGGCGTCCCGGTGCCGACGGTGCGGCACCTGTGCGAGGACCCGGACGTAATCGGAACGCCGTTCTACGTGATGGACTTTCTCGACGGCCGTGTCTTCCGCAACCCGGCACTGCCGGACTGCAGTGTCGCAGAGAGGACCGCGATCTACGATTCCATGAATTCGACCTTGGCCACCCTCCACTCCGTCGACTACCGCGCGGCGGGACTGGATACTTTCGGCCGGCCCGAGAACTATGTCGCGCGCCAGATCGCCCTCTGGACCAAGCAGTATCGCGCCTCCGAGACGGAAACGATCGAAGCGATCGACACGCTGATCGACTGGCTCCCGGCGCATATTCCCGCCGGCGAGGAACACGCCATCGCCCATGGCGACTTCCGTCTTGAAAATCTGGTTTTCGCCCCGGACAGCGCGGCAGTTCTGGCCGTGCTGGACTGGGAACTGGCGACGCTTGGACACCCGCTGTGCGACGTCGCCTACAACTGCATGATCTACGACCTGCCGAGCACCACTCCGAACCTCGGTGGGCTCAGCGACCTCGACCTGCCCTCCCTCGGCATCCCCTTGGAAGCCGACTATGTCGATGCATATTGCCGCCGCACCGGGCGCGATGGCATCGCGGAGTTCGATTTCTACAAGGCGTTCTCGCTGTTTCGCTTCGCCGCGATCGCTCAGGGCGTCTATTCGCGGGCCCTGGAGGGAACGGCCAGCGCACCGAATGCCATGGAGGTCGGCCGGCTTGCGCGCCCGCTCGCGGAACGGGGCTGGTCGCACGTTTCCTGGCGGGCCTGACACCACCGCGTTATCCGTCTCAAAAGCTGCGGGCCGGCCTCCTGGAAAGGGGCCGGCCCGCTTTTTGGTTTTCTGCAGTAACTGTTACATCTTGCAGGTCACGGGCGGCGCGACCTGATCAGGCGTGGCGGTCATCGTGATGACCGGCCGCAGGACACCGTCCTGCTCTTCCACCACACCGAAATAGTTCGGCGACAGCAGCTGATGATCCTCGGCACGGATCTTGAGCTTGCCCATGATCGTGTCGAACTCACCGCCCGACATGGCCTTGGCGACAGCCTCCGGATCGTTGCTTCCCGCCCGCTGGACGGCTTCGAGCAGCACCTGCATGCCGACGTAGGTCTCGCCTTCGAAGTTGGTCGGATCCGAGTCGTACTTCTTGCGCCACGCCTCGACGAAGGCCTTGTTCTCCGGCGTATCGAGCGTCGAGCTGTAGTTGATGATGCCATAGATGCCCTTGGCGACATCCCCCAGTGCCTTGACCGTATTGTCGGTCGTGAAGCTCTGGCCCGCGACGGTGACACTGTCCATGAGACCGAACTGCTTGGCCTGCTGGGCGAAGTTGATCGCGTCGCGCCCGGCGAGCACGACCCAGATCCCCTCGGCGCCGGAATCCTTGACCTGCTGGATGTACGGCGCGAAGTCGTTCGTGTTCGGCGGAATGAAGAACTGGCCAACCATTTCTTTGCCAGCCGACTCGGCGGTCGTTGCAAAGGCCGCGCTGGAACCCTGTCCCCAGGCGATGTCGACTGCGACCACGGCCCACTTCTTTTCCTTGCGCTCATCAAGCCAGGGCTTGATCGTCAGCGCGTCCATCGCGCTTTGCGTGTTGACGCGGAAGACGCGTGCTTCGCACGCCTCGCCGGTCAGCCCGTCCGCCTTGTTGATGGTCGAGACATAGAGGCCGCCCCAGCGTTCCATCATCGGCGCGATAGCAAGACCTTCACCCGAGGCGATCAGGCCGAGGATGATCGGATAGCCATCGCGGATAAGCTTCTCCGACTGCCGGCGGGCATTTTCGGGATTGGCTTCCGTATCGAGCGATTTGTACTCCACCGAGTTGCCGCCGGCGTTGGCTTCGTCGACGGCGAATTCGACGGCGCGGATCACCTGGTTGCCGAGATCGGCATAGGTGCCCGAGAGATCGGTCGGAACGCCGATCTTCAGTGTTTCCGCCGCGTGGGCGGTATGGCCGCCGACAAAGAGGGCGGCGGTCGCGGCGATGGCCGCTCCGGTGCGTAGGCGATTTATCATAGTCACGTACATTTCCTTCCCTTCACTATTTTGGTTCGGCAGAGGCCTTCTTGCCTGCTGCCCCGGAACGGACATCCCTCCCGGTGCGGACCGTCAGATCGTGATGTGGTCCTGCAACTGCTGTGTCGTCATGCCGGCGAGATCACCGGATTCAACGACGGTTCCCTTCGAAAGAACGTAGTAGCGGCTGGCCACCCGCTGGATCAGGCCGATGTTCTGCTCGATGAGCATGATGGCGGTGCCCTCGTCCGCGAGACGGCGGAAGAGATCGGCCAGTTCGTCGATGATGACGGGCGCGAGCCCCTCGCTCGGCTCGTCGAGCACCAGCAGGTTCGGGTTGGCCATGAGTGCCCGGCCGATCGCAAGCATCTGCTGCTGGCCGCCGCTCAGCCCGAGACCGGGGCTCTGGCGCCGCTCGCCGAGGATCGGAAACAGGTCGTAGACTGCGCCCAGGTCCCAGCGGCCCGGCCGATCGACCGAGGCGCCGAGCAACAGGTTCTCTTCGATGGTGAGATTGGGCAGGATCCCCCTGCCCTGAAGCACGATGGCGATGCCCGAGCGCGCGGCCAGGTAATGCCGCGGGCTGGTGTGGCGCTCACCGCCGAGCACGATAGCGCCGGCCTGGATGTCGGCGACGCCGCACAGCGTGTTGACGATTGTCGTCTTTCCCACGCCGTTGCGGCCGAGCACCGCGACCCGTTCGCCCGGATCGACATGGAAGGTGACGCCGTGGAGGATACGGGCCTGGCCGTAGGTGGCGTCGACGTGATCGAATGCGAGGAGCGGCATTATGCTTGCGATCCCAGGTAGGCGGAAACGACGGAGGGGTGACGCCTGATCTCGCCGGGATCGCCTTCGGCGAGGATCTTGCCGAGGTGCAGGACCGTGATGCGGTCGCAGATCGAGAAGATGACCTCCATGTCGTGCTCGACGATGAGCACGGTGAGGCCCCAGCGGCGCACCAGGTCACGGAGAATTTCGGCTAGCTTGAGCGACTCTTCCACGGTGAGGCCGGCGGCCGGCTCGTCGAGCAGCAGAACCTGCGGCCGGCCGACAAGGGCCAGCGCGAGATCCAGCCGCCTCTGGTCGCCGTAGCTCACCTCGTCCGCGCGCCGGTCCAGCAGATGCCCAAGGGTGAGCGCCTCGACCACGTCCGACAGGCCGGTTTCGCCCAGTGCCCTGGACGCGACGGTCAGTTGCGTGCCGATGGCGATGGCGGGGAAGATGTTCGTGCGCTGGAAGGAGCGTGCGAGGCCGCGATGGCGGCGGTCCTGAACCTTGAGGCGCGTGATGTCCTCTCCGTTCAGCCGGATCTGCCCGGACCAGTTCTCGGCGCGGCCGGACAAAACGTCGATCAGCGTCGATTTACCGGCGCCGTTGGGACCGATGAGCCCGCGGATCTCGCCGCTCTCCACGGCAATATCGACATCGTCGAGCGCCCGGAAGCCGCCGAAGGCACGGCTCAGATTGCGTCCCTCGAGAGCAGTCGTCATGGCCGCTCTCCCTTGATCCGCCTGACGGCCCTTGAGGTCAGGCGAATGATGAGGCCCGCGAAGCCCTCGGGCAGGAACAGGGTGACCGCGATGAGCGTCCCGCCGACGAGAGCCGGCCAGTACTCCGTCGCATCGCCCGCGATATCCTTGAAGAAGAACAGGACGAAAGCGCCCAGGGCCGGTCCCCAGAGGATCCTGGGTCCGCCGACGATCGCCATGATCATCGCCATACCGGAAGCGCTCCAGTGCAGCATCTGGGGGGAAATGTAGCCGTCGTAGAGCGTCTGCAGGATACCGGCGGTCGCCGCGATGAAGGCGGAGACGCCGTAGATAATGGCGCGCGGCAGCGTCGTGCCGTAGCCGATGAAGCGCGCGCGCTCGTCGTTCTCGCGGATCACTTCGGTGAGCTGTCCGAACGGACTGCGGGCCATCAGCGAGAGCGCGAGCAACATGAGCACGAGAAGCGACCAGCAGATGACCAGCATCGTCGCGGGCGACTGGAAGACGTCGCTGTCGATGCCGAAGATCGTGTCGGGCATCCGCACGCTCATGCCGTCGTCGCCGTTCGCAAGCGCACGCCACTTGAACGCGACTTCGTAGAGTGCCTGGCCGACCGCGAGCGTCAGCATGGCGTGGGCGACGCCGGGAATGCGCGCGATGACGAGGCCGAGCAGGAAGGCGACGACCGTCGGCAGCACCAGCCCGGCGAGCAGCGCCAGTTCGGGCGAAGCGATCTCGCGCGCCGCGATGACGCCGAACGTATAGGCGCCAAGTCCGAAGAACGCGGCCTGACCGAAGCTGATCCGCCCGTTCTGGCGCACCAGGATACCGACGCTGGTCGCAAGCATCATGTCCACGACGGCCTGGGTCAAAAGCGACATCCAGAGCAGCGAGGCGATGAGATGCGGCGCGGCGATGCCGAGCACCAGTGCCAGCGCGGCAAGGCCGAAGATCCAGCTGTAGCGCTGCTGGGCCATCCGCACGCCAACCCCGCCCAATTGCGATTCACCGATGCTCATGTGCGCTTGCCCGCAAATCCGGTCGGGCGCCAGATGAGCACGCCGACCATCAGCAGGAACGGCAGCATGGTCGAAGCCCACGGAAGGTAGATCGCACCGAAATTGTGGATCTGCCCGATCAGCAGCGCGGCGGCGAGCGCGCCGGAAAAGCTGCCCAGCCCGCCGACGACCACGACGATGAAACTCTCGATGAGGATGTAGTTGCCCATCGTCGGGGACAGCGCCATCAGCGGCGCGGCGACCACCCCGGACAGGCCGGCAAGGCCGGTGCCGAGGCCGACCACGATGAGGCTCAGACGATCCGTATCGACGCCGAGAATGGCCGTTGTCGTCGGATCGACGCTGGAGGCGCGGACGTAGAGGCCGACGCGCGAAAACCGAAGCCAGGCCGTGAGCCCGGCCGCAACGCAGAGGCTGACGCCAATGACGAACAGCCTGTAGACCGGAAACGGCTCGCCGGCGATCTGCACGGTGCCCGAGAGCAAGTCGGGCGCGGACATCGAGCGGAACGACTTTCCCCAGACGGCGGTGGCGAAGGCCTCCAGGACAAGAAGGATGCCGAAGGTAACGAGGACCGTGACCATGTGGTCGTGTTTGCGCAACGGCCGCAGGACGGCGGCGTCGAGGAAGATGCCGATCACCGTCATCGCGACCAGCGATCCCGCCAGCCCGAGCCAGAAGTTGAAGACTGCGGCGATCGAGAACCCGATATACGAGCCGAGCATGAAGAGTGCGCCATGCGCGAAATTGACGATCTCGCGCAGGCCGAAGATCAGCACGAGGCCGACCGCCAGAAGATAGAGCAGCCCGCCATAGGCGATGCCGTTGAGAACCTGGATCAGCATGACGGATTGTGTCCTTCGCCCATGTCGTCAGCCTGCCGTATAGCCGCCGTCGACGAAGACCGTCTGGCCGGTGATGAAGGCCCCCGCATCGGAAGCCAGCAGAAGCAGCGCGCCTTCGAGATCCTCCGGCTCGCCGAGCCGGCCGAC